>NZ_JADQAK010000027.1:0-38216 GCF_022129285.1 Psychrobacter sp. Ps4
GTGGCTTTACGCGTTCAAACTTGGCCTTTGCCATGGGTATTTCCTCTTTTTTTGGTGAATCTTTATCAATCAAAGATCGGTGAATAGCTGTTTGACGGCTCATGATGCATACAGAACCATCAAACCGTTGACGCTATGGCTTATCTACTAAAACTGTTTGATCACTTTACGACTGTATATATGTGCTCAGATCATGCATTTCAATGCTGCACACATAAGTTTAAACATTATACATATTTTTTAATCTAGTGAATATTGCAAGATATTATACATTATCGCTGTTGCACTACTTTATCTCAGTGTAAATCATTAATAATATTGGAGCCTGCCGAACCTAGATGCTTTTATCTTAAATAATTTTGTCTTAGATACTTTTATATAATTACTCATGTATTGATAACTTAATAAATTGACAGCACTAAAAGGCAACACGTCAGTGTCACCCTTAAATATTATTTGCTACACTGTAATTTATAATTTTCAATATTTTGTAATTTCGATATCGACACGAACTGTTTAAAGATGGCAAAGCAAACACAAGAGGTTTAAACAATAAATGGAGCTCATATTGAGAATTGAACTCAAGACCTCTCCCTTACCAAGGGAGTGCTCTACCGCTGAGCTATATGAGCATGTTTTTAATAACCACAAAAAACAACTTATGGATTTACTAAAAAAAATATCACGATACAGCAATACTAAAACTGACTGTCGTGATGATTTATTGGTAATCTTTGCGATGTTGTATATATGGAGCGGGTGGCGGGAATCGAACCCGCGTCATTAGCTTGGAAGGCTAAGGTGTTACCATTATACCACACCCGCAATTACTCTTATTCAAGAAGACTCTAATCGAGAGTCATTAAGTATAAAGAGTATGCTTGGCGCTATGACAAACTTAAAAAATATGGTGGTGGGAGAAGGATTCGAACCTTCGAAGCTTTCGCGACAGATTTACAGTCTGTTGGGTTTGACCGCTCCCCAATCCCACCTTAGGTTGCTTTAAACAAAAATGGCTTTAGTTTAAGACAGATTCATAAAAAGCTACTTTAAGAGAGATGGTGCCGACTGCCGGGATCGAACTGGCGACCTACTGATTACAAGTCAGTTGCTCTACCAACTGAGCTAAGTCGGCTTGTTCTCTTAAAGTGGTGGCTATTCTATCAAATTTTTTGAAAGACGCAAGCCCTTTTTCATATTTTTTATGATTATTTTAATAAAAATATATAAATAGTTGATTATGTTACTATTTTTTTCAAATAGAAATAAGCTGTTTTTTGACGCTGACGGCATACTGTGTGTTTATGACTGGAGTCCCTAGCGAATCCGTAAACCATTACACGCCATTTTTACCGCTTTGACCAACGCCAATGCTTTTTTGTTGGTCTCTTCCCACTCTGCTTCTGGAATAGAATCAGCAACAACCCCAGCACCCGCTTGGATATGAATTTTACCACGGCGCATCACAGCAGTACGAATAGCAATGGCGGTATCCATGTTGCCATGCCAGCCCAGATAACCGACTGAGCCGCCAAATACCGTTCGGCGGACTGGCTCTATCTCGTCAATGATTTGCATGGCGCGTATTTTGGGCGCACCTGATAACGTACCAGCGGGGAACGTCGCACAAAAAACATCCAACGCATCCTTATTGGGCAATATCGTCCCTTCAACATTAGAAGCAATGTGCATCACTTGCGAATAACGCTCGACAAACATCTTTTCGGTGACTTTGACACTGCCATATTCACAAACGCGGCCAATATCATTACGACCCAAATCGATAAGCATCAAGTGCTCGGCGATCTCTTTTTTATCATTCAACAGCTCTTTTTCAAGCGCTAAATCTTCCGCCTCATTTTTTCCACGTCTACGAGTACCCGCCAATGGTCGTACTGTCACTTTGCCATTTTCGATACGTGATAATATCTCAGGGGATGCTCCAATAATGTCGAAACGCTTGTGATCATCGAGGGTGTAACCATGTACCAAGAATAAATACGGCGATGGGTTTAAAAACCGTAGGGCACGATAGACTGCTAATGAGTCGCCAGTATAATCGGCCGTCAAACGCTGCGCAGAAACGACTTGCATGACATCGCCTGCTAAAATGTAATCCTTTATTTTATTGACATCATGACAATATTTCTGCGCGCCTGTTTGTGAGGTAAATGTCGGCGTCGGCATTACGGGTGCGCTCAGATTTGGCATTTCTGCCAGTTTTTCTTCAATTTTTTCTAGTTCGCGGATGGCATTGCTATAGCCATCTTCAGTGTGACAATCAGCATAAACGATGATAGATAACGTATTTTCTAAACTGTCAAAAACAATCACGCTCATTGACAGCATCAGCCACATATCCGGCATTGTCATCGGATTGGGGGCGTCTGACAAACCCACGCTTGGCTCGATAACCCTCACCATGTCATAGCCAAAGTAACCTACTAAGCCGCCGCTAAAGCTCGGTAGCGTTGCAATATCCTCGACTGTTGGCATCTTATATTGCGCCATTAGCTGACGGATATAGTCAAACGGGTCAGCGACTGCATCGACATCGGTATGGTCATTTTTTTTGACGGTCATATTACCATCGGCATACTGCAAAATGAGATCACTACCTAAACCAATCATCGAATATCGTGCCCAACGCTCCCCGCCTACGACAGACTCAAATAAATATGCAGAGCCGCTTAAATCACGTACCTTAGAAAATACAGATACTGGTGTCTGTGCGTCCATTAGACGTTTTTTTATCAGTGGAGCATGACTAAAGCCACGGTCTTTAAAAGCTTGATATTCTTCAAAGTTCATCATAATAATGCTCTCTTAACAAAATATTGGCAAAAGATAAAACAGCAGACTGTTAAATAAAATATAGCGTCAACACTCTATTGAATGTTGACGCTATCAAAGTGGCATATTCGTGAGAGTTACTGGACTATTAGCCGATAGTAGCTAACAATTGGCTAATAATTATACCAAAGCTCGATTGGATTAGAGTATCTCAAACGCACTGGTCAGTACTTGGTTACGCACCGCCCATGTTAAATAACCACAATGCTAACGCAATAATGATGATGGCAATAAACACCCAAATAAACCAACCACCGCTTGGTTTTTTCTCTGCCTGTCCTGCATTGGCTGAATTACTGATAGCCTGATCCATCGCATTATTACCTTCTGTCCCAAGATCACGAGATTGACCTAAATTGGCAGTGCCAGAAAATTGTGCGGTTGCCGCCTGCTTAGCTCGTAGAATATCGGGATCTGCTTCTTCTTGTAGAGCAGTTTTAGTCGTTTTGTCATGCTCTGATTCAACTGCTGGCTTTTCATGTACAGCTGACTGCTCTACTAATAACGTATCATGAGCAGGTGCTGTCGGTGCCGCCTCTGTCGCTGTGACGGCTTCTGGCTGACTTACAGCAGGTTGTGCATCTGCTACAGTTGCAGCAGCGACTGGTGCCGCGTCAGTTGTGTCGGACACGGTATTATCTATAGCCGTTAAGACTTCATCGATACCCGTTTGTTTCACAATCGGCTCCTGAATCGGCTCCTGTAAGACTGGTTCAACTGTTTCATTAACACTGGTCTCAGCTACCCCTACTGAGTCTGCTACTCTATCCGAGGCTGTATCAACAGGTACTGCCTTCACATCAGCTGTCACAGGCAGTATAGCTTCGACGCCCGTTTGCTTAACAATCGGCTCTTTTGCTACTGATTCATGCACAACAGGTTCACTCACCGTCAAGTCTTCGACAGCCTTTGTTTCGGCAGTCGTTTCAGCAACCACTGTCTCAGTCTCAGCCACTGAATCCTCTACTGCTACGGGCGCTAATACATCAGTATCTGTAGCAGCAAGTGGCGCGTTCACCTGAAAGCTGAAACTGGCAAATCCAATGGTATCATCTACCTGTAAAAGGCTCGATGTATTGCCTTCGATACGCTGCTCGTTGATAAATGTGCCGTTCGATGAGTCTAAATCTTTGACATACAATCGACCATCTAAGATGCTTAACACCGCATGATTACGCGATACTTGCTTGCTACCAAGTACCACGTCATTGTCGCTGCCACGACCAACAGACAGGCTGTCATTGACCGTCAACGTTAGGTCACCAAGCGCTTCTGTTAATGCATTAAGTTGCCAAATCTCTGTGTCGACTGTCGCCTTCATACTATCTGTATTGTTCGTCATGCGGTAACTCCTTATTCTTTTATTAAATTTCAAATGGTTTTAGATAAATCATTGCCAATTTTTTAAGAGATTTTACGATTTTTTTAATATAAACCGTAATAAGTTATGCAATGACCATCCGAACTATTTAGGTATAAAGTGCGGCTTTATGACACCGTCGAGCTTACTGTACGGAATACTAAGTACCGGCATACCATAAGCATATGGGCCGATAGCATAATGTTGGTAACGAATATCGATGCCTTTGTCCGTTAGTGTCACATTATTACTTAAGGTAAATGGCCAGTTTTTCTCATAACTGCTGACATCGTCGTCAACCGTTTTGACCCACGTTTTATAAGCATCATAAGCAAGCGTTTTAAAACGTGATTCCTTGCCTGATTGAAGCATATCCTCAAGCGTGATTTGTTTTTTGGTGCCAAGGTCAAATATTAAGTATTCGCTATAAGGCATGCCATGAGCGCCACCAGTAAAGACATAAGTATTGATTTCAAACAGTTCAAAATCACTGACATGACCTAAATACTCAGGCGTTACCATTAGGCTATAAGCCCATGAACTGCCTTCTGGCATATCTACAAACTGTGAGCTGGCAAAGTCATCAATGGCGGCTTTCACCATTGTCTGATTGACTTTCGTTTTGATAGGCGCAGATTCAGTCGGTTTACTATTAACGACTAAATTATTAATACGCGCATTGGCAATATCATTGATCCAATCGTGGTTGGTCTTCAGATATTTGATGTCAATCTCTGGACAGTTATCGCGCTCAACACACTGTGCTTGCACTTTTTTAGGCAGCTCATATTCTAGATAATCCGTGCTACTGATGAGATTACCTGCATTTGCAGGCATCGCGATGCTACCTAGCAGTAAACTGCCGGCAAGCAGTCTCAGCAGACGACTACGACTTGCTGTCATCGATAAATGCGGATTCATTGTTGGCTTATTGATATCAATTTGATTCGCAGCGTTCATATATCCTCTTTCATAAACATAAGATGTTACTTGATATTCTACCGTAACAATGACGATGTATTGTAGGAACACTGTTTGTGTTTTTAGGGTTTTGCTGTCTCCTGCTAACGAATAGCTACCTACCCTCTCTCGTTTAATGCCTAAATCTAAGCTAATAAAAAAGACACGGCTGGCGTGTCTTAAAAGATAAACTAACTCATGAAATAATGGATTTTAATGCTCACGAGTATTACTAAAAGTGACTTCTGGATAGCGATCTTGCATAAGCTGCAAGTTGACCCGTGATGGGGCAAGATACGTTAAATAACCACCGCCATCTAGCGACAACTGGTCATGGGCTTTGCGTTTAAATTTCGCTAATGCCACTTCATCATCACAATGAATCCAGCGTACGGTGGCGATCGATACTGGCTCAAAGATACACTGTACTTTGTACTCTTCTTTGAGACGATGCGCGACCACTTCAAACTGTAGTACACCAACCGCACCCAAGATTAAATCGTTGTTAATCTGCGGCATAAAGACCTGTGTCGCGCCCTCTTCGCTTAGCTGCTGTAGCCCTTTTTGCAAGGCTTTAGATTTGAGCGGATCTTTTAGAATGACACGGCGGAACAATTCAGGCGCGAAATGCGGAATACCCGTAAAATTCAGCTCCTCGCCTTCGGTAAAACTGTCACCGATAGAGATAGTGCCATGATTATGCAAACCGATGATATCACCCGGATACGCTTCTTCTAACGCTTCGCGATCACCTGCCAAAAAGGTCAGTGCATCGGCAATGCGTACGTCTTTACCCAAACGTACATGCTTCAGCTTCATGCCTTTTTCATACTTGCCTGAACACACGCGTAAAAATGCAATGCGATCACGGTGGCGTGGGTCCATATTGGCCTGAATCTTAAAGACAAAACCGCTAAAATCTGTTTCTGTTGCTGCCACTTCACGCTCATTGGTCGGATGCGACTTGGGTGGCGGTGCATATTTGATCAAGGTATCAAGTACCATGCTTACGCCAAAGTTGCCCAATGCCGTACCGAATAATACTGGCGTCATCTCGCCCGCTAAGAACGCCTCAACGCTAAATTCTTCTAACGCCATTTGTACCAGCTCAAGTGACTCTTCGAAGGCATCAAACATCAATTGACCCAAACGCTCACGAATGTCCGGATAATCATAGCCCGCGCGAGTCTCAGAGACTGTCATCTTGCCGCCATTACCTTTTTCATAAAGGTAGGTTTTGTTTTCGGTCAGATGATAGACACCAACGAAATCTTGTCCCATACCGATAGGCCAAGTCACTGGAATACATTTAATTTTTAACACTGCCTCAATCTCGCTAAGCAGCTCAAGCGGCTCACGAATTTGACGATCCAGTTTGTTAACAAATGAGATGATTGGCGTGTCGCGCATGCGGCAGACTTCCATCAGCTTGATGGTTCGCTCTTCGACCCCTTTAGCACCATCGACCATCATCAGCGCGCTATCCACAGCGGTCAAGGTGCGATAGGTATCTTCACTAAAATCGGCGTGACCTGGTGTATCCAATAGGTTGACCACATGGTCTTGATAAGGAAACTGCATGACAGAAGTGGTGATCGAGATACCACGCTCTTGCTCCATACTCATCCAGTCTGATGTCGCATGTCGATCAGTTTTGCGGCCTTTGACCTCGCCTACTACCTGAATTGCCTGACCCCATAATAGTAACTTTTCAGTCATGGTGGTTTTACCTGCATCGGGATGCGAGATAATGGCAAAAGTACGGCGTTTAGCCACTTCTTTGTTTAATTTCTTTGGATCTACGCTCATAATTTTTGGCTTCAACCTTAACTTCAAAAAGGCTGTCTTTTAGACAGTAATCTAACTAAATAGAATAAATAATGAGCGTATTGTAGCGGATTTAGCGTCAAGGTGCAGAATTAGCGCATAAAAAAACACTCCCTAGATAGTTAAATAGAGAGTGTTGGTCAGTTTTTTAACACGATGCTTTTTTAAGATTAATAGTAGCGTTTGATTTGTGCGGCCAAGAAATCTCCTGCGGCTTCATTGACTATCGTACAATCCACCACACCGCGAATACTGTTGGTATTCGGATTCATCACACCTTTGGCAACATAATTTGCTTCATAAATAGCATTTTTATCATCCGTGCCATCGTTATATTCGACACCATTGTACTGATAAGCAGGCTGATTCCGGTATTCAAAGAACGTCACTTGTGCCGCTTTTTGCTTATTGCCTATGCCTACACCAAACTCAGAAGTTCTGTAGCCTCTATCATCGCTAAAGCGGTCTTCAGCTGCATCAATCCACTTATCAAGCGATGTATATCCCGTCTTGTTTTTGTCGTTAAAGGCTAAAAACGAGCGTTCGCTCTCGACTACTGGAATATAGCAAACAGAACCTATCGGAAACTCTGCATTGGCTGGAATCTTAGGATAATTATTTAAGTCGGTGAGAATACCGCGACTGTTATTTATGTTTGTACCAGCGCTATAACTGTTTGCCTGCAAGCCTGATAAGTTAAGCGTCTTATAATTGGTTTCGTAGTCTAGCTTGTTATTACTGTCTTTTTCATAGATAGGGCGTTTGACAGTGCGGTTATCAACTTCAATGTTTTTGTTTTCCAGTCGCCCTTCAAAATTGTCTGATAATACCGTTCTGTCCAAAGTATTCAAACCTTGATTACTATAATTATTAACGATATTTTTTATCTTGATTTCACGCTCACCAGTACGGTAGGTCTCATCGATGCGTGCAATAGCGCTATCTTTCGCTTGCTTATCATAGCTATTGTCAAAGCTGGTCAGCGTAATCTTATTACTACCCGAACCATAAATACCATCATCCTCCCCGCCGCAGCCAGCAAGGGTAAATGTTAGCAAAGAAAGTGCAATAGGTAACACCATTGATTTATTCATCGAATAAGACCTTTATTGGTTAGATTTTTTATCATCTATTTTGGTAACTTTATTTTTTACAGCTATATTCCTATATTACATTAATACTTCTGTTACTTATAGCGATTAAGCTTTTCCTGCGATAGTTAAATGCAGCTAAAGATTCTACTAACAGTTCACTTACAAATCCACAGTATATACTTACGACTGACCTATATTGCTCATGCACTGGTTTGTTATGCTGAATCCCTATCAAAATTTAATGCTTGAACATAAAAACTCACAACAAAGGATATGTTATGAAAACACTATATTCCACCAAAGCAACAGTTACTGGCGGCCGTACAGGTAATGCCAGTCTGCAAGACAGTGATTTGACGATTAATATGGTCGCGCCGGGTTCCAGTAAGGACGGTAATAATCCAGAACAGTTATTTGCGATGGGCTATGCAGCCTGCTTTGATGGCGCACTTGCTGCGGTCAAAGGGGCAGAAAAAGCAAAGTTTGACTCTACCACTGAAGTATCCGTAGATTTAATGAAAGGTGAAGGCTTAGATTTTCAATTAGCCGTGAAAATTCATGTCACTGCTGAAAACACAGAGCTATCAGCGGATGAGTTCCAAAAATTGGTCGAAAAAGCCAATAAAGTTTGCCCATATTCTAAAGCGACTCACGGTAATATCGATAGCGAAGTGACTTCAGAAGTGAGATAGATTTTTAACAATAACAATATCGGCTTTATCTATAAGAGAGCTCAGTGAATACTGGGTTCTTTTTTTATGAGCGTCTGTCAGCAGTAGAAATATCATAACTATCGAGAAGTTCGGCAAGGTCTGATTTTATCGTTATAATGGAAGCATCGTTTTATCTGATATTTACTCTATCTGATACCTAATAATAAGTGACCTTTATGACTGACCATATGACCGACTCCTCCGTAGACAATAACCACAACTCGCATCAAGCGCTTGACCCTAAAGCCTTACCAAATTTTGATACCATGCCCAACGTAGCGACTATGGACACCAGTCACGTGGACAAAAATCAGCCACCTTTTATTTTGGTTGATGGCTCTTATTATCTGTTCCGCACGTATCACGCCTTGCCAAAAACCATGCAAAACTCGCAAGGGCTGATAACGAATGCCATCCGTGGCACGCTCAATGCACTGTTAAAATTGATGCGTCGATATCATCCCACCCATATGGCGGTCTGTTTTGATACCAAATCACCGACCTTTCGCCATCATATGTCTGCTGATTATAAGGCGGCTCGTCCGCCCATCGACATAGAGCTGGTGGAGCAAATTCCTTATATCCATCGCTTGGTAACCGCTTTGGGCATTCCACTGTTACGCATCGAAGGTGCAGAAGCGGATGACATTATCGGCACACTGGCGCACCGTGCGGTCGAGCAAGGTCATCATGTGGTTATCTCAACCGGCGATAAAGACATGATGCAACTGGTCAATGACTGCGTCATATTGGAAGACAGCTTCACGGGCAAAGTGACAGACACCCAAGCGGTCATCGAAAAATTCGGTATTAATCCAAATCAAATGATTGATTTTTTAACCTTGATGGGTGACGCCTCTGACGGCATTAAAGGCGTGCCCGGCATCGGTAAAAAAACCGCTAAAGACTTACTCGTTGAGTACGGTGATATCGACAATATGTTAAAGCATATTGGCTTTATTAAAGGACGCGGCGCTAAAGGCTTGATTGAGCATGCAGAGGAAATTCCATTCAATGCCAAACTGGCCACTATCGTCACAGACTTAGATATCGGTCAAGACTGGA
Source organism: Psychrobacter sp. Ps4 (assembly GCF_022129285.1). NCBI lineage: Bacteria > Pseudomonadati > Pseudomonadota > Gammaproteobacteria > Moraxellales > Moraxellaceae > Psychrobacter > Psychrobacter sp. Ps4. Next base: position 9,873 of record NZ_JADQAK010000027.1, read on the forward strand.
ATGATTTGAAAATCGATACCAATCCTTGTGCTCATATAGATGAATTGCGCGAGCTGTATAGCGAGCTTGAGTTTAGAAATGAGCTTGCTTCTCTTGACCACCCAAACCATCCAGCCAATGCTAATGGGAACGGCGTACAAAGTGTTGCAAGTAGCCAAGCAGATGCTGAATCACAAGCACAAATCGCTAAATCGCTACAATCAAGCAGTATTGAGAATGTCCAAAACGGCAAACAGCATGATAGAGCGTGGCATACTGTGCTCGACGAACCAGCTTTTGAGAGTCTAGTCGAATTATTAGAGTCTGCGCCGCACTTTGTCATTGATACCGAAACCACTAGCGTCCATTGGCGTCAAGCACAAATCGTCGGTTTGTCTTTTGCGGTACAAGCGCATGAAGCCTATTACATACCACTGACACATGCGCTAGAGGGTGACGAACTGACGGCTAAACAGCTCGACCGCGATAGCGTATTGGCTCGCCTAAAACCTATCTTAGAAAACCCAAATATCGGTAAAATCGGTCAGCATTTAAAATACGATGCGCATATTCTCAGCCATTATGATATCGATTTATTGGGTAGCATTCATGCTCGTCCCAATAATTGGGCGATGGATACCATGCTTGCCAGCTACGTGATTAATGCCGCCATCACTCGTCATGGTATGGATGATTTAGCACGCCATTATCTACAAACGCAAACCATCAGCTATGAAGATGTCGCTGGTAAAGGCGCTAAGCAAGTCACCTTTGACCAAGTCGCCATCGATATTGCTAGCGACTATGCTTGTGAAGATGCTGACATTACTTATCAGCTATTTGAGGTGTTCAGCGTTGAGCTGGCGAACGATGCCAATAATGCCAAATTGCTACACGAGCTAGAGATTCCAACGGCGGAGATACTCTGCCAGATGGAAGCAAACGGTATCTTAATCAAACGCCCATTTTTAAACGAGCTATCAAAGCGCTTCGATGAAGAAATTATCGCGCTAGAAAAACGCGCCTATGAAGTGGCAGGAGAAGAGTTTAACCTCGGCTCACCTAAGCAGCTCGGTGAGATGCTATTTGAAAAACTCGGCGTTCCAGGTGGCAAAAAGACCAAGTCGGGTCAATACTCTACTGGTGAGGCCGTGCTGTCAAAAATCGATCATCCATTGGTCGATATTACCTTAGAATATCGCGGTCTATCTAAGCTCAAAAGCACTTATACCGATGCGCTTGATAATGTCGCAGATAGCGAAACTGATCGCGTCCATACCAGCTATCATCAAGCACTGACCAGTACTGGGCGTTTGTCTTCGACTGATCCCAATTTACAAAATATTCCGATTCGTACTGCGACTGGCCGCTTGATTCGCCAAGCCTTTATCGCCCCAGAAGGTCGCGTTATTTTGGCGGCGGATTATTCACAAATTGAATTGCGTCTCATGGCACATTTCTCAGGCGATAAAAACTTAACTGACGCCTTCAACGAAGGGTTAGATATTCACGCTGCGACTGCCGCTGAAGTACTTGGCAAGGATGTTGCTGACGTAACCTCGATCGAGCGCCGTAATGCCAAAGCCATTAACTTTGGTCTGCTATATGGCATGAGCGCCTTTGGACTGGCTAAGCAATTGCAAATGAGCCGCAATGAGGCACAAGATTATATCGATATGTATTTTGATCGCTACCCGGGTGTCAAAAACTATATGATCAATACCCGTGCCAGTGCTCACGAGCAAGGCTATGTCGAGACGATATTGGGTCGTAAGCTCTACACGCCTGATATTACTCACAGCAACCGCATGGTCAAACAAGGCGCGGAACGTGCTGCGATTAACGCGCCACTACAAGGCTCAGCGGCTGATTTAATTAAGCTGGCGATGATTGCCGTCGATAAAGTACTGCCAAAAGCGCAAGCCAAAATGCTGCTACAAGTCCATGATGAATTGGTGTTTGAAGTGGATAGTGACAAGGTAGATGAAATTAGCCAACTCATTACCAATGCAATGCAAGAGGTCTTAACGACCACTGCTGTTGAAAAAGGCTGGAACGTGGATTTTGCCGTGCCTTTATTGGTTGAGACGGGTGCTGGCGAGAATTGGGATGAGGCACATTAAGCATTTTTGTAGAATAAAACAGCTCAAGACCTAACGTTTTTATTTTATAGGATATGGGCTGTTCTTTAGATTGCCCATATCATACCCAATCGATAGTATCTAATTCGTAGGAGCTGACGTTGATGACTAAGGATTCCGTTATCAAACAATTATCGACCACACTCATCCTAGCTTTTAGCTTGTCTTTAAGCAATTACGTAATAGCATGCGGATTATTGCCAGGATATAAGTTGTCGAAGGGAGTAAGTTGGGGTGAGCTATGTGACTTTAATGAAGGTTTAGCAAGTGCTCAGAAAGATGGGAAATATGGTTTTATTGATAAACAAGCCAATATCATCGTTCCATTCAGTTATAACTTTACTGCTGAGTTTTCTGATGGACTCGCCATCGTTAAAAAAAATGAACATCATGGATACATCAACAAAAAAAACCAAGTCATTATTCCGATAATATATGATGATGTCAGACCTTTTTCTGAAGGTAAGGCGGCTGTTGAGTACGAGGGTAAATGGGGTGTTATTAATGATACTGGCGAACTTACTATTCCATATCAGTTTGACGAAATCAGGTATTTCTCAGAAGGACTAGCACCTGTAAGAAAGGATGAACTGTGGGGTTATATTGATAGCAGTGGAAAGACTGTTGTACCCTTAAACTATCTGAATGCTGATTCATTTCATAATGGCTTGGCAGTCGTGGCAAAAGAGAATGGTTATGGCATGATAAATAAAGATAATAAAATAATCGTCCCTACGGAGTATGACATGCCTATTTTCATTGATAATTATTACATAGATACTTTTAAGTTTTTGAAAGGCAATAATTTTTATTATTTTGATTCAAATGGTGATCGCTTAGCTGTTAGCAGCTATCTTGACACGATGCCTGAAGTGATACTCGATAGACAAAGATAAATACAGTAACCGCTAAAGATAATAAGAATTTTTCATCTTAACTTTTATCATCTGGCAAGTTAAACATCTGTGTCTGCTCGTTGAACTCTACAATAAAGCTATCTGTACCTTTATCCAGACTAGAGGGTATTGGCTCGTAGTTGTTATCATAAAGACCGTGTTCGTAATTGACAGTGACTTTTAAGGGATAAAAGCCTTGAGTCATAACCCCACCTGTATTGATACTAACATCACTTTCAGCTTCACCATATGACGGTTTACTCATAAGCTCATACGAATAATCTAAATCCAATCTTGCCACTTCTTCGACTTTACCACTTGTCATAGCAGCGTACATACTCCAAGAACAATTGGTTTGACCACCTGCACCGGAGCCACAAAACTTACCTACCCAACCGTACCTATCAGCACCCACTTCTCTTAAATCAAAATCTATCAGCTGACTTCTACCCGCTCCGCCATTTTTTATATAAGGACTGCTTGCAGAGACGACCCAAGAATTGCCTAATTTATAAAGTATAAATAAACCGCCAAGTCCTGGTGTCACTCGTGCACCATCTTCCACCGTATCACCAGAAACCAATACATATAAAGTATCTACTCCCTCGATGTTTTTAAATTCATAATGCTTAGGAGCGAGGCAATAGGTTTCTGAGCCCTCATCATATAAGGTACAACCACGCAACTTATCATAGCTTGAACTGTAATAAACACTCATAATTTTTTCAACAGCTTGCCTAGCATCAAGAGATATTTCAGCATGTGCTGAAGGCAAGACCATCAGAAACAAGCTTACAATGATTAAAACTTTCATATAATAGCGCCTCTATATGTATGTGCTTAACGACCTATGGCATAATACTTTTGTTTGTCCTTTTTAGCTACCCAAAGTAATTGAAGCTCTCCATGATTAAACCAGCAAATCTCAACACCATTACCCTTTACACACTTGCCAGCTTAAGTTTATGCACGCAAGCATGGGCGGATACTACGTCTACCACAGAGCCGAAAGTCGAACCGCTAAAATCTGACACGGCTTCGTTATATCATGATGCTAACTCTAATCGAGATGAAAACCTCAATCAATTTGGTTATCGATCTCAACCTACCGAAACAACTGCCGAGCAGTCTGCTCCATCAGTACAAGGAGCACAAAATTGGACGGACGAACGCCGTGAAGAGGTCCAAGAGCAACTGCATGAATGGGCACACAAAATGGACGGTTGGTTCGGCGAACCGGATCCCAAAAAACCCGCCAAAGCCAGTTTACGAGTTGTACTAGATACCCGCTGGGTCAACGATCCACAATCAGGCAGTGACGTGAGCGTTGAACCTAGGATTCGCGGCCGCTTACGATTGCCAGTGTTAGAAAAAAGATTAAGTCTGATTATCGGTGATGAGGATTTGGATGAAGATACCTTCTTAAAACAGAATGTGACGGGCGATACTTACCAAGCAAGTACCAGTAACCAAGATGGACTCGTCAACAGAAGAAAAACGCGGGAAGACAATGGTTCTATCGCCCTACGTTGGTCACGTTTTAGTCATGAGGTTGAGCAGCAGTTAGGGGTCAAAACAGATATCGATGTCGGGGTTCGCTCGCTCGATGACTTATACGTAAAAGTGAGCGCCGATAAAGACTGGTATGACAATAAAAAATGGACTGTCACTAGTGATAGTTACTATCGTTATGGACTCGATAGTGAGCACTATGCAAAAGGCGGGCTAAATCTGCAATATGGCACAAATGCTGAGCGGTTCATCAATAATCGCACCGCCATCCGTTATCGCAATCAAGACAATGAAGAAAGCACAGTCTGGAGCAACGACCTCAGACAAGTGCACTATTTGGGCAATGAAAAACAGTTGGCTTATGGTGTCTCTACTGGCGGTTACTTTGACCATGATAAATCAACATTAAACAGCTATGGCCCTGCTATAAGCTACCGCCAACCTGTCTGGCGAGAGTGGCTTTATGTACAAACAGAGCTAAATTATTACAATGATAAAACAGCGGATAAGGACCATTACCCGTCAGCATTATTACGGATGGAAGCCTTATTTTAACCCTACTATCTATTGAATTGGTTGTATCATCATAGGTATAAATAGCCGATAGCAATGTGCACAACAAAGAGCATTTGTTTGCTTGTATTAACAATGACATATGACTCATTAGTTATATTAAATAACGTTATAGCGCTGACATTGGCGTTATAATAGCGGTCTATTACGTTACCTGTAATTAAATAAATTTCGGTCTAAAGTGAGCCTTTGTGCTCACTTTTTTTATTTTAAAAAATCAGGAGGTTTTTATTTTGAGTTCAGATGGCATCATCGAAATCCCTGGCATTATTATTTTATTCGCCTGTCTGCTACGTTGCGTGCAGTATTTAATACAGAGCTCTGCCACAAATACGTTTAGACAGATTCGAGCTTTTTGGTTGGCAGCGGTGCTGGTATTCTTTGCTGTGATACGCCGTGAGTTAAATTATCTACCAGACTTATTGGTTCCCACTGACTTTGTGTTGTTCAGCCATTCTTATGACTGGTGGGAAGACCTCGTCCTGACCATCGTTTATCTGCTGATCGTTGGTTTATTGGCTTATTCATGGCGTTATCTTTGGGTAATATTAAAAAAAGTACCCGTTTCTTTGTATTTTAGCGTCGCCGCCTTGGCATTATTAGAATATATGGGCGAAAACGCCATTATGATTCCCGAAGCTTTGGGCGTCATTACAGAAGAGCTGTCAGAGACTGCTATTTATGGCATTGCCTTGATTTATTTGTGGCGCTTAAACTTAAACGAGTACGACTGTCAAGCAGAAGAGACGAGCGAGCTGCATTGTCAAACGGCTTCACACTAACGCAGAGTGTCTCTGCTAACAGTGATAACTACTCGTTATATTAATCACCATGCGCTCTACATCAATAGTTATACTCTCTAGTAAAATATATTTAGACGAATTTGTTATACTACAGTCGGTTCAATTTAAAAATAGTACAAGGCAACCGAGTGTAGATGTATATTTAATACCTCAAGCGAGGCTAATGCATTAATATTATTATAGTGGAATGGCTATAATAATAAGTCCGAGGGATAAGCATCCTAATATACGACCTCGATTTACTCATGATTAATAACGATTAAGTCACTTATTATGAATATATTGATTACAGGCGCATCACGTGGTATCGGCTTGGCCACCGCCAAAAAGCTGGCGGAAAAAGGCCATCATATTGGGTTATTTGCGACCAATACTGCGACCCTAGAAAGCGCCATTAAAGACAAATCTTTTAAGAAAGCCGTCAAACAACAGCGTGTTATCACAGGTCAGCTGGATGTCACCCAGCCTGACTCGTGGGACAATGCGATCAAGCAAATGATTGAACATTTCGGTGGTATTGATGCACTCATTAATAATGCTGGGGTGCTGGTCAGTGGCGCATTACCAACGACCAATCTAGATGAGCAACTGGCGTTAATTGACGTCAATTGTAAAGGTGTTTTGATTGGCTGTCATAAACTGGCGCCTTATCTGGCGGATAGCAAAGACGGCAAAATTATCAATGTGTCCTCTGCTTCTGCTATCTATGGTCAACCCGAAGTCGCGACTTATGCGGCCAGTAAGTTTTTTGTGCGGGGTCTCACAGAAGGCCTCAATATTGAGTACGAAAAATTAGGTATCAAAGTGATCGATGTGATGCCGCTGTGGGTCAAATCTGACATGACTGCCGACATCGAAGTGACCAGTATGGATCGCTTGGGCATCCATCTAACGGTCAACGATGTGGCCAAAACATTGTGTAAATTGACCACCAGTCCCAATCGTAAACTCAAAAGTACGCATTACTCTGTGGGCATGCCAGCAAAACTCTTTCAAGCAGTCTCGCAAGTCACGCCAGATTCTGTAATCCGCTGGGTCAATACCAAGGTTGGTGCTTAAAGGTTGGTGCTTAATAGCAACATCACCTATTCGTTATACTGTTGTTTACCGGTAACGCTTATTTAATATAAAACCACACTTACGGCTGCTCAATATGAGTAGCCGTTTTGCTTGCCTCACGAATTTTTATGGCTTGCTCAGCAGTCTTATCAATGAAAACATTGTTGCTGATAACCGTTTCTTTTATCGCCCCTGCTGCGCTGTCTTCTCGAATCTCAGAACCAACGCTAATCGGTAAGTTCACATCAGCAGCGAATTGATTACCAGCTATTAGCGTGCCATCGTCCTCCACGATAATGCCCTGCTCGACTCGCTCAAATCGATTATCGATGATCTGATTGTCCTTAGCACTGTCTAAATGATAGCTCGCAAATGGAGTTTGCTTAAGCAAATAAGCACCGCATTCAAAACCTTTTAGATTGCGTGACTGTCTTGACGCCACCCAAACCCCGACTGGCTCGTCGTTAAAAGTATTGCCACGAATCATATTGTCACGGCTCGACTCGGTACGCTTAAAATGATTGCCCCGCGTACTGTCATCAGCATGCTCAAAGCAATTGCGATACAGCAAAATACTGCCTGCCCCATTATGGATAAATTGATTGTTTTCGATACGGTTATTGCTCGACGAATCCACGGCAATGGCCTCACGATTGGGCTTAAAGGTACGGAAACCATTACCGACAAACACCGAATTTTGAATTGCATTATCGCGGCTACCAAATTCCAGATATAACCCAACGGTGCCTGCGTTTTGAATACGTATTTTATCAAAACTCACGCCATGCACATGATCGCCGACGAACATGCCACTATTGATACTGTTTTGACTACTCACATTAATCACACGAATATCGCTTGGTGCAAGCGCGCGATTGGCAGCAGGGTCTATCAAGCCGCGCGCATAACGCTGGTTGGGCTGGCTATATTGGCGAATATGTAGCGCATGACCATAACCATCCACATGACAGTTGGCAACGGTAATATCTTCGATAGCGCTATCTGTTTTGGGCTTAATCATAATTGCGCTGGCCGTTGACGCATCATCAGCGCGAGTACTGAGTAGTGTGCCTTGACAATCAAGTGAACTATGTGAATCATTCAACTCAAAGCGTATCGACTTGGCTGTCAAATCACAGCTTGCACTGAGTACGCTGTGACCTTTTACCTTAACTATTTGCTTCGGCGTTAATTGTGCGCAGTCTATGGTTGTCGTGGCTTTTGGCAATTTGGCATCGATAATTAACGGCTGTTTTAAATCAGCATTATCCAAGCTACTATGGGCGCTGCTACCAGAAAAAGGTACACCTTCACAAGCCGTCAAACCTATTGTGGCACTGATTAAGGATATTGTGACGAACAACCTACTACTTGATACCATCGTATATTTCCTATTTTTATGTCTATCTTGTACTTGTCTTACATTTAACTGTCTTACATTTTTTGAACATCCTGTGACACCTTACTACTATTAGCAAGCGTCATAACACGTCACAATGTTTTTAATAAATAAAATCAGTCACATCCATTAATAATAACTATCGATAATAAGGAAACCATAATGGACCATTCAAAAAGCCCATTACCAGAAGCAATGGATCACATTGAAGGTGATACGGACATCAATAATAACAGCCAAGAAATTGATTTGGCTGACCCTATGTTGCATACCATTGATAATGATGATGTCATTGACAATAGCGCAGGATTCGACAACTCACAAGCCGGAAGTGATGCAATTCAAGGGCTAACCCCTATCCATCATCAAAATATAGACGAATCGCGAATCGATGAAGTATTAGTGGACGATAATTTGGATGACAGCGATTACCCAGATATTGTCGATATCGCTGATAGAGATGCGGCGGAACGTAGTAATGATGACGATTTTTAACCACGCTCTTTCATGATAAAAAAGCTTTCAAACAATAAAAAAGCACGCTCGATATAATGGGCGTGCTTTTTTATTGTGCCTACTGTACTTCTGATACTAGGGTCTGTTAAACAACCAACTATAGCGCTGACAATGGTTGATCTGTCCAAACGTCTCGGTAACTGGTGTAGTAGGTAATCATACCTATTGGAAGCAGTGCTAACATACCTAGTCCTAGTGTAAAAACTACCATCAATATCATTATTATAGGAGCAATTAACCAAAAAACGAAAAATGGTAAGATATTTTTTAAACATCCTTTAAAACTCATTTTCATTGCCTGAACAGGCTCAATGTTGTGAAGCACAATTAAAGCAGGTGCAAACCAGATAGCCATAAGTACAGGAAATAATAGTACAAAAACCAATAAAACACCCAATACCATACCTGCAATCGCAACGTCACTTGACTCCTGAGCTAAAGACAAAGCCATACCACCGAATATAATCAGCATAGGTATCATTGCAACAATAACAGCTACTAAATACAAGACGAATAAAATAACTAATGGCTTGAGATGCGTATAAAAAGCTGAAAAAAGATGGTCAAACCTCAGCTCATTACCTATAGCTTGATCGGCACAACCTTTTATTATTCCACCAACAAAAACAAAGGAAAGAAAAGGAAAAATGAAATTTATCACGGGTACGCTACTACCAATCATAGCAATGATTAAATAAACAACACCAATAGCTAACCATAATAAAAATTGATCTTTAAATATTGCAAATGCTTTGGTAATCCAACTTATACCCCATCCTGCTTGGCACATTCGAGGTTCTACCAATAACTGCGGTAATAGGCCGCCATACTCGTCAGTGGGCGGTAAGTTCGGTGGTTGACCGTTAGGTTTTTGTAGAGACACAGAAGGTTGTGAATAATTGGAGCTGGACATATTTATCCTCAAAAATAAAGTTAAGCAAACGTAAAATTAACAATGACAATAAAAGTTTATTTGGCATAGTTTTACATATCAGTCACCAAAAATCCCAACTTTATTCTATTTTAATCAAATTCATTAAAATCATTTAGTCAAAAAAATACCGAACATGATGTCCGGTATTTTTTTATAACTTACAAATTCAATTAATCAAGCCCAACCATCTAGCGTTCCCGCCCAGCCTTTGACCAATGGCGCACTAAGCGCTTCGAGCAAATCAATGTGCGCCTCATCCAAGTTCAATGCGGGAATATAGTGATATTCTTGTCCACCCGCGTGGAGAAAGTTTTCACGATTTTCGATGGCCAGCTCTTCTAGCGTTTCCAGACAATCAGCAGAAAAAGCCGGACTAATGACTTGTACCGAGCGCACACCTGACTTGCCCCAATCTTCTAGTACCACATCGGTATAGGGCTTGACCCATTCTTGCTTGCCAAAGCGTGATTGAAAACTGATAATCCATTCGTCATCTTTTAGACCAAGCGCGTGAGCCACTTGTGCGGCGGTACATTTACAACGCTTAGGATAGGGATCGCCTTTATCAGCATAAGGCTGCGGGATGCCGTGGAAGCTAAACATCAGCTTGTCAGGCTTGCCATGCTCTGCTTGAAAGCGGCTAATCGAATCAGCCAATGCTTGAATATACAGCGGATGCGCAAAGTAATCTTTGACAATAGTATAGTTCGGCAAATTGCGCTGCTTGAGCGTCCACTTTGTCAGTGCATCATAAACAGCGCCACCAGAGGAAGCGGAATACTGTGGAAATAATGGCAAGATAACAAAGTGATCAACGCCTTCACCGCGCAAGGTATCCATCACATCAGGCAAACCAGGATTGCCATAGCTCATCGCCGGATGGACAGAAACCCGAAATGGTGCGGCACTATTTGCAAGCCGTGGCTCCAATAGCTCCACTTGGCTCTTTAGTATCTTACGAATCGGTGAGTCGCCTTCCCAAATACTGGCATAGGCTTTTGCCACACGTTTAGGGCGGCTTGGCAATACAAATAAATTGAGAATAATCGCCCACAAGAATTTCGGAATCTCAATGACACGGGGATCAGACAAAAACTGTTTTAAGTAACGACGTACGGCAGGCGCTGTTGGCTCATCTGGCGTACCTAGGTTCACTAATAGGACGGCAATACGGGGAGGCAGTTCAGGTTTCATAGCAGCACTATTTTATTATTAGGTTAATTAAAGAAGAATATGCGATAAAAGATTATTAAGTCATGATTGATTAAATGCTTTATTAGTGTAGCATTTTATCCATTAATAACGCATGGTAAAAGCACACTTATACAATTTGATACTTAGTTGCTATTTATTGACAGTCATCAATCATTGATTCACCCTAACCCTTCTCTACCTACCATCCATCGACCCTAAGAACCATGCTTAAAAGACTATGCTCAAAAGACTCGCTCGACGGTTGTACTCCTACGCGCATCACCATACAATAGGCAAGCACATTGTAAGAAAAACATTTAGAAAACAGTGTCGGCAAAGCAGTATTGGCAACACTGCCTATCGACAGTTTGCCCTTTTTATTTTATTGATGATTGTTGTCTTGCGAGGTAGCTTTGAACGCACGCCCTAATAATACCAGTGACCAGTCCCCGACAAATACGCTTCATTCGGCCAGCTTAGTTAATCCCATGGATTCAGTCGGCATTATCACGCCTCAGATTTTTCATTTCGCTGAGCCGTTGACGTTAGAATGTAATCGTACTTTGCCATCGTTTGATTTAATCATCGAAACTTATGGCACGCTAAATAACGACAAATCAAACGCGGTACTTATTTGCCATGCGCTATCAGGCAGTCATCACGCCGCCGGTTTTCATAGTGCTGATGATAAAAAAGCCGGCTGGTGGGACAATATGATTGGCCCTAATAAAGCGATCGACACCAATCGGTTTTATGTCGTATGTGTCAACAATATCGGCAGCTGTTTCGGCTCTACTGGTCCGACAACGATTAATCCAGATAGCAATGAACCGCAAGTTTATGGTCCTGACTTTCCGCTCGTCACTATTAAGGACTGGGTAAAAACCCAAGCGATGCTGTCAGATCGTCTCGGTATTGAAGTTTGGCACGCCATTGTTGGTGGTTCCATGGGTGGTATGCAGGCGCTGCAATGGTCAGTCGATTATCCAAATCGGTTAAAACGCTGCGTGGTCATTGCCAGCACGCCAAAGCTCTCAGCACAAAACATCGCCTTTAATGAGGTGGCGCGTCAGTCAATATTGTCTGACCCTGATTTTAAAGACGGACGCTATTTACAAGCAGGCACCTACCCTCGTCGCGGGCTAATATTGGCTCGGATGGTTGGGCATATCACCTACTTAACCGATGACGCGATGAAGGCGAAATTTGGTCGTGATTTAAAGTCTGGCAAATTTATGTATGGCTACGATGTTGAGTTCCAAGTGGAGAGCTATTTACGCTATCAAGGTGAGCGCTTTAGCGAAAATTTCGATGCCAATACTTATTTGCTCATGACCAAAGCTTTGGATTATTTTGATCCAACACGTGATTATCCATCAGCCATGGCAACAGATTCGACAAAATCAGCAGCACAGCTTAAGGACTCGATTGCCACATCAGTGGAATCTAGTAAACAAAGCACGCAACCTGCGTTAGAAGATACGGTGGCAACGATAGATGAAAGTGAACAGAATCGTCAGCAAGAGCTGTCTGCGCTCAAAGCCGCCTTTGCCCATACGCAATGCCAATACCTAGTGGTCTCATTTACCACGGATTGGCGCTTTGCACCGGAGCGCTCACAAGAGATTGTCGATGCACTGATGGCCACTGGCAAACCAGTTAGCTACATCAATGTCGATGCGCCGCATGGTCATGATTCCTTCTTATTTGATATTCCCCGTTATATGGGTGCCGTCCGAGGATTTTTGACTGCGCCATTTATCACCGACAGCAAATCAAAACAACCAGCACAAAGCACAAATCAAAGCAGCCAGCAAAAATCAGGAGCACGCTCATGAGAATGGATCATCAATTGGCTGAGCGCTGGATTGCGCCGCACTCACATGTACTGGACTTGGGCTGCGGCAATGGTGAGCTACTCGCGCATTTACAACAAAATCGCGGCGTCACAGGCTACGGACTTGAGATTGACGAAGAAAAAATCAACGATGGTATCGCCAAAGGCTTATCTATTATCGAGCAAGACCTGAATGATGGTCTGGCACGTTTTGCTGATAACAGTTTTGACACCGTCGTCATGGCACGGGCGCTGCAAGCGGTCAAATCACCTGATGTGCTCTTACTTGACATGCTACGCGTTGCCCGCGAAGCCGTTATCACCTTCCCCAATTTTGCCCATTGGCAAAACCGCATTCATTTAGGGCTTAAAGGGATGATGCCTGTCTCAGAGGCATTGCCTTATGAGTGGTATAACACCCCAAACATTCATCTGTGTACGTTTAAGGATTTTGAGCAGCTTTGTGCACAGCATGATATTCATATCGTCAACCGTTTTGCCGTCAGCGATTCTGAAAAAGGTCATACGCCACTTATGAAAACATTGATACGCCAAGCACCCAACCTATTGGCAGACGTCGCTATCTATCGTGTCACCAAACAAAAACCTGAATAATAGGTTTGTCTACTTAGGGCGTATCTTCATTTTAAAAATGGTGATAAAAATGAGATAAATTGCCGTCAAACAAGGATAGTAGCGCAAATAATATCGAGATATTGCTAAGCTATTTGACGATGTTTGGTAAAATTTAGCCATTTTTGCCCATTTAGAGGATAATCGATTGAATTAAAGATACGCCCTAGCATTGGTTGAAAGCGGTAGCACGGCTCATAAATACAAATTTTAACCTCAATAGCTGGTTAATTTATTCTTACGCTTAAGTAACTCTATGATTTTATTGAGGACAATGAGGTATGAATAAGCATTAAATCATGTAATTAGTATTTGAGTTTCGTAAGTTTGGGTGTTAAGCTAGCAAAATAGTGTCAATCGCACCCTGATTCTGACCGTTTATCGGTTCGATTAAAGGCATTTGCCACACTACATCGATTAATTATATTGCTAATGATTAGGTAAGTTGGTATCGCAAGATTTCACCTAATTGTTATCGCCGTCTAAACCCTTTTAGCGGTGCAACTTTTTTTGCTTATTAACTGCCTAATTTTGGAGCTGCTATGAAATTATTAAAAGCTGCGTTGTTTACTGCCTTATTTTCTTGTGCAGGTCTAGCAAACGCTGAGTTAATATCAAACGTGCCACTTGATACGTCACGTTTTGAGCTAATGCCAGTTAGTGAACTGTCTAACCGCGCTGCCCAAGGTAACGATCACGCTCAGTTTTATTTAGCCAAGCGCTTACAGAAAGGCGAAGGCATTGCAAAGAATACCCAACAGGCTATTCAGTGGTATACCAAAGCGGCTCAGCAAGGCGTTGCCCCTGCTCAGTTGAATCTTGCCATCATGTACTTGCGCGGTGAAGGTGTGCAGCCTAACTTGCAACAAGCGAAAGTTTGGTTAGAAAAAGCGGCAATGCGCGGCGATAACCGTGCCAGCTATACCCTTGCATTGCTAGATGAAAAGCAAAAAAATCTCGTTGATGCTTATAAATGGTACGATTTGGCTGCCCGTGATGGTATGCTTGATGAAAAAGTACGTAACAAAGCACGCGGTAAAATTGGCCAGTTGGCATTAAACTTATCAAGCTCAGACATCGCTAGCGCTCGTAGCAAAGCCGATACTTGGTTCCAGAGTAAGTAAACCAGTTAATAAAATTTGAGACAATAAATACCCAGCGTAACTGCTGGGTTTTTTATTATCTATAATATCAGCTTAGGTTGACTTATCATGAGACAACGTTTACTAGTTACAGCTTAATTTTAAATCAATGACTAAAGGAGAATTTGGTGGCAGAACACTTAAAAGGGATAGGCGAAGAACCGTTAGAAGGGATAGGCGGTTGGCTGTGGTTGGTCGCTCTTGGGATAGTAGCTTCACCTTTACGAATCATCTTTCTGATTTTTCCACTTTATTCTGAAATATTCAAAGATGGTTCTTGGGAGATATTGACCTCATCAGGAACCGAAGCGTATCATCCTATGTGGGCGCCAATCATATTAGCAGAAATGACTATTAATGGTGCATTAGTGCTCACATGGATATTTGTTGGATTCTTATTCTTCTTGAAGAAGGCTATCTTTCCAAAGTTCTATATCGGCACTCTACTGTTTACTCTCGTATTCATCATTATCGATGCGATGGCGGTTAAAATTATTTTCCCTAATGATCCTATTTTCGATCCTGATACGACTAAAGAGCTGGTTCGAACGCTTGTCGCTTGTCTTATATGGATACCCTACATTCTTATTTCGAAGCGAGTACAAGCTACTTTTTTGAAAGAACTGTGATGACTACAATTGCCTATTTTTCGTTTTAACTGTAGATATTTCAATCCATGAGAGGTTTTTCGTACACTATATCTTCATATTGCGAACATTATGGGTATGAGTCATGTTCAAAAACTCTGCAAAATTTGCTACACTACCTCCGCATTAGCTAATCCCACAATCATGCTAGTGTTATATTTAATCTACATACCTAACCCAACGCACTAGGTTTGCGACCTAGCCAGCAGGAGAAAAACATGAGTACCATTCAAGACCACAATACAGATAGCAATATCCAAAACAGCACTGTTACCGACAACAAATCAGCCCCAGCCTATGACAGTGTCACCAATAACATCGTCGTTGCCGCTCTATATAAGTTCACGCGTTTTAGCGATTTCGAGCAATACCGCGAGTTAATTTTAAATAATATGCTCGATAATGATGTCAAAGGTACGTTATTGATTGCTAATGAAGGCATTAATGGTACGATTTCTGGCACACGCCAAGGTATCGATAACGTCCTTGAGTATCTGCGCAGTATTGAAGCGATTGGCAGCTTTACCTTTAAAGAATCTTATACCGATGCTCAGCCTTTTTATCGTACCAAAGTGAAGCTCAAAAAAGAAATCGTTACTATGGGCGTTGAAAATATCGACCCATTGCAATCAGTTGGACGCTATGTAAAACCAAGCGAATGGAATGCGTTAATCTCAGACCCTGACGTCATTCTTATCGACACCCGTAATGATTATGAAGTTAAAATCGGTACGTTCCAAAATGCCGTCAATCCAAATACCGAAACGTTCCGCGAGTTCCCAGAATACGTCGCAAAAGAGATGGATCCAGCCAAACATAAAAAAGTCGCGATGTTCTGTACCGGTGGTATACGCTGTGAGAAGTCTACTGCTTATATGCGTGAGCAAGGCTTTGAAGAGGTTTATCATTTAGAAGGTGGTATTCTAAAATATCTAGAAGAAATTCCAGCCAGCGAGTCTATGTGGCAAGGCGATTGCTTCGTTTTTGATAACCGCGTGTCGGTCAATCATAACTTAGAAAAAGGTAACTATGAGCAATGCTTCGCCTGCCGTATGCCCATTACTGTCGATGACATGCAAAGCCTTGCTTACATCAAAGGCGAGTCATGCCCACACTGCATTGATAAAGCCACTGATGAGCAAAAAGCCCGTTTCCGTGAGCGTGAGCACCAAATGCAGCTGGCAAAGAAACGTGGCGAAGCGCATATTGGTAGCGATGTGATTGATGTGATTGAGAAACGCAAAGCCGCTAAAATTGAAGCACGTCGCCAAGCAGAGGAAGCCAATAAAGCTAACGCTGAATAAATTTAAGATGGATAAAAGCAAAAAGGACGCCCCAATCAAATATTTGATTGAGGCGTCCTTTTTGCTTTATTAGTACTGCCTTATAACTTGCTTAGTACGTAATATGGCTTAGCTACCGCGGTAAGTGCTATAGCCGTATGGAGATAAAGTGATTGGCACATGGTAATGGTTATCGCCTTCGATATTGAAATTGACTTCAACATACGGATAGAAAGACTCTAGACCTTGATTTCGGAAATAAGGAGTCGTCTCAAAAATCAACTTATAAGTACCGTCATGCTCAACGCCGTCTTGATTCGGTAAGAAGTTGCCGATACGACCATTATTATCAGTCTTTTGCGCATTAAGCAATTTCCAGCTACCAGTTTTCTCTTGCATCATCAGTTTTACATTGACGTTTGGTGCTGGTTTGCCTGTACTAATGTCTAAAATATGACTAGATAATTGATATTTATCTTGATCACCAGCAGCATGGCTAGCCGTTGCAGTCATAGCTAATACGCTACCAAATGCAGCTGCCTTGAGTAAGTTGTTTTTCATGAATCATCCTATTCAGTCAATTGTATGTGTTAAATGAATTATCTTCTTCAGCAAGCTATTTACCATTTTTAAGTATGCCTGTCCGTAGAAAATAACCGTGATTTACCTCAAAAATATAATCAATCATGTTGTTCATTAAAAATATATTCATCATTATAGGCTTAATGTACTGGTGTAGTTTAGATTGTTAATAAGACCGTATAATTAAGATAATGTTAACTTATATAAAAATGAGTATAGTGAATGTAAAACTTACATTCGCTATAATTCGTGTTACTCATAAATAAAAAGCATCAATGCCATGATTGAACATTGCAATTTCTTGATTTAAGACAAAAAAATAGCAGACTATCTGAATGATGGTCTGCTACTGTTACGCTAAAAATTATGCTTACATGCAAATATTATTTAAAACAAAATACGCACGCGAATCGTCTCTTCTACGTCTTTTAACTGATCTAGCGCGGCAGTTGAATCATTATAATCAACATCCATGACCAAATAACCGACATCGCCTTCTGTCATTAGGCTCTGTGCTAGGATGTTAATTCCTGCTTCTGCAAACAGACGGTTGATCTGAGACAGCACGCCTGGCACGTTTCTATGAATATGTAACAGACGATGCGAGTTTTCTTTGAATGGAATAGAAACTTCTGGGAAGTTCACGGCTGTCGCTGTGTCACCTTGGTCAGAGTATCTAACGAACTTATCAGCGACTTCAAGTCCGATATTGGCTTGTGCTTCTTGAGTTGAGCCACCGATATGCGGTGTCAAGATGACGTTATCAAATTTACGCAGTGGTGATTCAAACTCTTCATCAGCTGATTTTGGCTCTTTCGGGAACACGTCGATCGCTGCGCCCAAGATTTTACCAGATTCAAGTACAGCGGCTAAATCATCAATCTCTACGCAAGTACCACGAGCGGCATTGATAAAGTAGCTACCGTCTTTCATATGTGCGAACTGCTCAGCTTTCATCATGTAGCGCGTGCTTGGTACATCAGGTACATGCAAAGTCACAATGTCAGCCGTTGATAGTAGCTCTTCTAAGCTACCTACTTGTACCGCATTACCTAGTGGCAATTTGGTCACAGCATCATGATAAATGACTTTCATACCAAAGCTTTCTGCTAAGACAGACAGTTGCGAGCCGATAGAACCATAACCGACGATACCGATAGTCTTACCACGTACTTCATGTGAGTTGGTCGCAGACTTGCCCCAACCGCCACGATGTACGGTCGCGTTCTTTTCAGGAATGCCGCGATATAGCATGATGGCTTCGGCCAATACCAATTCAGCCACCGAACGGGTATTTGAGTATGGCGCGTTAAAGACGGGAATACCCAAATCACGTGCAGCGTCTAAGTCTACTTGGTTAGTACCGATACAAAAGCAGCCAATACCGATGAGCTTGTGCGCGTGCTCAAGTACTTCACGTGTCAATTGCGTACGCGAACGGATACCGATAAAGTGAGCGTCTTTAATCTTTTCGATCAGCTCATCTTGATCTAATGCGTGACTGATATTCTCGATGTTATGATAACCAGCTCCTTCCAATACTTTTAAAGCATTGTCATGTAGACCTTCAAGCAATAAAAACCGGATTTTGTCTTTTTGTAGTGATAACGCCATATGAGAACTGTCCTATAATTGTCTTGTAAAATTATCTGAGGGATAATCTGTAGTCGAAGCCGTTTAAAGTAGGTACAAAGTAACCAAGCGCAAACCATACACTGAGTACATTAAATGAGGTTAACGTCGTAACCACTTACCAATGCTTTAACTATAGGGTGGGTGAAACGAAAACAGTCTGGATATCTTACACAAAATTGGGCGACGATGTTAGCAGATTAGATGAATTATTGGTTATCAAGCCTGAAAACTTTTTATGCTATAGTAAATCACGCTGTTCGACGTTTATTAAACTATTTTTTGCCATTTACAGCCATATAAGCACGCAGCATGACATCTTTCTATCATTGCTTTACTGGCTCACTTATAATCATATAAATACGTACTATATAAACATACCTATGTGGCTATGTTTATATCCATTTAGCGATATAATAATCCCCTTTAGGCATAGCGCTTACGTTTATACCGAGATTTGACCATGACTTCTTTATCTAGCCAAAGCACCTCTGCAACCCATACAGCTGCTGTTCAAACTATTTTGAGCACGCTCATTGATGCCCATCAGTTTGACGCCAGCCAAATCAAAACCGACCCTGAGAGCTTAGAGCATTGGGGCAAGGACTGGACCAAGCATTTTGCCCCTGCCGCTGCTGCTATCGTCTTTCCAAAGACCACTGAGCAAGTACAAGCGATTGTGCTTCTTGCCAATGAGCACAATGTCGTACTAACGCCAAGTGGCGGTCGTACCGGTTTGTCAGCTGGCGCGGTCGCCGCCAATGGCGAGATTGTCGTTAGTATGGATAAGATGAACCATATCGGACAGTTTTATCCAGCCGATCGAATAGTTGAAGTTGAAGCCGGTGTGGTCACGCAGCAGCTACAACAATTTGCTGAATCAAAAGACCTCTACTATCCTGTCGATTTCGCTTCAGCAGGCTCTAGTCAAATCGGTGGCAATATCGGCACCAATGCAGGCGGTATTAAAGTCATTCGCTATGGCATGACTCGCCAATGGATAATGGGTCTGACAGTTGTCACTGGTAAAGGGGATATCTTGCAGCTTAACCGCGGTATGGTAAAAAATGCAACGGGCTACGACTTACGTCACTTGTTTATCGGTAGTGAGGGCACACTTGGTCTAGTAACCCATGCTCAAATCAAGCTTGAGCGTCAGCCACAAGACTTAAACGTCATGGTACTGGGCATGGACAGCTTTAATGATGTCATGAATGTCTTATCCGCCTTTCAAGCGAAGATTGATTTAACAGCGTTTGAATTTTTTGATGATGTGGCGATTGATAAGCTGATGGCACATGGTCAAGTACAAGAGCCATTTGAGTCGCGTACTAAGTTTTATACGCTGTTAGAGTTTGAAGCGCCATACGAGCCCATCATGGATAAAGCCATGGCCATATTTGAGGAGTGCATGGAGCAAGGTTGGGTGGTCGATGGTGTCATGAGTCAAAGCTTGGCACAGGCTGAAGAGCTGTGGAAATTGCGCGAATACATTTCTGAGACCATCTCAGTATTTACCCCTTATAAGAACGATGTATCCGTACTGATAAGCTATGTCCCTGAGTTTATCACCGAGATTGACCATATTGTTAGCAGCAACTATCCTGACTTTGAAGTTTGTTGGTTTGGTCATATTGGTGATGGTAACTTGCATCTGAATATTTTAAAACCTGAAAATATGAGTAAAGATGATTTCTTTGCAGAATGTCAAATCGTTAATAAATACGTGTTTGAAACGGTACAAAAATATGGCGGCTCGGTCTCTGCTGAACACGGTGTGGGTATGACTAAAAAGCCCTATTTACAATATAGCCGCAGTGAGACTGAGATTGAGTACTTACGAGAAGTCAAAAAAGTCTTTGATCCGAATAACATTATGAACCGTGGCAAGATTTTTGATATGTAAGTGCTTATTTAATAATTAAAGTAATAAATAAGCGAGTATGAAAAAGACGCTAAACGTGATGGTTTAGCGTCTTTTTTTGGATTATCAAAGCGATTATTTATAAAAATAACAACACTAGCGCTACCACTAATAACACACTTAAAACACCTTGGACGATTAAAAATGCTTGGTGCGGGGCGGCGATATGACGAAACATGTTGCCCAGTGCATTATAGGTAATACCAGCCGCTTTAATATGTGGCGGCGTATCAAAGGTTTTGATGATTTGTAAAAAATTCTCGGTACGATCAGGCGACCAATTATGCGGCGCAAATGGCAAATATGGCGATAACTGTGCGGCTTGCTTTTTGCTCGCTGGTGACCATAGCCAACGCTCTAAAAATAATAAGCGCATACGCCAATCCGCAAAACGGCGATGTTCTATCGTCTGCAACAGCAATATTTCAGTATTCTTATGGCGCTTATCCGCAAATATGCGTTGCTTTAAGGCAAATACGTGCGCTTTCTCACCTTCGATGCATTGCAAAAAATGACCACTACCATAACATAGAGTACCTGTAATGCCATGCTGTTGATTATAGTTACGCGCATGACATTCTACTTCATCAAATATAGAGGCGCTTAAACGTGAGACAAGTGTCAAACTACTAACATACACCAATTGAACCAGCGCTGAGCCTTCTATCTCATCCCAGCTACTGACTCTATTGTTGTGACTTGAGGGCATAATAAAACAATCCTAAAAAGCCGATTAAATACGGCTAAACAAAACGATGCCCCAATGAAAAAAGACAGCGACTCACAAAAACGTAGCAAATAGTTACCACGTTAAACTGTCATTACTTGAGTAGCTTGTTATGATAACCAGCAAAACAAATAGACCAAAACCAAATAGATCAAAACCAAGCGCTCTAAGATATGATATTTAAAAATAATGTTAAGCTAACAAAATATCTGTACTGACATCCTTAGGTTAGAATCTACACCAAACACTTGGCTTGTATTAACCCCAACGACTGTTTGTGAACATTATGAAAGATTTTACAGTCACTTCAATTTAAATTTATAGTCACTTTAATTCATAGCTACTCTCATTTACAGGCACTCTAATTTATAGCTACTTTAAAATGATATGAGATTCAAAAAACACGTCAGTAACGCCAAAGCTGACAGAAGTCATAAGATAAATTTTCTTCATAACTTATTGTAAATACAATGATAATTGATTGTAACGGTAATATTTTATGATTGGAATATTTTTATCACTTTTTTTACACAAAAAATTGCCAACTGAATTGTGGCAACGCATGCTATTTGATATCACTAAAATTAATAAAGATCCAAAACAGGAACATTATGAGCAAAATAGAAAAACTAGACGACTTTCATCTAACCATCGCTGAAATCAAGAAAAAAGACTATCCACAATTAAAAGCATTAATGGATCGTGTCTATGTCAACTTGGGTGGTGCATGGTCAAAGAACACTATTAATACCTTAATCGATGCCTTCCCTGAAGGCCAGATCGCTTTATTTGATCATGATCAATTGATTGGTATCGTGTTATCTATGCGTGTTGATTATGCCACGTTTTCTAACCCGCACACCTACGACGACTTAATTGGTCATAAAGAGATTATCAGAGACAACCCTGAAGGCGATGCTATTTACGGTTTAGATGCGCTGATCGACCCTGAATACCGTGGTTATCGCCTAGGACGTCGATTATACGATGCCCGTAAAGAGCTGTGTCGCCAGTTAAACTTCCGAGCTATTTTGGCTGGCGGTCGTATACCGAACTATCATAACCATCAAGATCTCACACCTGGCGAATATATTGAAGCCGTCGCGGCTCGTGAAATTCATGATTCTGCGTTGTCTTTCCAACTCTCAAATGGCTTTATCGTCAAGCGTATCTTAACGGCTTATTTGCCTGATGATAAACAATCTAAAGGTTTTGCTACTCTACTTGAGTGGGCAAATATTTATTACGAGCCGCAAGACTATAAGCCAAACACTCGTAAGTCTGAGGTGCGTATTGGTGGTATCCAATGGCAAATGCGGGAAGTCGAATCACCTGAAGAGCTACTGCAGCAAGTCGAATTCTTTGTCGATATTATGGCTGATTACAACTCTGACTTTGCTTGTTTACCAGAGTTCTTTAACGCACCATTGATGGGTCTGTGTGAATCGACGGATCAAAACGTCGCTATTCGATTTTTGGCCGGTTATACCGAATGGTTCAAAAATGAGATATCGCATTTAGCGGTCAGCTACAACGTCAACGTCATTACAGGCTCTATGCCGTACTTGGACGAGGACGATACGTTATATAATGTCAGTTACTTGTGCCGCCGCGATGGTACGGTCGAAGAGCAGCGCAAAATCCATATTACCCCGCATGAGCGTAGCGCTTGGGTCATCGAAGGCGGTGACGAGGTCAAGGTGTTTGATACCGATGCCGGTCGTATTGGTATTTTGGTCTGTTATGACGTTGAATTCCCTGAGCTTGCCCGCCTCATGGCACTTGATGATATGGATATTTTGTTCGTGCCATTTTGGACAGACACGCAAAACGGCTATCTACGCGTGCGCCACTGCGCCCAAGCACGTGCAATTGAAAACGAATGCTATGTGATGATTTGTGGTTCGGTTGGTAACTTACCACAGGTTGAAAGTCTCGATATTCAATACGCACAGTCTTCTATCTTCTCGCCATCAGATTTTGCTTTCCCGCATGATGCGATCATGGCAGAAACCACCGCCAACACTGAGATGGTATTCTTCTCAGATGTGAACTTAGACAAGCTTATTCATGTCCGTAACGAAGGCTCGGTACATAATCTGCTTGATCGCCGTGATGACTTGTATAGTTTGAAATGGAAGAGAAAATCTAAAGTCTCTGCCAGTAAGCTAAGCGATGATGAGCGCCTTGAAAATTCTGGTAGTGTCCTGCTCGGTGACCCATTACAAAACCGTGCGCAAAAACCTTAATCAGTCACTTTAAAATACCAACACTGAACACGGTTTAATAAAATTTATGAATAATACGGCTGACATTTCAGCCGTTTATTTTTATCTATCAACAACCACTTATCAAAGCCATTTATACAATACCTATAGCAAAAAAGCAGCCATTATGACGACTGATACTGATACTGAAAAATCCATTAAAAAGCCAAAGAAAACACCCAAGCAAAAGGGGTTGTCTATCGCTAAAAATATCCTCATACATGGCTTGGTATTTGCTGTTATTTATACCGCTATCAATTGGTGGCGACAGCCTATCATGCCAGCCAACCCGCAATTGCAACTGACCGATTATCAAGGGCAAGTCGTTGACTTAGCGGCGCTGAGCAATGAACAACCAACGCTGGTGTATTTTTGGGGCACGTGGTGTCCCATTTGTAGTATCACCTCGCCGACCATAGACAAACTTGCCGCCGCAAATGATTATCCAGTCGTTACGATTGCTATTAAATCAGGTACTGACCAAGAGCTGCATCGCTACCTTAATGAAAACAGCTATCGCTTTACGACGATAAATGATCAAGAAGGCAGCATCTTCGCTGATTGGCAAGGACAAGTGACACCTTCGTATGTCATCTTAAAGAATGGCGAGATGACTCAAGGTTTGACGGGCATTCAACCCTTATGGTCGCTTAAATTGCGCTTATGGTTATCATCCGTTTTTTAACGCTTAGCCTGCTATTTAGAGTCCAATCGATAGACAATGGCACTTGCCATCCGTATGATTCAATAGATGCTGCATCACTCATATAAATGATTGGTTTTGGCTAAAATAAGGACAATACTGACCAGCTCTTTTTACCCTAGCTTTTTTGTCATATAATAGCTGCCAATCTCATTGCCTCTTTTTAGTTTATTGCTATCACGGTATTTTATTATCCATAAGCATATTTTATGTTGCATTCGTCTCGATAGCATTTATTATTGACGTGAGCATATTTATGACGTTGATGCACAGCGATATCTTATAAGTGAGAAAGCGATCATCAACGGTTAAGCAGCCAGCTAAGCATTACCCTAAATGTCACATCTGACTTTACATCGATTTTTAATCCATCTTCTAAAAAGACACCTTCTATGACTGATAAAAGTACTGATACGCCAAGCCAGGATTATAAAGACACGCTAAACCTTGCCGATACGCCATTTGCGATGCGTGCCAACCTTGCCAAGCGCGAGCCAGATTGGCTTGCTGCTTGGGAAGCGGATGATGTGTACGGCAAAATTCGTCAGGCACGTGCTGGGGCGACCAAATACATTTTGCACGATGGCCCTCCTTACGCCAACGGTCAGATTCACTTGGGTCACGCGGTTAATAAAGTACTCAAAGACATTATCGTGAAGTCAAAAACGCTATCAGGCTTTGATGCGCCTTATGTCCCCGGTTGGGACTGTCATGGTCTGCCTATCGAGCAAAAGGTCGAAGCCAAAGTCGGCAAGGTCGGTCAAAAAGTCTCTGCTACCGAATTTCGTGGTTTGTGCCGCGAGTATGCGAGCACCCAGATTGAATTGCAAAAGGCAGATTTTAAACGTCTAGGCGTATTTGGCGATTGGGACAACCCATATCTAACGATGAACTTCCACCAAGAAGCCAACATCGTACGCGCCCTTGCCAAAATTTATGACAATGGTCATGTGACCCGCGGTATGAAGCCAGTCAACTGGTGCTTGGACTGTAGCTCTGCGCTGGCTGAGGCGGAAGTAGAATACCAAGATAAAGTGTCTGATGCGATCTATGTGAGCTTCGATGTTTTGGACACCGATAAGGTTGCAGCGTTGGCTGAAATAGCGGGCAACATCGCCGCTGTTATTTGGACGACGACCCCTTGGACATTACCAGCGAACCAAGCCATCGCCGTACATCCTGAGCATGACTATAGCGTAGTCGCGACTGAAAAAGGTAATTTTCTATTGGCCGCGGATTTGGTTGAAACAGCATTAACGGAACTCAAACTTAGCAATCAAGGCGTGCTAGCGACCGTATCTGGGCGCGAGCTTGAAGGCTTGCGTGCCCAGCATCCACTGATTGCAGACCGTCAAGTGCCATTAATCCTAGGCGATCACGTAACCACAGATAGTGGTACTGGCCTCGTCCATACAGCACCCGGTCACGGTCTTGACGATTATATTGTCGGTCTTAAATATAACTTACCTGTTGAAAACCCAGTCAGTGGTACGGGCGTTTATCTGGACAGCGCAGCGGTATTTGCGGGCGAGCACATTTATAAGGCCAATCCAAAAATCATCGCCGCACTGCATGACAATGGACATCTAATCAGTCATACCAAGATTGAGCATAGCTATCCGCATTGCTGGCGTCATAAGTCGCCGATCATTTTCCGTGCGACGCCTCAGTGGTTTATCAATATGGAAACCAAAGGTCTGCGTGAGCGTGCTCTTGCTGATATTCCAGCAGTAAGCTGGACACCAGCATGGGGACAAAACCGTATCGAAGCCATGATGACGGGTCGTCCTGATTGGTGTATCTCACGTCAACGTACGTGGGGCGTGCCGATTACTTTCTTTACCCATAAAGAAACAGGCGAGCTGCATCCAAACACGCTTGAGCTGATGGAAGTCGCTGCACAAAAAATCGATGCAGGCGGAGTAGAAGCTTGGTTTGATGCCAGCTGTGAAGACTTCTTAGGCGCGGAAGCTGTTGATTATGACAAAGCAACCGACACCTTAGACGTTTGGTTTGACTCTGGCACGACGCATTTTACCGTACTTGAACAACGCGATGAATTGACCAACCCAGCAGATATCTACTTGGAAGGCTCTGACCAACATCGCGGTTGGTTCCAGACGTCATTATTGACCTCAGAAGCCATGTACGGTCGCCCACCATTTAAGCAAGTACTAACGCATGGTTTTGTGGTTGATGAAAACGGTCGCAAGATGAGTAAGTCACTCGGCAATATCATCACGCCGCAGGAAGAGATCAACAAAACAGGCGCGGACATGTTGCGTTTGTGGATTGCCTCAAGCGACTATCGTTATGAGATGAGCGCGGGTAAAACGGTCTTTAAAGGCGCAATCGATATGTATCGCCGTATCCGTAACACCCTGCGTTTCTTACTTGCCAATACCGACGATTTTGATCCTGCGACCAACAGCGTCGATATCAATGAGCTGGTCAGCCTTGATAAATTCATCATTGAGCGCGCGCAAACCGTGCAAGCACAAATCATCAGTGCTTATGATGCGATGGATTTTCACCAAGTCACCCAGCATATTACTGCGTTCTGTTCGCAAGATTTGGGCAGTTTCTATTTAGATATTATCAAAGATCGTCAGTATACGACTCAGACTGATGGACAGCCACGACGCTCTGCGCAAACGGCGATTTACCATATCGTTCAGGCACTCATTCGCTGGATTACGCCGATTTTGTCATTCACGGCACAAGAAGCGTGGGAAGTATTGCATGGCGCTGACAGTTATGTATTTACTGAAGAATGGTATAAATTTCCAGAATTTGAGCTAAGCGCGATCAGCAACGATGACTGGCAACGTATCATGTTGGCAAAGGATATGGTCAATAAACATATCGAGACCGCACGTGGTGAAAAAATCATCAACGCTAACTTGTCTGCCGATGTTAATTTGTATGCTGACGGTGCAATGCATGAAAGCTTGGCCAAGCTGGGTGAAGAGCTGCGCTTTGTACTAATCACTAGTAATGCAACTTTGAAACCAATGAGCGACGCTCCTGCCGATAAAACAAGCACAGATGAGCAAACTGACGGTAGCACGGATGAATCAGTAGACTTAGTGGTCAATGTGAGCGCCGCAGCTGGCACCAAGTGCGTACGCTGCTGGCATATCCGTGATGATATCGGTACCGATAGTGCACATCCAGAACTATGCGCGCGCTGCGTGACTAACGTCAGCGGTGATGGTGAGGTGCGCCACTATGCCTAACCATACGCCTAACTCAACAGAATCATCAGACAACAAGCCGCCATATGGTGAAGTCGATAAATCACCTGAGCCAGCTCATGCAACTACAGGCCGCTCAACGACACCGAAAAGTCGTCTGAATAAGACGCCAAAAATGATTGCGAATGGCCGTCGTGCGTTTACGTGGTATCTCCTATCATTGGTCGTGCTAATCATCGATCAATGGACGAAGTGGCTGGCTGAAACTAAGCTGACTTTTCATGAGCCGGTACCTGTGATTGAGCCTTTTCTGAATTGGACACTGGCATACAACTATGGCGCGGCATTTAGCTTTTTGGCAGATGCTGGTGGTTGGCAAAAGTGGTTTTTTTCGGGATTGGCATTGATAATGTCGCTATTTTTAATTGGCTACCTGATAAAAGCCCCGCGCCAAGCCAAGCTACTATCGACAGGTCTAGCGCTAGTGCTCGGCGGTGCGATTGGCAATCTCATTGACCGCTTGCTACATGGTCACGTCATCGACTTTATCCATGTACACAATGCTGATGTCTGGCATTACCCTATCTTTAATATTGCGGATATGGGCATTAGTATCGGTGTGGCGTTGATTGTCATTGACATGCTGTTTTTGGAAAAAAAGCGTGAAATGCCGCGGTCATAATTTTAAATCGCATTAATACAGTTAGATGGGGCTGTAGTAGATAAGCACTATGCTAGACTACTTTTATGAAGATAACCCGTTG
>NZ_JADQAK010000028.1:0-13151 GCF_022129285.1 Psychrobacter sp. Ps4
ATTGTTTTATGATGTTTGTCCTAAACATAACAATTTTATTTTGAACTGACTATATAGAACAAATAATAATCTACTGTTGTGATAGCAAGGTTTTTTGTTTATATTATCTACGCCCTTAGGTATTGTGGCTAACAATATTTTATTTGGTTCAAAAAATATCGATTTGTGACATTCATCGTTGTATTTAATGATGAATACGTCATTCTTAGTTCTTAATAGTGAATAATATCTATTAAGGTTATATTTTTTATCTTACAGTTGGATTTATTATGAGCAAAAATACCGCCATTGATTTAGAAAACCTGAACGTTGATGAGCTACGTGCCATCACTGAAAATGCTCAGCAGCTTATTGCCAAAAAACAACATCAGCGTTTGTATGACGCTTATATGCAGTTTGAGAAAATTGCAGAAGACAGCAATGCCTCTATCGAAGAAATTCTAAAAGCTGGTGAAACGCTAGAGAAAAAACGCAGCATCAAGTATCGCAATACTGACAATAACGAAGAAACATGGACTGGCCGTGGTCGCAAGCCAACGTGGTTGGTTGAAGCGCTAGCAGCAGGTCGTAGTATCGAAGATTTTGCTATCTAGATAGTGTAGTGGTTAACAGGATGATGTCGGTTTAGATTTAGCAAGGTGCAATTTTTACCAAAGGCTATTTAAAATAAGCGCTTGTTTAAATAAGTTCTGTTTTAAAAAAGTACCATGTTACATCTACTCTGATCATCGGGCTTGTTTCTCATGATTTGTGTGCAATGATAGCGTTTGATCGTGATAGTCCTTTCGTCTTAGAAGCTTATAAAAGCCAGTATCTTTATTACCATTATTTTGGTAAAAAGATACTGGCTTTTTTTTCTGTCATCTGTATGCCATTGTTTGTTATGATAATGACGTTTTTGTCTTATATAAGAGTTATGCAACCGTGCCCCAAGTATCTGCGTCGTCTCATAAGCGCCCTCGTAAGCTGTGGTGGCTGGTTGGGTTTGTATTATTTGCATTATTTGCTGTGTTGCAAATGCCAGCGGCGTGGCTGCTTGAAAAGTATGCTCCCGAAACGCCTTATATACAGCATGTGTCGGGTAATTTATGGCAAGGCTCCGTTATCTGGCAGATGCCTTTAGCAGCGACACCGCTCACAGGTACGGCAGAATGGTCGTGGCAGCCATGGCATTTGTTATTGGGTAAGATAAGTGCAGAGGTCGATATCAATTCAGCACAAACTCGCCTCAATGGACAAGTAAAGATAGGCACCAGCTCATGGCAAGTGGATAATATGAGCGGCAAGGTAGCACCTGAGACGTTGGCAAGTTTGGTTGATTGGCAATTGCCCAATACACCGATTCAGGTCAATAATGTCTCGCTTGGCCGTCAGTCTGGTTCAAGTGCCGCCGCAGAAAACGCTTCAACAAAAAATCCATCTGGTTTTACTCAAGCCGATGGTCAGTTGACATGGGTCGGCGGTGAGATAGGTTATCCTAGCGGTGGCAAGGTTTTTTATCTGACCATGCCTGCGATGCGTGCTGAGTTAAGTGCCGAGCAAAAAAACAATAAAAACCTACTCCATATCAATTTATTAAACAATCAAGATAAGCGCTTGGGCGACTTATATATCGATGGCGATAATATGTTGGATGTCAGTTTGACGCAGCGTTTATTAGAAAGTATGCCTGAGTATAAAGGGCAAGCACCCCAAGATACGCCAGTTGTCAGTGTGCGTCAGCCGTTGCTAAGTGGGCTGGGGACACGCTAGATGATGAATGTTTCTACAACTTTAAAACCTGTGCTTAACACCCTTAATCGATTCTCAGGTTGGGTATTGTTATTGGCTGTTGCTTGGTTATGTTGGACAGCGGCTCGATTACTATGGTTGTTGCTCGCCGCACCATTGGCACCGATGTTGCCACCAGCAGCTTTGCAAAATACATCGGCATCTGGCAAGGACTATAGTGGATTATTTGCTATTTTTGCAGACCCTGATCCTATTGCAGCAGCAGTGCAGCCACCGCCCAATGTCAATCTCAAAGGCGTTCTGTTAGCAATGCCAGAGAGCATGTCCTCGGCACTACTGGATGTCAATGGTGAAGTGAAAAACTATCGAATCGGTGACGCGCTAAAAGACAGTGGCTATACCCTTGTCGCTGTCGATTGGAACTCGGTTGTCATCGCTGATGCTAGTGACAAGCAAACCGTCATTAGCATGCCAGCCGCGATGCCATTAGACCAAAGTGACATGATCGCAGGTGCCGTCAGTAATCAGCGCTTGCCAGAGAACAGCATGCTGCCTAACGCCCCTCAGCCTACACAAAATACTGAGGAGGAGTCCGCTGCGACAGGCAGTGACAGTAGCCCCCAGTCTGCTATCGATGAGGCGGTCACAGAATTGCAAGAAAACCCCGCCAGTTATTTGAGTAGGATGGGGGTTATGGCAGCAGGGGAAAGCTATCAAGTGACGCCTGCAATGCCAGCAAAGCTGCGTAATCGACTAGGGCTTGAGCCAGGTGATAAAGTGCTAACGGTTAATGGTCAAAGCGTGGGTAGTAATCCTGCCCAAGATGCTAGTGTGCTACAACAGGTACAGCAATCAGGTGAGGCGCAAATAGAGGTGCAACGCGGCGATCAAGTCATTACCATTCGTCAGCAGTTTTGAGCACAATAAATGGGTGAGAACTCTTATTTTAAGTAAACAAGTTTTAAGTAAACAAGTATTTAGATAGTGCCACTTAAATAATGCCATTGTGGGCAGAATGTTAAGTGAGCAAAGCAATCATTGAGCACCTTAGCACACAATAAATCCAGTACATACTAAGCGACATCACTGTAGGTAATCATCAATATGGTAAGTTTTCATAATTTTTCAGTCACGCCTCTGTACCATGTTTTGCAGCGCCTGATGCGCCTGTGTCGTCCTCTTTGCCTCGCCGTACCATTATGGGCTGCCAGTACGGGTCTTGCGAGTGCTGAGAGCTGGAAAGTCAACTTACAAGATGCCGATATCAAAGCCTTTATTAATGAGGTGGCAACCATCACTGACCAAAACTTTGTCCTTGATCCGCGTATCAATGGCAATGTGACGGTGATTTCCAACAAAGCCTTGTCGCGTGACGAAATCTATCAGCTGTTTTTGAGTGTGATGCAAGTCAACGGTATTGCAGCGATTGACTCGGGAACG
The DNA here is from genome assembly GCF_022129285.1 of Psychrobacter sp. Ps4. Lineage (NCBI taxonomy): Bacteria > Pseudomonadati > Pseudomonadota > Gammaproteobacteria > Moraxellales > Moraxellaceae > Psychrobacter > Psychrobacter sp. Ps4. The sequence goes on from NZ_JADQAK010000028.1 coordinate 3,172, forward strand.
ACCATCAAATTGGTGCCAGATAATGTCGCCAAACAATCTGGCGTGGCTGTTGATTTACGCGGTGACAGTGTTGGTGAGGCGTTAGCTACTCGTGTTATTTATTTAACCAATACCCAAGCCGCAGAAGTGCTGGGTGTCATCCGTCCGCTTATGCCTCAATCAGCTCATGCCGCTGCCGTGCCTGGTGTCAATGCCTTGGTATTATCCGATCGTGCCGATAGTCTTAATCAGCTGACGTCGCTTATCCGCGATTTAGATAGCAACGTCAATGACAGTTTGCAAGTGGTACCACTACGTCACGTCGATGCTGAACGTATGATGGAATTGATTAGTGCCTTGGTTGCAAGCGCTGGTAGCGGGCAAGCACAAGGTGGTAATAACCAGCTTAAAGTTATCGCTGATACCTCTAGCGATAGATTGTTGGTGAAAGGCAGTCCGGAGATGATTGCTAAAGTCAAAGAGATGGTCAATCAATTGGATACCACGCCTACAAGGCGTTTGAGTGGTCTGCGCGTCTTTCGATTAAAATACGCCAGTGCAGGTCATATTGCAGATATGCTACGCGGATTGCTCGCCAATCAATCTATTAATAGCGCTGGAGCAACGTCCTCGTTAGAGTCGGCATCATTGAACGATTCCAGTAGCACGGGCGCTACTTTGACTAATGAGTCTAGCACTAACACAACGAACAATGCGACGACCTCAGCGACCTCTGGTGCCAATTCGAGTAGTGCTGGTACAGGTGTTGGCGGGCGACCTTTTAGTATTATCGCTGATGAAACCCAAAATGCCGTTATTGTCAATGCAGCACCTGAGCTAATGTTTGAGATTGAAGATGCGGTCAATCAGTTGGACAGTCGCCGCGCGCAAGTATTGATTCAAGCGGCTATTGTAGAAGTGTCAGGTGATGATGCGACCCAGCTTGGTGTTCAATGGGCGCTTGGCAATGCCAATAGCGGCTACGGAGTCGTAAACTTCAATAACGTAGGCGCGAGTGCTACAGCACTTGCTGCCGCGGCGTTGGGTGGCGGTGCCGCCAGTATCAGTGCAGCAGCAGGATCGATAGCTGGTGCTTTGATTGGTATTGGTGATAGCAGCAAAGACAGTCAGGGAAACACCCAGTTTTATGGGGCTATCTTGCAAGCGCTTGATTCTTCTACCAGTGCCAATCTGCTGTCTATGCCATCAATTTTGACATTGGACAACGAAAAAGCCAGTATTTTAGTGGGTCAAAACGTGCCTTTTGTGACAGGTTCCTTTACCACCAGTGGCAACGATTCTAGCAACCCCTTTCAAACCATTGATCGTCAGGATATTGGTATCAACCTAAATGTCATTCCTCATATTGGCGACAATGGCACCGTACGCTTGGAGGTCTCACAAGAAGTCTCATCGGTGGTACCGGGCAGTACGGGTAACGCCAGTGGTTTGATCACCAATAAAAGCCTCATCAATACGACGATTCTTGCTGATGATCAGCAGACCATTGCTCTCGGTGGCTTGATGCGTGAAAACAGCACCACGCGCCAACAAAAAGTCCCTGGCTTGGGTAATGTACCAGTCATTGGTCGACTGTTCCGCTCTGACAATGACACGACGCAAAAAAGCAACTTAATCATATTTTTACAGCCAACCATTTTACGTGATGGCAGGGCAGTCGCCAGTGTCACCGAACGTAAATTTAACCAAATGCGCGTCCTACAATTGGTCATTGATAAAAACGGTACCATTAAACAGCTGCCATTGAGCGGTACAGAAGGTTGGAATGGCGATGTTAGCGCAGATTATGAATTGATGCCGCTCAATCCCCTTGTTCCTAAGCGTGATCAGACACCAAAGTCTCAGTCTCAAGGTTTTACCAAAGTAGACAGTCCTAATAATGGTATGACAACTTATCCTTTAAACCGTTAAGAACTCAAAAAAGCGCTTTATTAATGATAGGTTAATAAAGCGCTCGCCTCCTATTCTTATAGCATGTAGAAACACGGTGTAATAAATAAACTACGCCGTACATTAGCTTGCGTATTCATAACACAGATAAACATAGCAGTTTTTATATCGCAGTATACTAATGAGTAATTGAGTAGTAAGTATGAACACTTGCTGATAAATATAGCAGATAATGATATAAAGGTAGGGGTGGAAGCAATGACAAGTCATACAAATGCTAAAAAGTGGTTTTTATTAGCAGTCGCTGCCACCTCCTTATTGGTGATTCCTCGGCGTAGCAGTCGACAAGCTGATACCAGAGCGTTAGATGGGAACAATGTATCAGATGAGCACTTAGATGAGCACAATGCAAAAGCCAATCATGATAATACTAATAGGGCGTGTTGAAGGTCTCTTTACTTATCAAAAGCTCTTTTGTTGATTGGCATTTTTTAACTGTCGAAATCATTTTAAATAAAGTTGCCATCCTAAAGTGTTCATTGACGTGATGATTGCTACAAAATGACAAATAATGTCTATTGAATGACAAATCATGGAATGCCTCGCTGAAAACTATTAATTTTGGAGTCTATCAATGACCCCTATCGCTTCACCTAAGATGATTAAACGGCCCTTACCTACTATTTATCCTCTCATTGACACGCATACTCATTTTGATGTCCCAATATTTGATGATGATAGAGAAATACTGACGCAGCAGGCTCACAATCAGGGGGTGCGCCATCTGGTATTAGTGGGTTATCTATATCAGCATTTTGAGCGGATGTATGAGACTGAGCGCCTGTTAAATGCGCTGTCATTACCTACGACAGCCAATGTCGATAGACAAAAAGTGTCAAATTTTAGTAGCCATATTGCGGTCGGTTTGCATCCTTTTTATATTAAACAACATACTGACGATCATTTAACCGCTATGGCAAAAAGGATTGCTGATAAACGCCCATTAGCAATCGGCGAGATTGGTTTAGACACCTTTACTGAGGCGATGAAAGCGCCTGACATATTTGCCAAACAAGTACGATTTTTTAAGGCACAATTGGACATGGCGGTGACTCATCAACTGCCAGTGATGCTGCATATTCGTAAAGCCCATGCAGAAGCGTTGGCCATACTAAAAGCGCATGATTACGATGCACACAAACTTGGCGGTATCGCGCATAGTTTTAGTGGTGGGACGCAAGAAGCCAAAGCATTTGTTAAGTTGGGATTTAAGCTTGGGGTTACTGGTCAAATCACTAATCCCAATGCTAAGAAACTGCGCCGCGCCATTCAAGCAGCGGTTGATAGCTATGGCGTTGAATGTTTGGTGATAGAAACGGATTGCCCTGATATGACGCCTATCATGTGCCAAATATCTGACCATGATTCATCAGTGCTAAATCAAAACTCAGACAGTGCACGGAGGAGTAAAGCCGTACATAATAGAAATGTACCTGCCAACTTACCATGGGTATTGCTAAGCTTGAGTGAGTTGCTTAATGTACCACCCGCCAGTCTTGCTAAGCAATTGTGGCACAACAGTTGCAGTGCTTTGCAAACAAAATGGAATTATCCGTTGTCGTAGTGCCACAGATTTTAGTCACTGACGGTTTATTGTATGGCTAGCCATTGATATGATAGTGAATGAGATAGCCGTGAATAAAGAAATTGACGTAATATAAGCGCCACCAAAATAATTTAAAAGAGCATTTAATCTGTTATGAGTGAAATACAACCATTTGAGCAAATAATGACAGAGTCCATTGGCACCGAAGACGTTACAAAGACAGAAGAGCTGAGCGAAGACAATGTGCAATATGAGCGCCGTTTTCAAGGTACGCGCACTCTTTATGGTACGACAGCTGTCACTACTTTTGCCGATGCGCATGTATACGTTATTGGCGTCGGAGGCGTTGGTTCTTGGGCAGCTGAGGCTTTGGCAAGAACGGCAGTGGGCACTATTACGTTGATCGATTTGGACGTGTTGGTTGCGTCCAATGTCAATCGGCAGTTGCCTGCACTAGACAGCACCTTTGGTGAGAGTAAAATTGCAGCGATGGCCACCCGTATTCGTGAAATTAATCCCAAAGTAACGCTAAACTTGATCGATGATTTTTTAACTGTAGAAAACGCCGCCACTTTATTGCCAAGTCGCGATGAAGCAAAAGCCGCTATCGCTCAAGGCAAACCTATGGTTGTTTTGGACTGCGTAGATGATATGAATGCCAAGCTTGCCATCGCGCTACATTGTCGTTTTAATAAATTAAAACTGGTTTGTGCAGGCGGCGCAGGTGGCAAGATAGACCCTAGTCAGATTAGGGTGAGCGACTTGCGTGACAGTTACCAAGATCCTTTACTTGCCAAATTACGCAATAAGCTGCGCCACGAAAAAGGCATTAATAGTACACTAAAAGAAAAGTTCGGGATCAAATGTGTCTACTCTACAGAGCCACCGCGTGTAGATAAGAGTTGTCAGACAGGTGGTTTGCAGTGTGGTGGTTACGGCTCAGCAGTAGTGGTCACATCGGTGGTTGCGATGATTATGGTGAGTGAAGCATTACAGTTATTAATAAAACAGACGGGCATCAAGCCGAGCGTTTGATCTTATTTAATGGAGTCTATCTTGTCTATATTTAACGCACCTAAACACAGCTACCCAGTGGCGGCAGATGAAGTAGAACGCATCAATAAGCTTAGGAAGTACCAGGTGCTCAATGACAATGATGAGCCTGCATTTAAGCGTCTAATTGATCTGGCAAAGCTATTTTTTGATGTACCAGTTGTGACCATTACTTTCATGGATGAAGAAACACAGTATCTAAAATCTGTCCAAGGACTGGGCGGTGTTTGCCGCACGACGCGTGAAGTGGCTATTTGCAATTATACCGTGCTTTCTAACGACGTCTTTGTAGTACCAGACTTGACCAAAGACAGTCGCTTTAGCCACAATCCCCTAGTGACAGAATCGCCATACCTACAGTTCTATGCTGGTGCGCCAATTATCTTGCATGAGGACAATAAAAGCTATCGTTTGGGCTCGCTGTGTGTGATGGATATGAAGCCCAATCATGACTTTGATGAGCAAAAAGAAAAGGTGTTGGCTCAATTTGCGATGATGGCGGCTGATGCCTTGCAGCTACAGGATAAGCAGCGTGATGCCAAACATGCCAATGAGATGAAATCAGACTTTTTGGCCAATATGAGTCATGAAATCCGCACACCGATGAATGGCATTATTGGTATGGTGGAGATGCTCGGTGAGACCAAACTTAGCAGTGAACAACAAGAATACGTGGACAATATCAAAGTTTCCAATGAGCATTTGATGGCGATCATTAACGGGATTTTAGATTTATCGAAAGTAGAATCTGGGAAAATGACCATTGATTCTATTCCTGTTAACTTATCCGCATTATGTAATGAGGTGGTCAGCCTCTTTGCTGTCAAAGCACGTCAGCGAGGGCTCATTTTAGACTACCATTATACCGAGTCGTTATCGCCCTATGTGCAAGGCGATCCGGTACGCCTCAAACAAATTTTAGCAAACCTTGTTAATAATGCGATTAAATTCACTCGTGAGGGTGGGCGAGTCACTATTGATGTCAAACATGTACCCAATTGTCATTGTGATGGTTTTGACGATGACAGCGCTGACCAATATCGCGCTCAAGGCATTTCAGCAAGTGATCTCAGCAAAATTACGGCTCAAGAAGCTATTAGTAATACCATCTATCATGAAGTCATGACCCTATGCATTGAAGTCACCGATACGGGTGTCGGCATCAAAGCTGAGTCATTGGATGCGATATTTGATGCTTATGACCAAGCAAATAAATTCACCCACCGTCTTTATGGTGGCACAGGTCTAGGACTCTCGGTTTGTAAGTCTTTGGTTGATTTGATGGGCGGTTATATCGATGTGGATAGCGAAGTGGGTGTGGGCACTACGTTCAGTGTTTTATTACCGCTACCGACTATTGATGAAAACCAGTATGAGATGTGGCAAGAGTCAAATGACTTTACGATGATTGAGCCGACCCATGAGCGTGCTGGTCATATATTGTTGGTTGAAGACGATACCGTCAATGCCATTATCGCTAAAAAAGCCCTGAATAATAGTGGTCATACGGTCACGCATGTCACTGATGGGCAGCAGGCTATTGAAATTTTTGCGCTCTCACCTGAGCGTTATGATGTCATTTTAATGGATCATCACATGCCTATTTTAGATGGCGTGCAGGCCACTATTAAATTGCATGAACTCTATGATCCTCAATCATTACCACCTATTATTGCGTTGACCGCCAATGCAATGGATGGTGAGCGTGAAAAGTATTTAAAAGTTGGGATGCAAGATTACTGTACCAAGCCTTTCAAACAAGAGCAGTTGAATGCATTGGTACAATATTGGCTGATACAGAAACACTCATCAGAAGAGTAGCGGTTTGGTAGATATTTATAGAAGGTTATCCATCATCGCTGTCATCAATGGCGACAGTTCATCCACTATAAAAAACCACAGCGCTGACCTTGTTTGACATACCCCATATCGACTTTTACTCGGTTGCTTTGGAATACTTTTCAATCAAATTAACTACAGAGACAATATCAAAGACAATATTCATAAATAAAAAAAGCTGAACCGCTTTATCAGTGGTTCAGCTTTTTTGTGGAATAACAGCTAGAGGCTAACTGTTAAGTTCTATTATATAAGTCCTATTATGTCGAGCGCTATGACTTTTATATACTATTGGCTAACGCGAGTTTGATAGTCACCTGTGCGAGTATCAACACGTACGACTTCTTCTTGTTGTACAAACAATGGCACACGGACGACAGCACCTGTCTCTAACTTGGCAGGTTTGCCGCCACCACCTGAAGTATCACCACGCACACCAGGATCTGTTTCAGTGATTTGCAACTCAACAAAGTTAGGCGGTGTTACTGAAAGAGGAGTACCGTTGAATAAAGTGATGGTACATAGTGCATTGCTGTTTTCTTTTAGCCACTTTATTGAATCGCCCATCGCTGTTTTGTCCGCTTGAATCTGCTCAAAACTTTCAGGGTGCATGAAATGCCAAAACTCACCATCGTTATATAGATAGTTCATTTCAGTGTCCATGACATCAGCAGCTTCTAAGCTATCGCCTGACTTAAAGGTTTGTTCCAATACTTTACCACTACGAAGGTTGCGCAATTTAACACGGTTAAAGGCTTGACCTTTACCTGGTTTGACAAACTCATTTTCAAGAATGGCACAAGGGTTGCCATCAAGCATGACTTTTAAACCAGCTTTAAATTCATTAGTAGAAAAACTTGCCACAAGAAACTCCTAGGGGTTATAAATAGGGTGGTAGATAAGGGAATGAATAGCTTGCTGCGTTAAAATCGCTTATTACGCTAAGTGTTTAAAGGATAGGTCGTATGCTTTGATAGGCTACGCACTAAGCGCGTATAATAGCGACTTTTGGGCACAGGTATTAGGTTGTCATGATAAACCATTTAATCACACAAAAAAACTGGCAAACGCAATTATCCGAGGCCATTACGTCTATCGATGAGCTGTTAAGCATCCTAAAGCTAGAATCATTGCGTGCAGAGGTTTATGTGCCTAGGCATTTTGAGCTGCGTGTACCACGTGGATTTGTGGCAAAAATGAGTATCGGCGATAGCAATGATCCTTTACTGAGACAAGTATTGCCTGATCAGCGCGAGCAAATCAAGGTAACGGGCTATGTGGCGGATCCCTTGAGCGAGAATACGCAAAACCCAGTCAAGGGTATGCTGCATAAGTACCAATCCAGAGTATTATTGACCGTGACAGGTGCTTGTGCCATTCATTGTCGTTACTGTTTCCGTCAGCATTTTGACTATAGTGCCAATATGCCGACGGCTGATGCCAAAGAAAATATCATTGATTACATTACCGCACACCCTGAGATTAATGAGGTGATTTTGAGTGGCGGTGATCCACTGAATGTGACAAATAGACGCCTGTTTGCTTGGCTAGATACTTTAGAGTCACTCCCGCAATTGACCACTATTCGCTTACATACGCGCTTGCCGCTGGTCATACCATCGCGTTTGGATGATGCGTTATTGACCAGACTGTCTCAAAGTCGCTGTCATATTGTGATGGTCATACACTGTAATCATGCCAATGAAATCGATGCCTTAACAGCAGAGCATCTGCAACGTGCTCGAGCGGCTGGCATCACTTTATTGAATCAAGCGGTGCTATTAAAAGGCATCAATGATAGCGTTGAAGTTCAGACTCAATTAAGCCAACGTTTATTTTCCGCTGGTGTGTTGCCTTATTATTTGCACGTACTGGATAAAGTGGCTGGTGCCGCACATTTCGATAATGATGAACGCTTCGCAATTGAGCTGTATTGGTCATTGTTGGGAGCACTCCCTGGTTACCTGGTACCCAAGCTGGTGAGAGAGCTACCAAATAAACCTTTCAAAGTACCGATTGATATTTACAATGATCGTTAATATAGGCACTATGATATATTGAAAAATTAGTGAACAAAGCGTGGTTTTTAGAAGATGGGCGTGCGGTTAGATGATGCTATAGAACTTAATCGTTACTAAAAATGGGTGCTGTCGATTTTGATGGTTGCTGCTGATTTGTATCTTTTATCTTGTATTGTTGCATACGGCATGGTTGAATATTTGCCTCCTGCCAAGTTACTCAAGGTTACTAGGAATACTGATGATAACTTTATCGACGTTTCAAGAGCACCTATCTTCTACAGAGGCATTGCCACTAGTTTCTAAGCGATCCGCTAATGGCCAAGAAGGTTATTTGCTAAAATTGTTGGCAGCGTTACCTTCGCAAACGCAAGCACAGCAAGCTGAACAATTGGCAAAAATACTTACGGTACTACGCGTGGCCAATATAGATGAGTCGCAACGTCTTACCCTTATGGCGACGGTGATAGACGCCTCAGATCAGTTAATTGCCACTTTGCGACAGTCTTATATTTATGAGACAGGTGCGCTTAGCGACATTCAAATGGGTTATGTGGCTCAAATAAAGTCGCTATATTATTCAATGATTATGGTCTATGACAGAGTGATACGTCATAAAATCTCATTACTCAATAATCAGCGAAAATATGCTGCAAGTAATGGCTGGCAGCGCTATTTTAATGGTGATAAGTCTTCATCAACGACACTCGCCATTGCTATTTACCAGACGCTGCTGATGTACCAGAAGCTATTGGGCGAAGAAGCACTGTGCTATCAAAAACCCTCATCTTACTTATGGCACAAAATCAATCAGCTGTCTTACCTTGCTTATCAGTACCATGCGGCTGAGATTAATATGAGTGTTACGGCAGGCACCCAGCGTGCCAAGACGGTTCATCAGCTGTATTGCCAAATTTGTTTATACAGTCTATTAAATGTACGTGCCATGCGTCGTCCCAATATTCTGCTCGTCCAACGTTTGTTACCTGAATGGGCTAAGCATATCGTTGCGACGATTGAGCCAACCACCGAGACCCGCGTGTTCGTTGATTTACAAAGTGACAATCCACCAACTTACCTGACGGCCAGCTCTACAATTAACCCATACGACGATCGCTATCACTGTTTATTTATAGAAATTGCCCCGCTGGTTGAGTATCTTAAACGACGCAAACAGGCTTTAGTTAAGGAAGGGGGTGATGGCGTTGAGAGTCACTTGCTTAATAAAATAGCGATGACGCTCAATTACCGCTATTTACAGCCGCCGCTTACCCTAGCGACTAAACATAGTGCGAAAGAAGACGCTGTTTTGATTACGGGTTTTAATAATATCCATTATCGGGTGAGCCATTCGCATAGCTTTACCAGTTTAATCGCTATAAAAGAGTTACCAGATGAGCAGCGTCCTCGTTATGATACCGTGAATAAAAAACAAGACAGCAGCCACGTATTAGCCAGTGAAACCTTTGATCGTAATGATGATTTGTCACTATTTCGCACCCTGCGACTATCATCAACAGTAGATACTTTAAATAAAGACCGCTTTCATAAAGATGGCTTTCATAAAAACAGTG
>NZ_JADQAK010000028.1:13251-36379 GCF_022129285.1 Psychrobacter sp. Ps4
TTCATAAAGAAAGTGTTCATAAAGAAAGTGTTCATAAAGAAAGTGTTCATAAAGAAAGTGTTCATAAAGACAGTCTTAACATAGTGGGTGATGAGAATGCATCTGCGACGACTGCACCGCCAGCATTACATATGATGAGCCTTTTTTTAGTCTGTCGATCTGATACAATCACGCCGCCTGATTGGTCGATGGGCGTGGCGCGCTGGCTTGATTTTGATAGCAAAAACCCAGAGATCGAGTGGCAAGTACTCGGACATCAGCTAGTGGCTTGTGGCTTGCGTTTAGAAGGTAGAGAAACGCGTAGTCGCCATTTTGTGCCAGCATTTATCCTTGGTAGAGATGAGCGACTACAAACCACTGGTACTTTGATTGTACCGACTTCTTACTTTCAGACCGATGATAGAGTCATTATGCGTATTAATAGCAAACAAACCCCTTTACGTTTGGGGCAGAGGTTGCTGATTACGGATGAGTTCAGCCAGTATGAGGTGGTGCAGCTATAGTTTGTTTGAGCGTCTATGGAAAAGTTGTCAAATAGTAATGTCAATAAATGCTGGCTTAAAGGTTACTTTATTGAATTTTTTATTCGATAATAGCAGTGAATAAATGTACTGAATAATGATGATAAGTTAGTCTGCAATCAGTCAAGTTATTGTCTATAATGATTGATACAGTTATGTTCGTTTATACGATGTTTTTGCTTCGCCAAGATGTCGCCTTGATTCGAAAGACGATGCCAATCTACTAAAAACCGCTAAGCCTATCCCTGATAGTATTTTCCTTGCTGGGTTAATGCTTGGAAAAGGTGTAGGGTATCAAACATAAAAATAAGATCACAAGATCCAAAAGGCTTCTTATGCGTACTCAGTCCATCTTAAACCTCTTAGTCATTGATGACGATCAGCTCTACGCTGAGCGTCTTGTACACTTACTAGGTTGCTATTATGACACCATCAATTTAGGGTTTTTGGACGATAAAGAGGAGCTGTTAAAGTCACTTCGACAACCGTGGGATGTCTTGGTGTTTGGCAATGCTTATGATATGAGTTTCACCGATGTGGTGGGCGTCGTTCAAGAGCAAAGTATTGATTTGCCTATGATCTGCCTATTCAATGAAGAGATGGTAGCGTCCGCCAATAACGATGAGGGGTTACCTGATATTATTAGCGGCACGATGGTCAAATCGCTCAAAGTAGACCAAGAGATGGCAGTAGTGATGTCTATCTGCCTACAGCATGATAATTTACGCAGTCGTCGTGAGCTTAGAACGTTGCGCCATGTTCTCTCTGAAGCAGAGCAACGCGCCAACGTATTGATTAAAAACTCTAAAAGTGCGGTCGCCTATATTGATCAGGGTATCCATATTTTTGCCAATGACCCTTATCTTCAGCTTTTTGGTTTTGAGTCAATGAATGATGCCATAGGCGTGCCTGTTGTTGACCTGATTGCAGGCGGTGATAACGTTAAGGGTTTCAAACAGTTTTTACGTCAATTTGATAAAGGTAGCCGCCAAGAAGTCGAGTTCAATTTTGAAAGTAAGCGGATGGATGGCAGTACTTTTGAAGCAAAGCTACAATTGGCAGCCGCGACCTTAGATGGCGAGCCAGTGACGCAGGTTATTATCCAACAAAACCATAATAACAGTGCGGAAGTCGCTAAGCGTTTGGCGGCCGCTGAATGTAAAGATAGCCTGACAGGAATCAACAACCGCCGCGGTTTTGAAGAACAAATGGCAATCGTGTACCAGCAAGCACGTCAAGGTGTACTCACAGCTGGGCTTTTGTATATTCAACTCGATAATGTCGGTAAAATAAGAAGCAGTCTAGGTTTGCAAGGGGTAGATGCGACCGTCAAGCAAGTCGCCTATGCATTAGATGAGCTGATATCAGACGGGCATGTGAGTCGTTTTAGTGATACCGCCTTTACCATACTGGTCGAGGACAAGAGCACCACAGAGCTTGAAACACTGGCTAAGCAAATTGGTTCACGTATCAGTGATATGCTCATTGAAGTAGATAAGCGTACGACGAGTACGACTGTCAGTATTGGTATTGTCAAAATCGAAACCAATACAGCAAAGCCAAGTATCGTGCTCGAACGTGCGATGGATGCTATCAATCAGATTATGATAGAGACCTCTAATCATGGTGGCACCTATCATTTATATGATCCAAGCGAGCATGCCAATAGTGATGATCATGCGCTTGCCGAATCTTTAGTTGATGCCATTGCCAATAGCCGTTTTGAGCTGTCATTCCAGCCAATATATGATATTAACAATGACCGAAGCGACTTTTTTGAAGTATATCTGCGGTTGCCATTGGCGGATGCGGACAATACGATATTGACACCTGATCAATTTATGGCAGTCGCCAAGACGCATAAATTGCTCGAAAAAATAGATCGTTGGGTGCTCATCAATGCCTGTAAAAAGGTCAATGAGGTACGTAAAACACATCCTGAAGCCAGATTGCTAGTGCAATTGACTAGTGCCTCATTGATAGACAAAAAACTGCCTAGTGTTGCCAGTCAGCTTATAAAAGCGGTGGGCGGTGCAGCTGGTGTGCTCACCTTGCAGTTCAACGAAAAAGACGTCTCAGACCATCTTACAGTGGCAAAAACACAGTTTGCCGCCCTTAGTCAAGTCAGCTGTCAGATGGGCATCAATAACTTCGGTTCTTCTGCCAAATCCATAGAGATTGTCAGTTTTGTGCAGCCAGATATGGTGCGTTTAGCACGCAGCTATGTGGATGGCATTGACTCAGCAGACAATTTAGAAACTGTCAAATCACTTATTATGCGTACTAATGAAGTCAATGTGGACGTATTGATGCCTTATATTGAAGATGCGGCGACCATGTCCGTTGCTTGGAGCGTGGGCGCGCGCTATTTACAAGGCTATTATTTAGAAGAACCCAGCAGTACGATAAAGGTTGCGACCTAAAGTCATTGAGAGTGCGTTTGATATGTAACTATCAACAGTGCCTATTTATGGAATATTCTACACGGCTTAATAGTCCATAAATTCTTTATCGTCATACATTACAAAAGCCTTACTCAAACTGTCCTATAAGCGTTGTTTATTGGCTCGATATGCCCCAATAAATAACGTTATGTTTTTAAAAGCAGCTGTTTAGATGTGAAGAGGGTTCCACTTTGCATGTGTTTGACCCTACCTTATTATCTATATTGTTCACCTATAGCTGACATTCCTTAACCAAAGATTGCCGAAAATGCCCATCATTAATAAATATCAAATAAGCAGTATATTTGCTGCTGTTTTATTGCTCAGCGCTTGCGGAGAAAGTACGCCACCGGATCATCGTGCTGCTGTGACATTGCCGCTCTATACGGAAGGTGATGCTGATAACGGCGCGATCATTTACCAAGACGCTTGTGGTCAATGTCATCAGCTGAATGCGGGGCTCAACAAAAAAGGTCCGCAGCTGATGAATATATACGGTGCGCCCGCCGCTGAGCTGGAAGATTACACCTATAGTGACGGGCTAAAAACATCAGGTTGGGTATGGGATGCGCAAACGCTCGACCCTTATATTGCGGATGCAGAAAAAGCCATGCTAGACTCAAAAATGCTATCAAACCCGATGCCCGATGCGCAAGAACGCGCAGATGTCATCGCTTATCTGTCAACGCTTCGTGCCGCCGCGCCGATAACTGAAGATGACTCAAAGCAATAGACAATCTATGGCGTGTCCTCAAGCTAAACGAAAGCGACTAAATGGGCTAAAGATGGTTGAATTTTGCCAAACCACGTCAAACAGTTGGTTAATATCTTAATATTATCAGTGCTATTTTCCTTGTTTGGCTGCCATTTATCTCATTTTTATCACCATTTTTAAAATAAGAACACGCCCTAGAAACACTAATCCCATAAGAAATGAGCCAATAATTGACTATGACCCACGCAGCCATCGATAGAGCCATTACAACACCACATCAATCAGCAGCAGAGGTGATTCATAAGTCGACCTTTAGCGCTGCCGACTGTCGTCACAATCAGCAAAAAATTGCCCAACTTATGGCGCAGTTAAATCATATTGTGTTAGATAAGCCGCAAGTGGTTAAGCTTGCGCTGAGTGGTATTTTGGCAGGTGGACATCTGTTACTGCAAGATCTGCCGGGTATGGGCAAGACGACGTTGGCGCAAGGCTTGGCGCAATTATTAGGCTTGAGCTTTAGCCGTGTACAGTTCACCAATGATATGCTGCCAGCAGACATCTTAGGCATGAGCATTTATGATCAAAAGAAACAGCAATTTGAGTTTCGAGCAGGTCCTATTTTTACTCAGCTGCTACTCGCTGATGAGATTAATCGCTCTAGCCCTAAGACGCAAAGCGCGTTACTAGAAGCGATGGAAGAACGGCAAGTCACCCAAGATGGGCAAACCTATCCTTTGCCGCAGCCATTTTTTGTCATTGCAACCCAAAATCCTTTGCAGCAAGCAGGTGTCTATCCGCTTCCTGAATCGCAGCTAGATAGATTCTTACTATGCTTGTCGCTTGGTTATCCGTCGCCTACCGCAGAGCGCGAGCTATTAAAAGGTCAGGATCGCCGCGAGCTACTAAAAAATTTAGATGCGCTGCTTGATACTGAGGCGGTGTTGTTAGCACAGCAAGGTGTTAAACACGTTTATGTCGCGGATGTGGTCTTGGATTATCTGCAGCGATTGGTCGCAAAGACACGAGCAAGCTCCGAGTATCATGGCTTATCACCGCGTGGAGTATTGTCGCTACAGCGTGCCGCGCAGGCTTATGCGTATGTATCGGGGCATATGGAAGTGACACCTGAGGACATCCAAGCGGTGTTTGCCGCGGTCACAGATCATCGTCTCGGTCAGCGCTTTGTCCCAGCGCATGTGACTGGTGGGCAGGCGACACAGACCATCGCACAACGTATATTGGCAGAAGTGGCTGTTATCAGTTAAATGATGGTTATTTAAATAGTTGTTACTTCAATCACTATTATCTGAGTATTTATTTTTCAGCTGCTTGTTGTTTCATAGTGTATTTGTTTTAAAACTATCACCAATTGTGAATGAGAGTATCAATTTTATGGTAAGGATAGGGTAGTCATGAGCTTTTTGCCAAAAGCCTTAACCGTACCAGCCACTTCAGCATTAAGCCGTTGGTTTGCCTCGCGTGCGCCTAAAAGCGATAGCGCCACCCTCAATTTGCGTAACGTCTATATCTTTTTTAGCCGTGAAGGGGTGCTATATGCAGTGTTATTAATCATCACCTTTATCGCTGGCATTAACTATGGCAATAACTTGGTATTAGGTTTATGTTTTTATTTGGTCAGCGTCTGGCTTATCAGCTTTCATGTAACCTTTGCGCACATTTCAGGTCTGCAAGTACGTTTGCTTGAAGTGACTATGGCAGAAGCGGGCGCGCCTGTTTGGGTGACTTTGCAGTTGCGTAGTGAGAGCCGTCAACCAAGACGACAGTTGTTATTTAGCTTTGAGCAGACTGATGACAAGGCTAGTAGCAAGCCTAATAATAAAACAGATAAAAAAGCCCATAAAAAAATCAAACATAGCGCTGATAATAAACAGTCGATACTTGTGACACGACTGCAAGGCGAGCAAATTATTCGCTTGCCAGTACTGACGCAGAATCGTGGGCAGTTTGAATTACCACGCTTAAAAATAAAAACGGTTTATCCGTTAGGTATCATGAGGGCGTGGTCCTATGTTTATTTTGCCCGTACTGCTTGGGTCTATCCAAAACCTGAAGTGTTTGATTGGCAAGCGCAGTATGCCGTTGCCAGTCAGGAGGATTTGCCAACAGGTGGGCAATATCGGCAAGGTCAAGATGATTTTGAGCGGCTAGATAACTACGTTGAAGGCGAGTCGCTGGCACGGGTGTCGTGGGGACATGTAGCACGTGGTCAAGGCATGTTGACCAAGCACTTTGCTGATCCAGTCGGTCATGAGCAAACGTTAGATTATGCGGATATGCCAGCAGCACATCATGAGCAAAAACTGGCACAACTGGCGTATGGGGCGATGAAATTAGGTGAGCTGGGCGTGACATTTCATATGCGCTTACCCAATGACATTCATTCTACTGCACCAATGGGTGAAGGCGACAGTTTTGCACAAGCGTGCTTGCTAAGGTTGGCGAAAGCACAATGACTAATAGGAGCAACTCAAATAGGAGCAACTCAAAAAAACTCCCTACAAATGACGCTGAAAACACATTTATAGGTTTTCCTGAAACAAGTCCCACAAGCTTTGAGCAGTTGGCACTGGGTCAAAACGTCACTGATCGTGCTATACAGGATAGCGCTGCAAAATGGACTCGTAAGCTATTCGCCTTGCCTGCTTATTATTGGGTGCTAATTGCTCAAATTACCGTTATTTTACCTCATGCGGCGCATCTGCCGTTTTGGTTGATAGGTTTTGCGGTGGTCAGCATCGCCGCACAGCTGCCGTCTATAAAAGCTAAGTTTAAAAAAACAGCGCATTTAAAACGTGTCTATCAAGGCATGCAAATGCTCGGCTTTTTATTGGGACTGGCAGGTCTATGGCTGACTTACAATACAGCGTTTGGACTGGATATGGGCGTGGCGTTTTTAGTGCTCTGTCTCATCAGCAAGCTGTGGGAGATGTATAAACGGCGTGATGCTTATGTGGTCCTAAATTTATCACTGTTTGTTCTTGCTGCGCTGTTTTTGATGGATCAAGGTCTTGTTACGACTTTGGAAGTGATTGTTGGTGCAGTTATCATTTTATTGGCATTTATTGCGCTTAATGATGACGGCAACACTCGCGGTGATGGTCGCTTGCGTACTTTAGGTGTGTTGGGTATCGGGGCGTTACCATTGTTAGTCGTGCTATTTTTGTTCTTCCCGCGCTTGCCACCACTATGGTCAGTACAGCTATCAGGTCAGCAAGCAACCACTGGCGTATCCGACAGTATGTCACCCGGGGATTTTGCCAATTTAGGACAATCTACTGAGCTGGCGTTTCGGGTAGAGTTTGCGGATAATCGCCCGCCGCAACAGCAGTTATATTGGCGTGGTTTGGTGTTTAGCGACTTTGACGGTATTACATGGCGTCCTAGCCCTCAGCAACGACAATGGCGACCTGCACCGCAAATGCCATATTGGATTGAGAATGCCTTTGCAACTGTCCCTGATGAAGTAAAGGTTGCGCCTACCAGCTATGAAATTATCCTAGAGCCGACGCAGCAAAACTGGCTATTTGGACTTGATTATCCTTTTGCCCAGCGCCAAGATGTCAGTATTACTTCAAACTTTACCTTATTAAAAGATCAGCCCGTCACTCAGCAGTTACGTTATGAAGTATTGCAATTTGCACCGATGCGTATTGACCTTGTTCTTTCGGATGAGTTGCGACGTCTGAATCTTGCCTTGCCAGCCGACGGAAATCCGCAAGCAAGAGCACTGGCTCAGCAGTTATTTGCGCAATCAGGATCAGATCCAGTGCGCTATATGGCGGCTATTGAACGCTGGATTAATCAAACAGAATTTCGTTATACGTTATCACCGCCACGGCTGAGTAATAACCGTATTGACGAGTTTTTATTTGAGACCAAAGCTGGGTTTTGTGAGCACTATTCTTCCAGCTTCACCTTTATGCTGCGCGCCGCTGGCATACCCGCGCGCGTCGTCGCTGGCTATCAAGGTGGTGAGCTGAGCCGCGGTGGTAATGTGTGGGAGGTGCGGCAAAAGGATGCGCACGCTTGGACGGAGGTTTGGCTTGAGGGTCAAGGCTGGGTACGTGTCGATCCGACGGCTTTTGTCGCGCCTGAGCGTGTCGAGCAAGGGATGGATGCGCTGACGCAGGCACAAGGAGCGGCAATGTTCGGCGATGGCGCTAGCGCACAAATCAGCTATCAGCAATATCAAATGCTACAAACCTTACGCCGTCTGTCCGACCAAGCAAGCTATTATTGGCAAAAAGACGTCGTCGGTTACGATCAGGATAAGCAAGCTGACTCGCTACTCAAATGGTTTAATATCCGTTCAATCATGCAACAAATTATTTGGTTGGCAGTTAGTGCTATTACCGTCATGGCTATTGTGGTCTTTATCATTTGGCAACGCCGCCGCAAGCGCTGGCATCCAGCAGACCAGCCGCTTGCACAGCTATCAAAACGTATTGGCAAAAGTGATAAAGCGCTTACTCGTCAAGAGAGCGAAGGTCAGTTGGCTTGGCTTCAGCGTGTGGCAATGGCTATTGATTCAAATTCCGAAGGTGGTGTTGATACCCATTTAACAGATAGCGGTCATTCAGATATTGTCCAAGCAAAAATTATGCAAATGAGGCAGGACTATCGACAGCTCCGTTATGGGCGTCTAAGCACACTTGAAATCAGTAATAGCGAATATCAAACTGTACTCAAACAGCTAAAGAAAGATGCGAGTGAATTATTTTGATGGCTATTTTGTGAAAGCGTTGTTTAGCACATGGTAAGAGATTAAAGATAATAAAGGAGGCGGCTCTATGGCGATATACGTAGATTTTATGCAGATAGAATTTAAAGGTTATAAGTGGTGCCATATGCTGGCAGATAGCTTGCAAGAGCTGCATGAATTTGCCGCACTAATTGAAGTGGATAAGCGTTTATTCCATCGAAACGCCAGCTATCCGCACTATGACGTCACGGTGCAAATGCGAGAAACGGCGATTCAATATGGCGCTATTCCTGCTGGTCGAAAAAAGATTATCGAATGTGCAAAGAAGTTAAAAATAGAGTTGCATGAGTAAATAGCACGGTCTGAGGATTGTTAATAAGTTAATCTTTTAAAGAGCAAGTAAAAGGTGGGAGTGCTTTTGCATCCCACCTTTTTATATCTTTAGGTTTTCACCCAACGCTTATACCCTCTCAAAAAATTAGAGTAGCAAGGAAAACGAGTGCAAGGACTACATCTAGTGGACTAGGCGAGCGGAACAAGCAAAACTGACGTCGTTAATCGTATTTTTTGGGTTTGGTATTACTTTGCAACTGCTGCTTTACTAACGCTATCAAGGGCTTTTGCGATATTAGCTATTTCAGTATCACAACCTTTGATATTGTGACGACTCTTTAGGTATTCGGGATTGTTGTAAGACAACCAGACCTTTTTATCAGCATCTTCACTGATGAGGATTTTTTGCGGCAAGTCGATAGCGACGCTTTGCTCACAATTCATCAATGGCGTACCCGCTTTCGGATTACCAAACATAATGACCTGCGTCGGTCTTAATGTTAAATTGACACCTTGGGCGTTTTTCTGATGATCGACGCGTGCAAATACTTTCATACCTTTGCTTTCAATAATTGCCGCCAGTTTATCAGCAGTATCTTGCACGGAACGATTGCTTTGCAGCGTAACCAAGCCTTTTTCGGCATCGATAGCAGTCATCGTTTTTGGCGTTGATGGCATCTTATCTGGCGCGTTTAAAATATTTTCAACACTGGCGCAAGAGGATACGGCCAAAGCTAGGGCAGCGATAGAGATAATTTTAAGCATAAAAAGTCCTTTTATTGTCATTGTTTATTCAGCGAATGATGGCTGACAACATCGAATATTTAGTGTGAACCATAATATTCCTTGTGCTTAGTAGCATTGTGCGTAATAAACCGTGCATAGTAAAGCCTCGCATTGCAACACACCTTAAAGAATGCCTAAGCCAAAACGCATAGCTAAACCAAATGCTCTGCTAGATAATCGACGAGCAGTCTAATCTTTGGCGATAAATGACGGTTGTGCGGATAGATGGCCCAGATACTTTCTTCAGGCTCTCGATAGTTATTCAATAAGCTGACCAGCTCACCTGATGCTAAGTATTTTTGCACATAATAATCAGGTAGCTGCACGATACCCAGACCTTTTAACGCCGCATCGACTAGACTGTGACCGCTGTTATATTGGACACTGCCAGACACGCGCAGGTTTTTTTCTTTATCAGCATTTTTTCCAGAATCTATTTTGCCATCTTCTATAAAGTGCCAATAGTCACGCGTGCCAAGTAAGCAGTTATGCTGACTCAGATCGCTCAAAGAATGTGGTATGCCGTATTTTTCGAGATAAGCAGGCGCGGCACAGACGAAATTGGTACGACGGCTGAGCTTTTTTGCCATCATGGTTGAGTCGCTTAACTTGCCAATACGGATCGCCAAATCATAGCCGCCCTCGACCAAGTCGATTTTCTGATTGCTCAAAAAAGCCGTCACTTCGATATCGCGATATTGCATCATGAAATCATTGACCAGTGGCAATAATTGCTGCTCGCCATACGTGACAGGAGCGGTCAGTTTAATCCTACCTTGCGGCTTTGATTGTAAGTTGCTCACCGCTTGCTCAGCTGCATCCAAGCCATCGAGCACACCGCGGCAATGCTGATAAAACACGCGACCTTCTTCAGTCAGCGATACTTTACGCGTCGTGCGATAAAGCAGTTTAATATTCAGTCGCTTCTCTAACGCGCTTATCTGTCGACTGACTTGCGCGGTTGAAATCCCCAGTTCTTTTGCCGCGCGCGTAAAGCTTTCGTAATCTGCTACATAAACAAATTCGCTAATACCATCCCAGCGCATGATTATTACTACTGTGTAAAAGATATTTGCAAATATAGCACATTGTTATCGCTATAGAAAAAACTATAATAGCCAGTATAAAGCTTTACAGACAGCTACAACTGCCGCTTGCCTCAATTCAACAAGCAAGATAAGCTGAATTGGTCTGCGTTTAATCAATGATAAAACTAATTAGAAGAGAGTATGTTATGTCAGATAAATTTATTAAATCAAAAGCCGCCGTTGCTTGGGGCCCGAATGAGCCACTATCTATCGAAGAAGTGGATGTCATGCTGCCCCGTAAAGGCGAAGTATTGGTAAAAATCGTGGCAAGCGGCGTCTGTCATACTGACGCTTTCACTTTATCTGGTGAAGACCCAGAAGGCGTATTCCCAGCGATTTTAGGTCATGAAGGTGGCGGTATCGTTGAGCAAATCGGCGAAGGCGTCACCAGTGTGCAAGTTGGCGATCATGTCATTCCGTTATACACCGCAGAATGTGGCGTCTGTAAAATGTGTACGTCAGGCAAAACCAATCTATGCTCAGCGGTACGCGAAACCCAAGGTAAAGGCTTAATGCCAGACGGCACCACACGTTTTTATAAAGATGGTGAGCCAATTTATCATTATATGGGCTGCTCAACCTTCTCTGAATATACGGTGTTGCCTGAGATTTCTTTGGCGAAAGTAAATAAAGAAGCCCCACTAGAAGAAGTCTGCTTATTGGGTTGCGGTGTCACCACGGGTATGGGCGCAGTGATGAATACCGCAAAAGTTGAAGAGGGTGCGACCGTTGCTATCTTTGGTCTCGGCGGTATTGGTCTATCAGCGGTCATCGGTGCGGCAATGGCAAAAGCCAGTCGTATCATTGCTATTGATATTAACGAGAGCAAATTTGAGCTGGCTAAAAAGCTTGGCGCAACCGACTGCATCAATCCAAAAGACTACGACAAGCCAATTCAAGAAGTCATCGTTGAATTGACCGATGGCGGCGTCGATTATTCATTTGAGTGTATCGGTAACGTCGATGTCATGCGTTCAGCGCTCGAGTGCTGCCATAAAGGGTGGGGCGAGTCGGTCATCATCGGTGTCGCTGGTGCTGGACAAGAAATCTCTACTCGCCCATTCCAATTAGTGACTGGTCGCGTCTGGCGCGGTTCAGCATTCGGCGGCGTAAAAGGTCGCAGTGAATTACCAGGTTATGTTGAGCGTTATTTGGCTGGTGAGATTCCACTACAAGATTTCATTACCCATACCATGCCATTAGAGGATATCAACGAAGCGTTTGATTTGATGCATAAAGGCGAGAGTATCCGTACGGTTATTCATTTTTAAAAATCATTATTAATAATAGTGATTATAGATTTAGCCTTATAAAGTAGCAGTATGCTAAACCAAAAATGCCGTCCTTATATAGGGCGGCATTTTTTTGGTATTGGTAATTGTTTTTTAGTGGAAAAAATTATCTGTTCGGCAAGCGTGGTTAGATCTGCTGCCATAAAGTCAGGTACTGGAAGGTTTGGCGCTGATAGTAAAGCATTGTGCGGTCGCGTGAGAAACGCCCCTTGGCAGCCAGCCGCTTGAGCGCCAATCGTATCCCAAAGATGACAAGCGACTAGGCATAAATCTGACAACTCAACAGACAGCTCCTTAGCGACCATTTGGTAGGTTTCAGGCGCAGGCTTGAACTTTGCAACCTGCTCAACACTAAAGTGCTGTTCAAAGAAATGGCTGATATCTGCTTTTTCAAGTGGCGTAGGAGACGCGCCACTTGCTGAGTTAGTCAATGTCACTAGGCGAAATCCTGCCTCACGTAGTTTTGTTAATGCTGGTATTACATCAGGATGAGCAGGCATTTTGCTCATACGCTCTTTTAATTCGTCGACATCGCTATCTATCAGCCTGACGTTATGAATATCAGAGGTCATCTGTAAGGCACTGACGCCAAGCTCACCAAAAGGCGTATAAAGTCCTGACAACGTCATGGTTTGTGAATATAGCACCAATTGGGCAAACCATTCTCTTAGCATCTGCCTGTCATCAAACAATCGGGTAAATAATGGCTCAAGCGTGGTAATGTCGAGTAGCGTCTCATTGACATCAAACACGATAATAGGAAGGGATTTATCAGAGGACATAAGGGATTCTTTTAGAAATAGCAAACGAAATCTTGCCAAAAAATCTTGTTAGGAAAACTAGTCTGGCATGTTAGACAGCTGCTGCAAGATATTTTTGAAATTCTCAACGCCTTGCGCACCACTAACCAGATGACGCTTATTAAAAATTACCGCTGGCACGCTTTGAATGCCTTGTTGTTGCCAATGTTGCTCTTCTGCGAGCACCTCTTTAGCGAACCTTTGGTCTGCTAACACAGCTAGTGCCTCATCACGATCTAGTCCAATCTCTGCGGCGATATCAGCAAGCACGGCATTGTCAGAAATATTGCGACCATTGGTAAAATGAGCGATGAATAACGCCTGCTTTAAGTCATGCATGCGACCTTTCTGATCTGTCCAGTGCAGCAATTGATGCAAGTTGAACGTGTTGTGCATACGCGTGTCATCGTTAAAATTAAACGTAAAGCCAACCTCATTACCCGCTTCCATTAATCGAGCACGGCTAGCATCAGATTCTTGCTTGCTCGAACCATATTTCTCCATAATATGTTCACGCATATTTTGTCCTGCGCTTGGCATATTTGGATTAAGCTCAAACGGATGCCAGTGAATCTCGTGTTCGGTGTTGGTTTGCTTGAGGGCTTCTGCCAGCTGGCGGTAACCAATGACGCACCAAGGACAAACAACGTCTGAGACGATATCTATGCGTAGTGGCTGCTCTGAGGATAACTGCTTTGAATGTTCCATATCTATCTGCCTAATTCAGTATTTATTTTTTATATAAGCTGTCTGTGGTCGACCGCCTTATAAATCAATGCTAATTAACCAATGCTAAGAGAATGAGGGAACACTTACAATATCGTCTAAGTTATTGTTTAATGAGTCTCTGTCTAATAAGTATCTGCTTAAATAATTGTTCAAATGGCGGCTCAAATAACTCAGCGATGTACTGACGCATAAGTGACTTAATAACAAAATAGGTGACTACTTAACCAATCTGTAACGGTCATCAAACGGGTTTTTGCTTAAAGTGGCGGTACTAAAATCTTGGAGTCATAAATGAAAAATATCACTGAAGCCATGAACTGGCGTTACAGCACCAAAGAGTTTGACGCCAATAAAAAAATATCAGCAGCAGACTTTCAAAGTTTAAAGGATATCCTACGACTTAGCCCATCAAGCACTAATATTCAGCCTTGGCATTTTGTAATCGCTGATGATGAGGCTGGCAAGGCACGTATCGCAAAAGGTACGCAAGGGATGTTTGATTTCAACACGGCAAAGGTGAAAGATGCCTCCCACGTCATCATTTTCTGTAGTCGTATCTATGCTAATGATGAGTTTTTGCATGAAGTATTGGATAAAGAAGATACGGATGGTCGCTTCGCAGAACCAAAATTCAAAGAGCAAATGCATCAAGTGCGCAAAATGTTTTTGGACATTCGTCGTTATGAGCAAAAAGACGAGCCGCATTGGCTGGTCGAGCAAGTGTACCTAAATATGGGCGCATTATTGCTGGGTGCTGCTACTTTAGGCATTGATGCCGTACCGATGGAAGGTGCTGATCTAAAGGCACTCGATGAAGAGTTTGAGCTACGTAGCAAAGGCTACACAGCCGTTGCCGTTATCTCACTTGGTTATCGTAGCGAAGATGATTTTAATGCAGATTTGCCAAAATCTCGATTGAGTGAAGCGAGCATAATTACTAAAGCGTAATGCCCGACTGGTATTTTTAACTGACTATATTGAACTCAAATAGCGTTATAAACGACCTGTTTATAGCGCTATTTTTTTTGCTAATAAAATGAGTTTTTGAGTTTCATTTATAAAATTGATAGTGAATAAGCGAGATAGAATAGTGAGAAGCAAAATTTTCATAGATTAAAAACTACACTGTAATAACTACAAAGTAAAAACAAATCGACATTTCTAATAAGTCATAATAAATCGATTGGCGCGACTTTTAAGGAGCGTTTAACCCTATTTTTTTTGATTATCTGCCAGCGAGAAGCCAGCATGTCTACCTTGAACTTAACCATTAATAAGCAAGATTATCAGCTCGACAATCTTGATCTGCGTACGACCTTACTCGATGTCTGTCGTCAGCACCTCAAAATTACGGGACCTAAAAAAGGCTGTGACCATGGTCAATGCGGCGCTTGTACCATACTTATCAATGGGCGTCGGGTCAATGCTTGTTTGACCTTGGCAGTTATGCACGATGGTGATGACATTACCACGATTGAAGGTATTGGCATGCCCGAATCATTATCGGAGTTACAACAAGCCTTTAAAGATAATGATGCGTTTCAATGTGGTTACTGTACCCCTGGGCAGATTTGTTCAGCAACAGCGCTCATCGATGAGATTAAACAAAACTGGCCCAGTCATGTCACTACAGATTTGCAAAATCCTGATGGATTGCTGGTGCAAGAAATCGCTGAGCGTATGAGTGGCAATATTTGCCGCTGTTCTGCTTATCCCAATATTATTAAGGCCATCTCACAAGTACTAGAAAGTGAAATGAATGACTCATCTAAAACTGACGCAGTACAAAAATCAGAGGTGACGGGTATTTGGTCGCCACCACCTAGTGAAGCGCAGCTAGGTAGTCAATCTATGAAGAATAAGACGGCAATTAGCAGGTTAGGAGATCGCTCATGAAACGTTTCGAGTATAGCCGTGCTACCGCGCCAGAGCAGGCAGCCCAATCTGCTAGTGTAAAAGACGCCTCATTTATCGCAGGGGGTACCAACCTTTTAGACTTGATGAAGTTAGAGATTGAAACGCCAATTAAGCTGGTGGATATCACTCGCTTAGCATTAGCTCAAATTGAGAAGACTACAGATGGTGGCCTGCGCATCGGTACGCTAGTGACCAATAGCGATTTGGCCGCGCATCCTGAGGTCATTGCCAATTACCCAGTGCTATCACGGGCGATCTTGGCAGGTGCGACGGGACAGTTGCGTAATAGAGCGACGACTGGTGGCAATTTATTACAGCGTACGCGTTGTTATTATTTTTATCAGACAGACAGCGCCTGCAATAAACGCAACCCAGGTTCTGGTTGTCCAGCTATCAATGGTGAAAATCGTACCTTGGCAATTTTAGGTACTAGCGAGTCCTGTATTGCCCAGCATCCGTCTGATATGGCCGTCGCGATGCGCTTATTAGATGCCACTATTGAGACGTTAAAAAGGGATGGTTCAACGCGTACAATTGCAATCAAAGACTTTTATTGTCTACCAAAAGACACTCCGCATATCGAAAACGTTTTAGAGTCTGGTGAGCTTATCACTCATGTGGTGTTGCCAGCGCCTGCCAGCGGTATGCACACTTATGACAAAGTGCGTGATCGCGCGTCCTATGCTTTTGCCTTAGTGTCTTGTGCCGCGATCATAGACGTGACTGATAATGGGCTTTTGGGCACAGTGCGCCTAGCATTCGGCGGTATTGGTACTGAGCCATGGCGCAACGAAGCCGTTGAGGCATTGCTGACGGGTACTGATGGCAATGAAAATGTCATCAAACAAGCAGCGGACTTATTATTAAAAGAGGCTAAAGGTAGTGGTCAAAATGATTTTAAAATACCGCTGACTCGTCGTCTACTCAAACAAGTTATTCAACGCGCATTAGCGGGCAAGGGAGCATAATCATGTCATTATTGGATTCAATATTGCCAGCAGAACCGACCAAAAAAATGATGATGAATGGGCCAGTTGAGTCGCTTTTTGATAAAACAGCGAGCAAATTGGTGGGTAAGCCCATTAACCGAGTTGAGGGATCACTCAAGGTCAGTGGTCAAGCACCTTATACGGCAGAGATTCATTTAGACAATCAAGCCTATGGTGTTTTGGTGAGCGCAACGATTGCCAAAGGGCGCGTTAAGAAAATTGATAGCAGCTCTTTAGAGGGTATTCCCAACATTATTAAAGTAGTTACTGATCCTGAGCATTTTTTGCGCAATGCACAACAGGGCGGTGCAACCAAATCACCTAAGCAAGGCGTCAGTGAGATTTTTTATCATGGTCAGCCGATCGCGGTCGTCATCGCTGAGACGTTTGAGGCGGCGACAGAAGGTGCAAAAGCGCTCAAAGTGACTTATGAGGATGAGACTGAGCAGGCGGCATTAAACTTTACGACAGAGCTGCTAAATGTTCATGATGTTAATGAAAAAAAAGGTTCGGATAAAAACTCAGAAAAGGGTAATCCAGAACAAAGCCTCGCTGATGCTGCGGTAACCCTTGACCGCTTTTATCATACGCCAAGTCAAAACAGCGCAGCGATGGAGCCACATGCAACGCTTGCTCACTGGGAAGGTGAGAAGCTTATTATGTACTCCTCTAATCAAATGCTTTCTTCGTGCAAAAAGCAAATCGTTGATGCGTTAGACTTGGATCCAGAAAATGTACAATTAATCGCTCGTTATGTCGGTGGGGGGTTTGGTAGCAAGCTTGGGATTTCTCCAGAATCGATAGCCGCCGCACTCGCCGCAAAAGAATTGGGTCGTCCCGTGTTAATCACTATGACCCGTCCGCAAGTAATGGAGGCAACGATTAGACGCTCGAACACGCGTCAACGCATCGCAATTGGCTGTAGTGAAGATGGTATTATTGACACCATGATTCATGAGACGGTCTCTAGTAATTTGCCAGGAGAAGCCTTTTTTGAGCCAGCAGCGCTCTCTACGCATTATCTGTATCGCGGTGACAATCGCCGAGTTAATTATCAGCAAGTAGATATGAACCAAGTATTGTCAGGCTCAATGCGTGCCCCCGGTGAAGCAGTGGGGCAGATTGCCCTTGAGTGTGCGATGGATGAATTGGCAGAGCAACTCAACCTAGACCCTGTCGAGCTGCGCCGTCGTAATGAGCCTGAGCAAGATCCTAGTAAAGGTGTCCCGTTTTCCACGCGTAAGCTCATCGCTTGTATCGATCAAGCAGCTGAACAGTTTGGCTGGAATCAACGCAATGCTAAGCCTGCCAGTCGCTTAGAAGGTGATTGGTGGATGGGTATGGGTATGGCAGCGGCAGCTCGCGGCAACAGCTTAGCGCCATCAGAAGCACGGGCGACCCTGCAAATAGATAACTCAAAAGCACTAGGCGTCAAAGCTGTGATTGAGACAGACATGACCGATATCGGTACAGGTTCTTATACCGTATTTACTCAGGTTGCTGCAGATTTATTAGGGCTACCAATAGATCATATTGAAATGAAACTTGGTGATACCAGTTTGCCACCTGCGGTAGGCTCAGGGGGCAGTATGGGCGCTGCCAGTTCAGGCAGTAGTATTTACCTTGCTTGTCAGCAGCTACGTGAAATGACCGCAGAAAAAGTCGGTCTATACCCTGATACCATTCAGCTGGATAACGGTCAAATTAAGCAGATAGGTGAGCATGATGCTAACTTGGTAGAAACCGTTATAGAAGCAGGAAAACAAAAAGTAGCAGGTTTGGGCGATAATATCGTAGATAAAGTCTCTGATTTAAAAGACAAATTAGCTGAAATAACAGGAATCTCACTAACTGAATCGAAAGAATATGACTTTAGTAATTTCCAGACTCATTCATTAGCCGATATCGTCGCTCAATATGATGACCAAAAACTCAGTGCCAAAGGTCAAATTGCACCGGGTAAAAATGCAAAAAGTCATCGCCAAGCGTCATTTGGTGCTAATTTTGCCGAGGTCGCTGTACACCGAGTCACTGGTGAAATACGCGTTAAACGTATGACTGGTGCCTTTGCAGCAGGGCGTATCCTCAATCACAAAACCGCGACCTCGCAGTGCTATGGCGGCATGGTATTTGGTATTGGTTCGGCATTGATGGAGCAGGTGATTCACGATAAGCGTGACGGTCGGCTATGTAATCATAATCTTGCAGAATACCATGTCCCAGTCAATGCGGATGTCCCTCAGCTTGATGTTATCTTGGTAGAAGAGGACGATCCGTATACCAATCCAATGCACATAAAAGGTATTGGGGAAACGGCGATTGCTGGTGCTGCCGCTGCTATTGCTAATGCCGTTTACAACGCCGTGGGTGTACGAGTTTATGACTTTCCTATTACCCTCGACAAATTACTTTATGAACTACCAGAGTAGGTTTTTAGTCAAATAGATGGACAATATAAACCCGCTAATTGTAGTCGTTAGCGGGTTTTATAAACTGGTTTTATTAGTGGACTAGGATAGATATAGACCGTATATAGACATCAATAATAGCTAGTATATAAGAGACATTATGAATCAAATTGCTGATATTCTTAAGCTGGCACGCGAGGCTCAGCAACAACAGGTTGACGCGGTATTAGCAACCGTCGTGCGTACCGAAGGGTCAGCCTATCGCCGCGCAGGCGCGATGATGCTCATCTGTGAAGATGGTCGTTCGGTTGGGATGATTAGCGGCGGCTGTTTGGAGCCACATATTATTAAACGTGCTTTTTGGCTCACGCGTCAAGGTGCAAACGTGCAAGTCTATCAAACAGGCGATGATATTGAGTATGCTGAAAATGGTAATGTGCCAGCAAGCGTATCAGAAGAGGGTTTTGACTTTGATAGAGGCAGTGATAATAAGGGCACAGACAATAACTACGATGAACAAGATATTGATTTGGACGAGTTAAATTTTGGATTAGGCTGTAATGGGCGCGTACACGTGTTGTTTGAAAGGCTGGCAACGGCAATGTCTTTGTTAAATGTCATCAGTCAGGTTCGTCAGTCTCAGCAGCCAGTAACGGTAGCAACTTTAATTCGCTCTACAATCCATTTTAATAACCAAAATAATCCAAACTCCGAACTTCAAATTGGTGTGCGTCTTAACCTAGATAATTATATCAAGTCAGGAAAACTCACCGTTATCGACGCTAATAATTCAGATAAAGTGATATCTAATGCTTCAAGCACAGTTATCCATGCAGTTGAAAGTTTATCCGAATATAAACTTCTCCATAAAAATGCTGAGTACGTCATTGTAAAAGATGACAATGACGATTTAACCACAGAATGGCTGATTCAGCGCCTACAACCACAGATATGTTTGCTGATTTGTGGCGCTGGTAATGATGTGATGCCGCTAGTTACGATGGCAAAGCTGCAAGATTGGCATGTGACAGTGGTAGACAGTCGAGCGCAATATGCCACGCAGCGGCGTTTTCCTCAGGCAGATAGAGTGATGGTACTGGCGTTAAATGATAGTGACACTTTACTAAAACTAAGTAAAAATGCTGCCGTTGCTTTGATGTCGCATAGTCTCAGCCAAGACCGTGCTCGCCTTGGCGTATTATTAGAGCATGCTAATCACTATAAATATCTTGGACAACTAGGACCACGCTACCGTACCGAGCGCTTAATCGAAGAAATTAGTACAAGGTTTACAAATCCTGCCAGTTTAAACCTAGGTATCAAAAAACTGCATTATCCGATTGGTTATAAGCTGGGCGGAGATGGACCTGAAGCCTTAGCACTGGGTATCATGGCACAAGTCAATGCGGTCGTCCATAACCAGCTGCCGCCAGCAGAGAACTCAGACACTCATCTTTCAAATACTAACTTTACAACGCTATTTTCTACGCATATTGATTCTATAGAGATGACTGCTACAAGTGCTCGTGCATCGATAAGTTTATCATGAGCCGCGACGCATCTATTTTAGCATCTATGCAACTAAAGCCAATAAATCTATCAAAGCCACCAAACCATGCGGTCATTATTTTGGCCAGTGGACTGAGCCTGCGTTTAGGTCAAGCAAAACAGTTACTGTGTAAAGATGGCGAACCCTTAATTTGCTTCATGACCAAACTCGCACTTTCTACAAAACCACAAGTAATTATTATAGTCATTCCTGATAATCAACCATTAATAGCCAGTGCGATGAATGAATTGGCTTTTCAGTACTCTATGATTCAAATGGTCGTA
Organism: Psychrobacter sp. Ps4; assembly: GCF_022129285.1. NCBI lineage: Bacteria > Pseudomonadati > Pseudomonadota > Gammaproteobacteria > Moraxellales > Moraxellaceae > Psychrobacter > Psychrobacter sp. Ps4. The sequence continues at coordinate 33,830 of NZ_JADQAK010000028.1, forward strand.
AATCCCACGCCTGAAATAGGGATGGCGTATAGTTTGAATTTGGCTATTGAGGCGGTCACGCAGTTAACAAGCTCATTAATCGAGCGCGTCGTCATTATGGGTATTGATCAAGTTCTACTCGATGAGCAGCATTTGGCAAAACTGCTGGCAGATAAGCGGTCTGTAGTGGCAAGTGCTTATAGTAGCTGGCAGTATTCAAATAATATGAATTTAAATGAAACGTCTACTGCCACTGCATTGAAGCACAATATTATCGGACTACCTTTAACGATTGATTGTGATTTACTCAGAGAGTGGCAAGCATTGCTGGTAGGCGATAAAGGGCTGCGTTATTTAATTAGAGAATTGAAGCCCAGTCAGATAAGTACCGTTGTTAATAATCAACTGAGCTATGATATCGATACTCCTGAGCAACTTGCTCATGCTAAGCAAAAAGGCTGGCTGGATAAATAGTATTAACAGTGTCAATCCATAAGTGATAAAAATGATAAATGTGATAGAAACAGAACGTCTTTACCTTAGACAATGGCAAGCAAGTGACTTTGCTGTTTTTGCTGAAATAAATGCTGATCCTGAAGTAATGAAATATTTCCCCAAGTTATTAACGCCTAAAGTAAGTGACATCATCGCTAGTAAATGCCAGCAGCTTATTGCTAATCAAGGCTGGGGGCTTTGGGCCGTCAGTTTAAAAGATAGATCAAAAGAGCATGGGGCTTTTATCGGTTTTGTTGGCTTGAATGATACCCACGCAGATATGTCTTTTGCCCCGGCTGTCGAGATTGCATGGCGACTACATAAAGATTATTGGGGACAGGGCTATGCTACCGAGGCGGCGCGTGCGGCGCTGAATTTTGCTTTTACTGAGCTGTCGCTCGATGAGGTTGTGTCATTCACAGCGGTTATTAATGAACGCTCGCAATTGGTTATGGAGCGCCTTGGCATGATGAATACCCGAGCCAACTTCTACCATCCAGCCCTTGACCCTAACCATCGGCTGGCTGAGCATGTACTGTATAACATGACGCGGCAACAGTGGAACAATCAGTTAGCAGGCTTGTGACCACAAATCAATGCCCACACTCTAATATTAACAGGACTACTCGAAGATATTACTACCGTTATACAACATAAGGTAAGGTTTGCGATATAATTTATTTTCTATTAAATGTAAAATAAGGTCGTCTTATGAATCGTAGATTATGGTTAGTCATTGGCATCATTAGTATTCTTGGCGGTATCTTTGCATTTTTTAATCCTCTTAGCGCCACATTGGCCGCTGAGCAGTTAGCAGGTTTTATCTTCCTTTTAGTGGGTGTTTTACAGTTTATTGCCTTGTTTCGAGCACATAGTACCACTGGAAAAGTGCTGGCGGCCATCGGCGGGGTACTTGGTGTATTGATTGGTATTGAGTTATTACAAGATCCGTTGCAAGGAATATTAACCTTGACCATGGTAATTGCTATTTTATTTATGGTAACAGGTATAGTTAGAGTTGTTGTTGCTTTCGGTCTCCGGCGGACAGTGGCTTTTGTCCCAATATTACTCTCAGGTCTGCTCTCGATTATATTGGCTATCATGATATTTACCAGTTATCCGCAGTCAGCGACGTATATTCTTGGCATACTGTTAGCCGTCGAGTTGATATCTAACGGCATATCATTAATTATGTATTCACGTATACCATCAATTGTGGTGCGCAATATATAAGCTTAGTTATAGCAACAAACAAAAAAGACGCTATTTACAGCGTCTTTTTTGTTTGTTTATTAATATCAATAACCTCTTAGCTATCCCACGAAAATGTTAAAAAGTGACCTTTAAACGGCAATTCAAGGTGGCAGTTTGCTTAAGTAATTATTTACCTAGTTAAACTAATTGAATTTCGTATACTCAAACTGATATATAATTATCGATTTATGTGTATAGATTGGAAGTGCTATGGAAAAAATTATACTAGAAATCGATAACGGTGTAAGAACATTAGTTACATTAGCCAATAAGTTACAAGATGAACTTGGCAACGAACCAGTATCTAGCGAGGTTAGACAAGCTATAAAAATGTTTAGTAGTTCTCATAAAAATTATATAACTGCTATAAACGAAAATAGTGCTAATCAGGTAGCTGAAGCTGCGCAAGCGATCTGTCTTTGGAGTATATTACTTGCCAATGCAGTTTCTTCATCTGAAAACCAAGAAGTCAAGACATTTAAAAATAAGCTAGGAGTTAATGCAAAAAACCTTCAAAAAATGATAGAAAATTCAGCTTTATTGATGTTCCCTTTATCAGATGATGAGCGTCTAGAGACCACAAATGATATGCAAGATTTTGAATCATTAAAGAAAGAAATGAAAAAAGTGTTTCAGAATCAAAGCACTCATTACGAGGATCTCAAAACGATTTTGACTGAAAGTGAAAAAAAGACTATCAGTTTAAAGCAAGATATCGAATCATTAGAGGATATTTATAATAATAAAATTGGTTCTATATCAACAGAGTATAGTCAGTTCTTTTTAAATAAGATACAATCGTTTTAAAACAAGCGAAATGGC
>NZ_JADQAK010000029.1:0-20633 GCF_022129285.1 Psychrobacter sp. Ps4
ATATACTTATATACTTATATACTTATATACTTATATACTTATATACTTATATACTCAATACATACTACAGGGATCTGTATTTATGAAGGTAATCGCGGTATTAAATCAAAAGGGTGGTAGCGGTAAGACTACCATCGCAACGCATTTGGCTCGTGGCTTACAACTAAAAGGTCATAGTGTTTTGTTGGTGGATAGCGACCAGCAGGGCAGTGCGCGTGACTGGAGAGCGGTTGATGAAGACAATCCGGTACCAGTGATCGGGCTTGATAGACCAACACTTGATAAAGATTTAAAAAGCGTTTCTGATAAAGATTACGTGGTGATCGATGGATCGCCGCAAGCTACTAGTCTGGCTATTTCTGCTATAAAGGCGGCTGATTTTATATTGATTCCGGTGCAGCCGAGTCCTTATGATATCTGGGCAACCAGTGATTTGGTTGATTTAGTACAGCAACGTATTGAGATGATGGATGGCCAACTAAAGGCGGCCTTTGTCGTATCACGCGCCATTCAAAATACCAATATTGGTAAAGAGGTGGCAACCGCGCTGCTTGATTATAATCTTCCGGTATTAGAGACCAGAGTGATGCAGCGAGTTGCTTATCCTAATAGTGCTGCCCTTGGTAAGACAGTATTTGATACCGAATCGCCTAATAGCAATGCGATACAAGAGATAACCGCATTGGTCAGTGAGATTCAAATATTTTTTGGTGAGGAGTAGGTCATGAGTTTATCAGCAGGTCGCCCTAGTAAGAACGTTAAGGATCAGTTAGCTCTATCGGATGTGACGGACAGTCCCAAAAAGACGGTACGCGTGAATTTTAATCTAGATGAAGATAAACACATTGCGCTCAAACGGTACGCGCTTGAAAGCCGAAAAACGGTTACTGAGCTGTTGACTGAAATGATTGATGAAAAGTTGGTTGAACGATAGATATAAAAAATCGGATTTTTTATACCTAAAAAAAGGATATGTATAAAAAACTCAAAAAACTATATATATCATCGAACGCTGTGTACCTTTCTAGTATCATCAGATGCTTGTTTTCTTAAGCCAGACGTAGAAGCAAGCTGCAAAAAAAATGCCCATGGCAAAACAAGCACTGTTTCCTATATCAGTACCATATAATAGAACCAAAAACGGTTAGCAGTGCTAAGGTATATTGCCCTTAATCAAAGCGTACTCAATAACGATTTAAGTTACACAAAATATAAGGGGCTTCTAGCCCCATCATTATTCTGAACCGCCCCGAGATTGTCGGAGACTCAACTTTCTGAGAGAATACGACAATGAAAAGACAAACCTACACTCCTGAGATTAAAAAACGCGCCGTTCGCATGCTGATTGAAGCATTAAACGATTACACCTCTATGTGGTCAACCATTCAAGTTATAGTACTGAAAATAGAATCTACTTTTGGAACATTGTGGTCATGTCATAAAAAGCGCACTAATGAAACCATACTAACCAACATTCAAGACTAAGCTACACATACTAAAGAGCTTGAACGTGAAAATAAGAAGCTTACGTAAGCCAGTTAGATTACAGTAAAAGCCGCTTTTTTCGCCCAAGGAGAGATAGGACATACAATCCAGTTGTGGCTCAGTTTATTGATAACAATAAGTGTGTCTACGGTATTAGAGCAATATTGACTGTGCAATATAGAAGATATGCAATAAAATTATTTTCTACCTTTAATAAAATGCAGCAACCTAAACAAGGGTAAATTATGAGTAATTCAGATAACCACAGTCACCAAGCTCCAAACCCTAAAAATATGAATAAGGCTTTCTATATTGGAATTGGTCTAAATTCTGCATTTACGCTCATCGAGTTCATAGTGGGCTACTCAACTAATTCATTAGCTTTAATCGCAGACGCTAGCCACAACTTAAGTGATGTTGCCAGTTTAATAATCTCGTTAATTGGAATGAAATTAGCACAGAAAGCATCTACTACGCTTTATACCTATGGCTACAAAAAAGCTTCTATAATGGCTTCTCTTATTAACGCCATATTGTTAGTTACAATCGTTATAGGTATTGCGTATGAGGCCTTGGGTCGATTTGATACCATACCGGAAGTTGCAGGAAAAGTTATTATTATTACAGCTCTAATAGGTGTATTTATAAATACTGTTTCTGCTTTTGCATTCTACAAAGGTCAAAAAGACGATATTAATGTTAAAGGTGCTTTCTTGCATCTAATGGTAGATGCATTGGTCTCTGTAGGTGTCGTTATCTCGGGCATTATTATTTACTATACAAGTTGGAATATCGTTGATCCTCTAGTTAGCTTGATTATTTCAGTCGTGATACTGTTATCGACTTGGGGTCTACTAAAAGAGAGTATCAAGCTTGCTATTGACGGAGTACCTCAAAATGTTGATCTCAGTAAAATCACTGCTATCTTAGAGAGCTATAAATTTATTCAAAACTTTCATCATCTGCACATCTGGGCCTTGAGTACCACTGAGAATGCTCTGACAGTTCATATCGTACCGAAGAGCGATGTGACATTAGAAGAGACTCTTATTATGAAAGAAAATATTAAGGAAGATTTGGCGCATCAGAATATACAACATGCAACTATTGAATTTGGTATTAAGGCAGATGACAATCAAAAATCGCGTGCATTAAATGAAAGTATCAACTAAAAGATGATAGACCGTATATAGCTATCTCTTTTTAAGTATGAGGCGCGTGCTTTATGTCGACATAATTTTTTCAATCAGTTCTTATGTGATCAATAGTTTAAAACTTTTATATTTACGTGCGTTAGGACGTTACCTAGAAAAAATAAAAAACTTACGCTGATTAAATTATTATAATTAAGTTTACTATTACCCTCGTCCTCTAAGTGTGGTTAGACCTTTGCCAAAATAGCTTAGTAGTAATAACAGAGTTATTATTATCAAGATAGGATAATTTCCCATAAGCATAAAGGGAGTGTTACCAACCCGTGCCTGTATCTCACCACGTAGTACAGTACGCTCAAACTGCGGTGCGCGTTCTACAATACGACCTTTATGGTTAATGATAGCGGTAACACCAGTATTGGTCGCTCGAATAAACCAGCGCCCGTTCTCAAGCGCGCGCATTTGTACCATTTGCAAATGTTGCAATGGTCCTGCTGAAGTGCCAAACCAGGCATCGTTAGAGACCGTCAACAAAAAGTCAGTATCGATGGCATTTTTACGCGTGGTATCTGGATAAGCTACCTCATAACAGATAGCCGTCCCTATATTGTGTCCACGCACCTTTAGAGGTGACTGCTGATCACTACCACGACTATAGCTCTTAATATCCTGACTACCGGCCAAACTTGGGAAAATATCGAGCACGCCTTCAAATGGAATATACTCTCCAAAAGGCACCAGACGCTGCTTCTTGTATAGGCCTTCCGCTTCTACACCTCGAGCAATCACGCTATTGTAAAATGGGGGATACTTATCCGTACTGGCATTGAATGCCGCTTTATCCTTATAAGGGATACCAGTTATCCATGTCGTATTGGTCGCATTAGCCATTTCTATCATTTCACTAATAAAGCCCGCAGCCTCATCCTGAAACATAGGAATAGATGATTCAGGCCACACCACAACATCACGTCCCCACTCAGTGCGTGTTAACTTCGCATAAATCTTTAGCGTTTCTACTTGATACTTAGTCAGCCACTTTATATCTTGTGAAATATTACCTTGAATCAATGACACTGACAGATCAGGTGTGCCCTTAGGTTTTGTCCATTGCGGATTGACCAGCCATAATGATGTGCTAATGGCTAATAACAGTACAGAAACGATGGCATAACTACTGCGCCGAAGCAGTAGCTCTACTAAACTTGCAGCCAATAGTATGGCAACAAAAGAGACGGCAAAAACACCAGCAACGGGTGCTAAGGACGATAACCAATACTCTTCAGTAAATGCATAACCAACAAACAGCCACGGAAAGCCTGTGAATAACCAAGTTTTTAACCATTCTTGTAGCACCCAAAGAGCAGCAAATGAAAAGGGTTGTTTGCCTACCATACGGTTAAAGGCTAGTGCTAAAAATCCATGAAACAGTCCCATACCGAGACCCATCAATCCAATCATAATCAATGCGAGCCACGTTGGTGTATCGCTATAATCATGGATAGCAGTATAGAGCCAAAAGCCGCCGACGCACCATAGCCCCATACCGTAAGCTTCACCGATAATAAAAGCGCGACGACCACTCATATTTGGCACCAACAGCGCATATAAAATCGCTGGTGACACTATTGCTAGCGGCCAGAACCCATAAGGCGATAATGCAAATAAAAAAATAGCCCCTGCAAGCCATGCTGCTACTAGCGTAAGCCATAGCGGTAATTGATTTAAGTGAGTACTCAAACGCTTTTGTAGACTAATAGTAGACAGGTGCATCGCAAATTATCCAAAATTATGAGCCTTGAATTTTTAATCAAAATCCAAAACTCAGATAGACCCGTTAATACTACAGGCAGCATTTCAAAATAAAAACTGCTTATGATACCAGTCCGCACTGCTCAATGTATAAATTTACGTACCCCGTTTGATGGGTTATTATGCTACATTACCAAACGATATGAAGTGTTACTTGACCTTCTATAGCTCACAATATCTACAGTACATGAGAGAGCACTATGACCCCCTTAAAAATAAAATCCAGTCTTATATTCAATCGTCATCTGTCTAAGGGGTTGCGTGGTACGCTGGTGTTACTTGCCGCCTCATCACTATTTGCTTGTAGCCAACCGAGTAGTGGCGTATCTGATGCAAACACAACATCAGTAACAACCGAAAATGCAACAGCTATCACTTTAAAGGAAGATGAACCAAACGCTAAAAGTGCTCACATGATGACAAGGTCAGTAAGTAAACCAGACCTACTAAAAAACGTCTCAGCTACGGTCTATAAAGATGCCAATTGCGGCTGCTGTAAAGAATGGATAAGTCATGCAGAAGATAATGGTCTAAGTGCAACCGCGCAAGATGTTGCGGACTTAGCCGTATTTAAAGAGCGCTACAGCGTTCCAACTGAGATGCGTTCTTGCCATACTGTAGTCACTACTGATGATTACGTCTTTGAAGGTCATGTACCTGCTAAGTATATGGCGCAGTTCTTAGAAAATCCGCCAGTACAAGCTATGGGTCTTGCCGTACCTGGCATGCCTGTTGGTAGCCCAGGTATGGAGTATCAAAATAAATTCATGCCCTATCAGGTTATGCAGCTCAATAAAGACGGGACGACCCAAGTTTATGCTGATATTGAATCGGTAGAGCAGCAATTATAGTGTGTTAGCAGTTAAGAATACTTTGATTATAGTGTTAGCGTTAAAAGTAAATGAGGCAGGTATAAGACTGTTCTATTGCTTATAAAATGATTCTTCATCAAAAAAATCATTAGCTATTGCGACTTTAAAAGCAAAAATAACTTTGAATTTGTAACTTTTGATGACAATGTAAGCGGATTTATCGGTTATTAACCCTTAAAATAGATAAATAATTAAGGGTTAATACAAGAATATACAGGATGTATCGAAACAATTACGTAATATTACATAAGCCAGTAGGGAATTAACATCTATATCTATATTAATATTATAAATTATTATATTATCTTAATAATTAGTTAGACCCTATATAGGGTAATTACTTCATCCAATAAAAAAACGTCTGAGGGTTAAATCTATAATTTAGATTTAACCCTCAGACGTTTTTTTGCTTATAAAACAGTAGAAATTGTTGTCAATTTAGTCAGCTATATTCTGTATATGTTACACAAACTTACATTGTAAAATGTGGAATATTAGCAATTTTTTCAACATCAAAAAAGTATTTTTGGGGTTTTTAAGGGTGATGACAGGCTAAACAGCCTATGCTAAAGTCGGCTTTGTGTTTTGGCCAGCAGCTTGATTTGCAACAGCTTCGTAAGACTTCAATGATGTGCTGTGATCGCCAATAATCATTTTTTATATGAATAATATGCAGCAGAAGTATCAGTCACTATGACGTATATATACTTGAGTTGTTGAAATTTAATTGACTGCGCTGTTGTTGATAACAGACCATTTTGAATTAACCGTAGGTATTAGATTTATGAAACAGGCTTTATTGATTTTGTCAGTACTGGGTATGGGCATAGCACAAACGAGTGGTGCTGCTATCACAATCTCTCAAACAAATAATACCATCACCAATACTTCTGTGGCATCAAACTACGGTTCATCAAAAAACATCTATAGCACTAGCAGTGGTGCTTATGTTTCTAGTAATGACGAAATCAGTCAAGCTATTAGCAACCTAAGTGCGCAGGCTAAGCAAAAAGAGAGTCGGCTTTCATCATTAAACAGCCGCTTATACGCTGAAAAACAACAGCAGCAAGTCAATACAGTTCCTGATAGCAATTCAGCCCCCGCTATCGCTGCTGCTCGTGCTTCACGAGTGGCTCTATCTGGTAGCTCTGGATACTGTGCCCGTTACGTACGTAAAGCACTACAATCAGCAGGTTATGAGTTCACCCCCAATCCTTCAGCCTATCAGTACGCCACTCGTGGCACGCTTGATAAAGCAGGTTTTAGCAAAATCAGTAATGATATGCCAACCCAAGTAGGTGATGTTATTGTCTATGATCGCTCATCAAAGCGTCCACATGGCCATATCCAAATCTTTGATGGCGAAAACTGGATTTCTGATTTCCGTCAGAACAGCATCAGCCCATACAGTGGTGTCTATGCTTATACCACATGGCGTGATTCAAAATACGTGGATGACGCATCCGCATCAGATCGAAATATCTACCTTGCTATGAATGATAAATAAGACCTGATAAGTCAGCACAACATAGTTATTATTTCCTCCAACCCCAGTAGTGATCTTAATATCATTGCTGGGTTTTTTTGTGCTTAACATCAGGGTGTATTTAACCTTTCATGATTTGATCAGTTAGAAATGAACACTACTGATATCATTACTCATGACAGGAATTATCGACCAGCGCGTTTAAGATGCCACATGATACTGCTGGTGCACTACTTGCACATTTCTGACGCAAAACAGTCAAGTGCTGCTTTAAGTGCATCAATTCTTCCATTCGTATTTCTACAGCATAAATTTGCTTATCTAGTAATGAGTTCACATCACCACAGTCTTTATCAGGTTCCTCCCAGTATTCAAGTAAGATTCTTACTTCGTCTAAAGCCATGTCAAGCGTACGGCAGTGTAGGATAAATTGTAGACGTTCAATGTGCTCTTCATTATATAAACGATAATTCCCTGCGCTGCGAGAAGGCTCAGGTAATAAGTGCTCCTTTTCGTAATAGCGAATGGTTTCCACTGTGGCACCTGTGCGTTTAGCGAGCTCACCAATTTTGATTGTCATAACAACCTCTATGATTTAAATGATTAAAGTGGCTGTAAAGACTGGCGCTAGAGAAATTAAAATTACGAAACTGTAGATGAATAACCTTGACTCTAAAGCCACTAGAGGGTTCATAATATCATTATTCAAAGGGTAAATTATTATGAAATATCATATTGAAGGTATGGACTGTGCCAGTTGCATCGGCAAGATTGAAACAGCTTTGAAACGTATGCCTGGGGTTTCTGATGTTCAGCTGAATTTCGCTACAGAAACGCTAGAGCTAAATTTAGCCCCTGGTGCGCCGACTCAGGCTAGTGATATCGAAAAAACCATCAAAAGCCTAGGGTTCGGTATATCTGCCAATACTGGTCAACAAACTGTATCGGCTATTGATATTGACAGCGACAATCAGATGGCTCCGCAGGATAAGCGGTGGTGGCAAACTCAAAAAGGCAAACAGGTTGTTGGTCTCGGTATTTTGATGGGCAGCGCTTATGCACTGTCACTACTGTTCCCCGCTTATGGGATATGGGTGTTTGCCATCGCTGTGATTGTAGGCGTTTTTCCATTTGCACGCAAAGCCTTAGCACTGGCTAAAACAGGTTCATTCTTTTCAATTGAAACGCTGATGTCCGTCGCCGTGCTTGGCGCACTTATCATTGGTGAAGCTGAAGAGGCCGCAGCGGTTGTCTTTTTGTTCTCAATCGGTGAACTGTTTGAGAGTATCGCTGCTGATCGCGCTCGCGCTGGCATCAGAGCCTTATCATCGCTGGTTCCGAAAAGTGCGATTTTACTTGATGCTCAAGGTGGGCAGCGTAACGTTCCAGCGACTTCACTACAAGTGAATGACCTTGTGCTGGTGCGTCCTGGAGATAGGGTATCTGCTGATGGTTCCATTGTTCAAGGTGCGTCCAGCCTTGATGATTCGCCCGTGACGGGAGAGTCTGTTCCTGTTGCCAAGACGATGGGTGACAATGTATTTGCAGGGTCAATTAACATCGATGGTGTGCTCCAAGTGCGCGTAGAAAAGACAGCCGCCGATAACACTATTTCGCGCATTATTGATTTGGTAGAGCAAGCGCAAGCTTCCAAAGCACCCACTGCCCGTTTTATTGAGAAATTCAGTCGTTACTATACACCGGCTGTGATGGCTATTGCCGCCCTAATTATCATCGTCCCACCGTTAACCATGGGCGGAGATTGGTCAACTTGGTTATATCGAGGTCTAGCCTTATTATTGATCGCTTGTCCTTGTGCTCTTGTGCTCTCAACACCAGCTGCTATCGCCTCTGGTCTAGCGGTCGGTGCGCGCCGCGGCTTGCTGATCAAGGGCGGTAGTGCTTTAGAAACCATCGGCCAAGTGAAGACAGTCGCTTTTGACAAGACAGGCACTTTAACTGAAGGCAAACCACGCGTGACCGATGTTGTTGACATTACACAAGAGTATTCAAGTGTTCAAGGTCAGGATTCTCAGGATCAGGGTTCTCAAGGTAAAGATAAGGTATTGGCGCTCTTTGCCAGTGTGGAGACAGGTTCTAGTCACCCGCTTGCTGAAGCCATTGTCAGTCATGCCAAAGCCGCCAAAGTTGTCATACCTGTGGCTTCTAAAGCTTCTGCTACTGCGGGTAAAGCGGTACACGCAACTATCGCTGGGCGCGCGCTAGCTATCGGTTCGCCTGTTTATGCCGCAGATGAGGCATCAATTTCAGCCGAGCAACAGGCACAAATCGAGGCGCTGCAAAATGAGGGCAAGACCGTCTCAGTTCTTTTCGATGAGCAAAGTCGAGAAGTGCTTGGATTGGTCGCACTAAGAGACGAGTTACGAGACGACGCTCATGAAGGTGTGGCTCAACTTAAAGCGATGGGTGTGCGCTCCGTCATGCTAACAGGCGACAACCGCTTAACCGCTCAAGCACTTGCCAGTAATTTAGACGTGGAATGGGAAGCTGAGCTGTTGCCTGAGGACAAACTGCGCTTGCTTAACGAGATGAAGAATAACAGCAAAATAGCGATGGTGGGTGATGGTATTAACGATGCGCCAGCACTAGCAACCGCTGATGTTGGCATCGCGATGGGTGGTGGTACCGATGTGGCCATTGAGACGGCCGATATCGCATTATTGAAAAGTCGGGTTACAGACATGGCTCATCTGATTGCACTTTCGCGTGCCACCATGCGCAACATTCATCAGAACGTCATTTTCGCTTTAGGTCTCAAAGGCGTCTTTCTGATCACGACCGTATTCGGCATTACTGGACTATGGATTGCGGTTCTAGCTGATGCTGGAGCAACAGTGCTCGTTACTCTCAATGCGTTACGTTTACTGCGCTTTAAAGGAGCGCCTCCAATGGTAACTGCGCCTAAAGTAGTTAAATAAAACCCTTCGAAATCAATTAAAAACTAGAGATAGCAGCAGATTTCGGGGGTGGGTTCTAATAATAAAAATTCCACCGCTACAGTAAACTGCAACCGCATTAGAGTAAATAAGGTTAGACCGTATGTTGATTACAGAATTGGGCTATTTTGCCTTGCTTACCGCTTTTGTATTGGCGTTATTGCAGGTAATTCTGCCAACTATTGGTGTTATTCGTAACCAAGTTGCTTGGCAACGACTAGCCCCTAGCTTAGCTTGGGCACAGTTTGCCGCCATGATAACGTCATTTGGCGCTTTGATAGCAGGTTTTTATTATAATGATTTTAGCCTCAGTTACGTCGCGCAGCATTCCAATACGCTGTTGCCTTGGTACTATAAGTTATCGGCGACATGGGGCGGACACGAGGGCTCTTTGCTGCTATGGATGACCATCATGGCCACATGGTGTGCACTGGTATCATACTTTAGTCGCGGCTTGCCGTTATCAATGCGTGCGCGGGTACTAGTTATTTTGGCCGGTGTACAGTTAATGATGCTAACAATGCTGATATTTACCTCGTCACCGTTTGAGCGTACCTTACCCAATCTAGCGGTCGATGGCGCTGATTTAAATCCCGTCCTACAAGATTTCGGTCTGATTATTCATCCGCCCATGTTATATATGGGCTATGTGGGTATGGTAGTGCCTTTTGCATTTTGTATGGCGGCATTGTGGGAAGGGCGTTTAGATGCTGCTTGGACACGCTGGTCACGTCCATGGGCGCTCGCGGCTTGGGGATTTTTGACCATTGGTATTGCACTGGGCTCGTGGTGGGCCTACTACGAGCTTGGCTGGGGCGGTTGGTGGTTTTGGGATCCGGTAGAGAACGCCTCGTTTATGCCTTGGCTTGTCGGCTTAGCATTGCTGCATTCATTAGCAGTCACTGAAAAGCGCGGGGTGTTTAAAGCATGGACCATCATGCTGGCTATTTTCGCCTTTGCCTTAAGCTTGCTTGGCACGTTCCTGGTACGCTCTGGAGTCCTTACCTCAGTGCATTCGTTTGCCGCTGATCCGACGCGTGGTTTGGTTATCTTAGCTATTCTTGGCATTATCATCGGTAGTGGTCTATTGATGTTTGCCGTTCGCGGTTGGCGTTTAACCGTTGAAAGTCAATATCAGCTGATTTCACGTGAGTCCTTTTTAGTGATCAACAACGCCATCATTTTGATTGCAACCTTAGTGGTGTTGCTCGGCACCCTCTATCCTATTATCGCTGATGCCTTTGGTTTAGGACAAGTGTCCGTCGGCCCTCCTTATTTTAATGCATTATTTGTACCTTTAACGTGGCTGTTATTAATAGCTATGGGTATGGGCTCAAATATTCGCTGGAAAAAAGACACCCGTCCACTACTGGGTATAGGCATGGTCATCGCCGTTAGTAGCTTAGTATTAGCCGCCATTATTACTTACTTTGTTAATCCATCGTCTATGCTTAATATTGGTGTGACTTTAGCCGTTAGCTTTTGGGTACTGCTATGGATGGCAGTTGATTTTAAAGATAAAACTAAGAATGCGCCTAATCTTTTTAACGGTTTGCGGCAGTTGCGTCTGAGCTATTGGGGTCAACAGACTGCTCATATTGGCGTATTGGTTGCTGTCATTGGCATAGCCTTTACTAGTAGCTTGAGTATTGAGCGTGACGTAGCAATGGGTATTGGCGATACAGTCAATGTTCAAGGTTACGATTTTGAAGTAACTGAATTTTTTGAAATAAAGGGGAGTAACTTTGATGCAACGCAAGCTGAGGTTGTAGTGACTAAGAATGGCCAAGAAGTGGCAACGCTATATCCTGAAAAACGTACGTATATTATCAGCACTATGCCAACAACTGAGGCCGCTATTGACCCCAATCTTATGCGCGATGTTTATGTCGCACTGGGCGAACCTATTGCCGATGGTAGTAACCAATGGGCATTAAGGATTTATGTAAAACCATTAATTCGCTGGATTTGGTTAGGGGCAATTATCATGGCTCTAGGTGGATTAATTAGCATGCTTGATAAACGATACCGCATCAAAAAAGTTAAAGCTCCATTGCTAGTTACTGGTGATCTGGCTACTGATGGAGTCAATGAGGTAGCTATTGAACAGGCAATCTCAGCATCGACGATGTCGACACTAAAGGAGAAATAAATGACTATGTCGAATAATACTCCTGAGCAAAAAGATAGCCAAAACAGTAAGCAGCGTAACCCAAAGACAATGAAAAAAAAGCAGACGAAGCTATGGTTCTTAATTCCGCTTATCCTCTTTTTTGGTTTGGTAGTTATATTGTACATGCGCTTAGGTAAACCAACAGACATTGTGACCAATACCGCTCTTGAGCGTCCGGTTCCTACCTTTGAGCTGCCGTTATTAGCAGATACTACCCGTACTATCACCAATGATAATTTGCCGGATAAGCCGTTTTTACTTAATGTTTGGGGCTCATGGTGCCCAACTTGCGTTATTGAGCATCCGTTTTTAATGCAACTAGAAGAGCGCGGCGTTGATATCGTTGGTGTGAATTATAAGGATGAGATTGGTAATGCGCTCAGTTACTTAAACCGAGGCGGTGATCCATTTTCTATGTCTATTCAGGATTCATTGGGTCAGTTTGCTCTAGACTTAGGCATAACTGGTGCGCCCGAAACCTTTGTTGTGGATGGAGATGGCATCATTCGTCAGCATATTGTTGGTGAGGTTAATGAAGCCAATTGGCAACAGCGTGTTAAGCCGTGCCTGACCGTACTTAATGAGGCTAATAAGAACAACGATAGTCCTGATCTCATTCAGGTTGAGGAGATGTGCAAATGAACGTTATTCGAATAAGAGCTCCTCAACTAAAACCCAATATAGTTTTAAAACTAGCAAGCTTAATACTAGCGTGTCTGCTTAACATGACGGCAAACGCAGCTATTGACGTATACGATTTTGACTCACCACAGCAAGAAGCTCAGTATCGTGGATTAATAGAAGAGTTTCGCTGCCCAAAATGCCAAAATCAAAACCTTGCAGCCTCTGATGCACCGATTGCACAGGATCTAAAGCAAAAAGTCTATGATTTAATTAAAGATAGACGTAGTGATGCTGAAATACGCGTCTATATGCAAGAGCGCTACGGTGACTTTATTAGCTACAAGCCGCCTATGCGACCATCAACATGGATCCTATGGTTTTTTCCACCACTATTATTGCTCGTCTTAATTATTGGTTGGTTTTGGCAAAGTAAGCGTCGCCAAGTTGTTGCCCGTGGTCAAAGCGGCGTCACAGTGAACAGTACTGCTGCCTTGACCTCTACGGAAAAGGCTGAGCTTGATCGTCTATTATCGCAAGCTGAGAGTGTCGACCACGACATTACTAGCCTAGAGGACAAAAAATGACTCTATTTTCTACTTTTGGCTTATTTGTAACTCTAAGCTTGCTGATTGCTCTTATATTTGCGCTGATTGCTATTATGCCATGGCTACGAGCACCGCGTTTGCAGTCCAAACCAATAGACAATCAACTGCTAGATATTAATGTTGCAGTATTTCGCGAACGTTTAGCTGAGCTACAAACAGATAAAGACAGCGGTACTATTAATAATAGCCATTATCAAAATCAAAAGCTGGAGCTTGAGCGTCAGCTATTAGATGCGCAGCGTCAGATAACACCTATGGTCACCCCTGATGTCAAAAGCCGTTTAATTGTCGCAGCTTGGATCCCAATATTGGCTGCAATGGCGTATTTACTAATAGGCAATCGTACGCCCGTGTTTGATTTGTGGACAGCTGAGGACAAAGTAGGACAAGTGGCTGACGACCTATTGACAGCTAAAATTGACAAGCCGCCATCATGGGCGTTTGAAGATGGTCGTCAACTGATTAGCGCCATGCAAACCAATGTTCATCGTAATGCTGATGATCCTAATCGCTGGATGCGCCTATCCGAGCTTTTCTTATCTATGGAGGCAACTGATTCTGCGCTGGAAGCCTTATCTCGTGCCTATCGTTTAGCTCCTGAAAATGAAGAAATCGCCACCACTTATGCTCAGACTAGCTTTTTCGTTAATGAAGGTCAGTTAGACGCCAATATTCGCCGTGTATTACAAGCTATATTAGCTAAGAATCCGCAGCATGAACGGGCTCAAATGCTCATGGCAATGGGTGAGACTCGTAGTAGTAACTTTGCCCAAGCGCAAGGTTGGATTAAACGCTTACAAGGCAGCATTGTGGCCAAACCAGGTGATCATACTAAAGCTTTAGCAAGCTTAGATGAGTTAAGCAACTACGTTAGCACGCAAGAAAAGCAAGCGCTAGAAGGTATTGACGTGACAGTGAAAATTAACGCTAATTTATTACCGTTAGTGAAAGCTGATGATGTGTTGTTTGTTGCGATACGTGACGTTAAAGGAGGTCCACCGTTTGCCGCCAAACGTTTACCCATTAGTGTTATTGAGCAAGGTGAGGCCAGTATCCGCTTAAGCAATCTTGATGCGATGATGCCAGATCGCACGTTAAATTCAGCTCGTAGTGACAAAACTCAGTTAGCAGTCGTTGCTCGTATTAGTCATAGCGGTAATGCCATAGCAGAGTCAGGCGACTTATCGGGTAATCCGATAGTGATTAGTGCTGAACAGACTCAGGTTAATATTGAAATCAATCAACAGATTCCCTAATAAAAAATTATTACCGTAAGTTTCATAATACCAGAGCGGTAAGTGGAGCCGTTTTTAAAAGTGGCGCTATTAATAGTCGTATACTAAAAACATATACGTTTAACATTGTTCATTGTATAAACACAGATAAAGAAAACAACTATGACTGAATCTACCGACAGATTAGATAGTACTAAATTGAATAGCGTTGAATCGGCTAGTACTAATATTGCTGACAATAAAGTACCTATAGCTGTGAGTAGTACTCATCAATCAATTGACTCTAAAACCATGAATCATACGCCTAAAGCTATGTACGTAACCTCAGGCAACTCGATAACACCTAAAGGTAAGTTGAATAAAATGCCAAAAATGGTTGCCAATGGCAGTCGCGCTTTTATCTGGTATTTGTTGGCGATAATGGTATTAATACTTGATCAATGGACTAAGTGGTTGGCCCAAACCAAATTAGCGTTCAATGACCCCGTACCGGTCATTGAACCATTTCTCAACTGGACACTCGCTTATAACTATGGGGCAGCATTTAGCTTTTTAGCCGACGCTGGCGGTTGGCAGAAATGGTTTTTCTCAGGCTTAGCTTTTGTAATGGCTATCTTTTTAACGGTTTATTTAATCAAAGCGCCACGTGCAGCCAAGCTATTGTCCATGGGGTTAGCCTTAATGCTCGGTGGTGCGATTGGCAACTTAATCGATCGTTTAAGAATTGGTAAAGTGGTTGACTTTATCCATGTGCATTATGCTGATGTCTGGAATTATCCTATTTTCAATGTTGCAGATATAGGTGTCTGTGTCGGTGTCGCATTGATTATAATTGACATGATATTTTTAGAAAGTAAGCGTAATAAATAAGCACATTGATGCCGATTATCACAAACAAAATGAACTAGCGTCGTAGTCACTCTATACGGAAAAATACTTTTTATACTTGAGTATGTTTATAAAATGTGAACTGGAAGGTAATGTATGACTGGTATAGGTACTCACTCATTTTAGGTCTTAAAACCCAATACTTAAAAGCTCTGCGTAGAGCCATTATTATAGAGACATTGAATAATCCATAAATTCTTTATTGATAATAACAAAAGGAAAATATAGTGTCACAGGCTCAGCCAACTATTGAAAAAATTCACAGCCTTAGAAAAAAACAAGAGACCGCGTTAAAAAGTCTTACCCTTATAGGCTACCTAGAAGGCACCTCTTTCTTATTATTGCTCTTCATCGCCATGCCACTAAAATATATGCTGGATATTCCAGAAGGTGTGAAATACATCGGTATGGCACACGGTATTTTGTTTATTACCTATATCATAATACTTATAGGCTCAGCTATCAAAATGAAAATGCCTCTTTGGGCAATACCTGCGGGCGTACTCGGCTCACTCTTACCTTTTGGCCCATTTATATTCGATCATTTACTAAAAAATAACTTACAGAAAAGTGTAAGTAAAGAAGCCTAGAACAAGCTCTGCTACAAATGATACAAATGATACAAACGTATATTATTACTCAAGATTATTTTTCCTAACTAAATTACAAGCCGCCATCACTCATCATGGCGACAAATGAATAATATTGAGCAGAAATTAATCACAATAAAACTTTGATTCAGACCCAGTATGAATAGTCTTACACTCTAGTTACTTTTCCAACTTATCTTACATACTATCGACAAACCCGTCTTGTTTAAAAGCTAAACAGGTTTTGTCATCCGCGATGGATTTCCTGTTATCGTAGGGTATACCCCAAGGAAACCAGTTATTTTACCTTTCAAACCTATTAACAGACTACTTAAAGCAGACTGTTAGCATGGAACCATCTATAACAGACTTTTGAATTATAAGACTGGCTGCTGTGCTTTTTTCCTATCATTAGCCTATACCTAAAAAATAAAAACTCTAAACGATACTCTATCTATCATTAGACTTGTTATTAATATTAAATGATAGTAATATCTTATTATTATCAATGAACATTGGTTATTAAGTCTAAATAATATAGGTGGCGTTATGACCGTTCGTATTTATGTGAGAGCCAGCACTAAGGATCAAGACGCTAAGAGAGCCTTGTCTGACTTGATTAGCTTTAGCCAAAGCTATAACGATAACCTTGTTGAGTACGTTGAGCATTTCAGTGGTACGAAGCTTGATAGACCAGCACTCACTCTGTTACTCAATGATGCTGAGGAAGGCGATATTCTGCTGGTCGAAAGTGTGGATAGATTAAGCAGGCTATCTCAAGATGATTTTGCGATTCTAAAGCAGCGCATCAAAGACAAGGGCTTACGATTGGTGGTAGCTGATCTACCAACTACGCATACGGTAAGTAAGGGCATGACAGGTGAGATCCTAACAGTGATTAACCATATGCTGATCGACTTGTTAGCAACGATGGCAAAGCTTGATAACGATAAGCGTAGAGAGCGTATTAAGCAGGGGTTAGCGAATAGTGGTTATAAGCCCACAGGTAAGAAAGCCAATACAGTGAAACATAATCGTATTAGAGAGTTGGCCAGTCAAAACAATATGACGAAAGAGGAGATTGCTAAGGCGGTTGGTGTTGGGGTGGCTACGGTTTATCGAGTGTTAAAGCAGGGCTAATAGCTGAATAGTTGAGGTATTTTAAATAACAGTTTGTCTTTTTTATAGACACGATATTATTAGATACATAAGAACCAACTTGGAAGTTTTTAATCATGCAGCCTAACTCAAGTAAATCTACCTCCGATAAAGTCGGGGCGGTTCAGTAGTGAGGTATTAAAGATTGATTATAATCACTTAATACCATCAACAATTACTATACTCCTTACTTGGGTTAGCATAACCTTTCACTAGCTGTCCAATTTTGTTATGCCACTAAACCATTTTAAAGAAAAATATCAAGCATGAAAAAAGCAAAACATAAAATGTTTTGCTTCCTGAACTGTCAGTTACATCTATTTAGCGCTTAAACTGTGCGTATTTACCACAAGATGCCGGCTGCCAATAAAACTCAGTGGCGAAGAATTCATCGTCGCGTATTCTGCCCTCATAGCTGTCATCAAAGATGATTTTATATTGGCACGTTTCTACTGTGTTATTAGCGTCATAGAATTTTAGAATATAATCCCATTCACGAGCATTAAAACCTTCGCTAAAATGAGGCGTGCCGATTAACTTATACAGCTCGTCTTTCGTGGTTCCCACTCTAATCTTGGCGATATCTTGGTGATTAACGATAGTGCCGCCTTTTTGCCAGGCTTTATTAGTATCAGGGAATACTAAGTCATCAGGGTTCACAGAGCCTTTTTGCGCGCCAGGTGTCAAATGCCAAGTTGGCGTTATATTTTTTTGCGCACAGCCAGATACTGTGAAGAGCAATGCGATCGTTGCCAATAAGCCATAATGGCATAGATATTTTTTCATTATTCATTCCTTAATATATGTTATGAGTAATTTGACAACGCCTGCCCATTTGCGGACAGGCGCTGTCATCAAATAATGTAACGATACGAGATTTAGAAATGGAAGCCTGCACCAATTGCGCCGCCAGCATTACCTTGCGTATCTGCTGTACCATTTGCTTTAATTACCCAACGACCATTATCAGAAACTCTTGAGATACCCACGGCAACGGCACTTTGACCGTTATAAGTAGCGACACCGCCGCCTATCATTGATTTACCAGGGATATAAGCTTGTGGCAGTGAAGACATCGCCATGGCTGCTGAAATACCAGCATTAGCACCATCTTCAACTTCACCAATCTTGTAGCCCAGCTCATTGACGCTGTTGCTAACTCTCTGGTCAAGAGCATTTAATTGACCAAGATTGACTGCATCATTAACCTCGATACCATCCGCCACGCCAGTAATGGTTTTATTACCAGCATAAATACCGTCTACCGTCATGCTTGGACCGTCTTTGATGCTTACGCCATTATTATTAACCGTGGTATTGCCAGTCGTCACACTATCTACGCTGATATTGCCACTTAAATCAAACTTAATGCCGCTACCAGTCGTGGTTGTCGTGATATTGTCACTACCTTCAAACTTAAGTGCAGTACCATCGCCTATTGGCTTATTAATATCAGCACCATTATCAGCACCGAAGCTTAGACCAGCGTCAAGTCTGTCAGTATTGGCTTGAATGTTATCGTTCGATGCATTCTCACCGTCTTTGAGAGAAGCAATGGCATCGTCGATGGTGTTTTTACCAGTGCCACCAATGTCTGTGGTAGTAATAACCCCACCTTCATTTTTGGCATTGCCACCGATAACGCTTACGATAGAATCGGCAGTGTTGTTTAGCTGGTCACCAGTTACGACATCATTAGATCCAGCCGCTACGGTACCGTTAGCCACACCCGTTAACAGACGGTCGCCATCTTTACCAGTAAAGTCAACACTAGTGCCACCGGTTGCAGCTCCTACCGTAATACTATCAGTAGGAGTTTGCTGCTGAACGAGACCTGCTTTACCAGCAGCCAGATCAGCGATATTGTCAGTGTTTGAGGTAATACGGTCATCAAGGTTGGTTAGCGCATCGCCTACATTGTTTACATTCACACTCCCATTATCTAAGCTATAAGAAGGTGCGCTTACTTTACCCGTATCTGGGTCATATTTTGCGCCGCCGCCTAGATTGTTTGCTGTGCTATTGCCTAAAGCATCCGTTTTACCGTTAGCTTCTGCCGTAACTTTATCTAACTGCCCTTTGTTCACAGCATCTGTTGCTTTAACGGCATCGCCTACATTGGTAATGACCGTGCCACCAGCATTAAGACCACCGACACTGATGCTTGGGCCTGTCTGCATACCTGTACCATCAATGAAGCTGACACCGCCTTGGTTAAAGATGGTAGTGTTACCTGCTGCGTCAGTGGCAATAAAGCCATTAGCGCCATAGTCAGCACTGTTACCAGTTGCATTATCAACGACATTAGTGCCTTTACCAGTGATGGTGGTCACGTTGTCGCCGTTAGTGATGGTATTGCCCTTAGCCGTACTGATATTGGTGTTGCCATCTTTATCAGCCAGCTCAGAACCCGTTGCAGTGTAGTCAGCGCTGTTGCCTTCATCATCGACAACATTGGTGCCAGCAGTAGTAATAGTAGTGCTATTACCTTTGCCGTCATCTACTTTAACGCCTTCATTATTGGTCACTGTGTTACCAGTCTTCACGCTGCCATCTGCACCAAGATCGATGTCTTTAGCAAGTTGCACGAGTAGACCATCTTTACCATTGGCAACCACACCAATGTTGCCAGTCGTTAAGGGAGCTTTTGCGCCGCCAGTGATATTTAAGGTCTCACCAAGTTTGCGCTTAACATTCGTACCACTATCACCTGCAAAGCTTAAGCCTGCATTCGTTAGGGCATTTTGCGCTGAGTCTAATTGACCTTTATTCACCGCATCAGAGGCTTTTACCCCATTGGCTACATTGCCAAGACTAGTGCCGCCACTGATGACAATGTTATTGCCATTAGCATCTTTGCCAATGACGGCAGGCGTACCTGCTAAAATGACTTTGTTGTAATTGATAGCGTTCGTAATAGGATCGCGCTCATATTGCACAGCGCCGTCGGCTAGGTTGTCTAATTGACCTTTGTTTACGACATCTTTTGCATCAGTACCTGCTTCTACACCACTGATCTTATTTGTGGTTTTATCAATCACAACATTACCCACAGTCACTTTGTCTGTGGTTACACCAGCGTTATTAATCACCGTATTGCCGGTAGTGACACTATTTAATTGCAAGTCTTTGCTTAAAGCAAACGCAACATTGTTGCCTGTCTTAGTAGCCGTCAAGTTCGTATCGGTTGGCTCAGCCACTCCAATATCAACTGTATCACCCGCTTTGATTGCAGCGCCGTTTTGACCATTGGTCTGTAAGCTAAAGCCACCTTTTAAGGTCGTGATATCAGTGGTGTTGCCCGTAATGTTATTGCTGTTGGTTGTGATGTTTTGGCTATTTTGTTCCACGTTCTGATTGGTTGTGAACAGCTGACCGCCATTCACAGCATCCATTGAGGTAGCAGAAATATCACCAGCCTTAACATTGCTAAGGGTTGTACCTGTAGCGCCGCCACCTAAAGTTACTTTGTCTTTAGTCGTTGCGTCGTCGTATTTAACCGCTGCATTGTCTGTTGCGGTCTGTTGCCCTGCCAAAGCGTCTAATTGACCTTTGTTTACGACATCTTTTGCATCAGTACCTGCTTCTACACCA
>NZ_JADQAK010000029.1:20733-34904 GCF_022129285.1 Psychrobacter sp. Ps4
TGTCTGTGGTTACACCAGCGTTATTAATCACCGTATTGCCGGTAGTGACACTATTAACATTGATATCATCCGCTGTACCAATCGTAATGTCATTCCCATTGCGATTGACTTTAATATTTTTACCGTTTTTAAAACTGACTGTTGCATCGGCACCAACAGCAGTTGCTGCATCACTATTTGCCTGAATCTTAAATGTCTGATTTTGTAGATTAGTGATATTATTACTATTCGTTGTAGTACGACCATCAATGTTAGTAATCGCCGCACCAACGTTAGTTACTTCTTTGCCATCTACATTGTATTTAGGTAGAGTCACTGCACCCGTAACTGGATCGTAAGTTGAATTACCACCTAGAGCCGCTGCTGTATCTTCACCTTGTTTATTGCTCAATATATTTTGTTTTCTTAATTGCGCAACTGTTACAGCATCGCTATCTATCGCACCATCAGCTAAGTTTGTCAGGCGGCGTTTTTCAGAAGTATTACCAAAAGAAACAGTACCTTGAGTAGTGGCATCTATGTTGGTTAAAAATGATGCTCCTGATTGCGCTTCAGCAATAGAGTTTTGTCCCAGAGCGGCACTATTTATACCATTTACTCTCGAATTTAGACCCAGTGCTACCCCGCCTGAAACAGCGGTGTTAGCACCTTCGCCGATGACTACGGCATTAGTGGCTGTTGCTTTCGCGCCAGTACCAATAGCGACTGACTTTTCAGCTGTTGCTTGTGAGTAAGCACCAATTGATAAAGCGTTTTCTGCAGTCGCTTGTGCGCCACCACCAAAAGCAATAGAATCTTTAGCTGAAGCTTTAGTTTGGCCTACAGTTTGATAGTTGGATCCAGCTTGTCCCTCAAGACCACCTGCACTCTCAATATCTGGTGAACCAATTGCAATCGCACGATAACCTGTTGCGGTAGCTGAATGACCAATGGCAAGCGTACCTTTACCTGTTGCAGCAGACACATTACCGATTGCTTGTGCGTAGTCAGCAGTTGCTGCTGATTGACGTCCAATCGCTAGAGCCGTATTTCCTTTTGATAAAGCACCCACACCTACTGCCACACCAGCAATATCTGTTGCGTGAGCATATGTGCCAATAGCTACTGAAAGACTTTTATCTGTTAAGGCGCCTGTACCTATTGCGGTTGCACCACCAGTTGTTATAGCTGTTTTTGCTGCGCCTGTATATTTTATACGTCCATTGGAGTCTACTGTACTGTAATCAGTGTTATAAGGATTATTACGATCTGCAATAAGTGCAACTGCGGACTTAGTTTCTGACTCACAACCTACAGCTACATTAGCAGAAAAATTATTATTTACTCCTCCCCCAGTTGTTCCTGTATTAGCTGGGGTGGTGCAATTCGAAGAAGAAATTACCGTACCACTTCCTGTGCCTCCTGTACTAGCAGCAGCAAAAACTTGAGGCGACAAACTCATTCCCGCTGCTGCCAATCCCACACATAAGGCACTTAAGCGCGATAACTGTGTACCTCTTGTTGCTATATCTGCAGACACAGGTGCGCTAGCACTTACAGCACTACTCGAAGATTTTCCACGGCTTTTTGCATATTCTGATACTGCCATAAAACATTTTAACGACTTATTCCAAATGACTTTATAACTACGGTTCATATTTTGTTCTTCCTATATGAATGAATTAATCATGGGTATATAAAAATAAAACCTGTAGCGATCAGCTAAGCTAATTGATAAGTGCAATAGGTTTTATATGGAAAAAAGACAAGCAAGCGCTATCTACCACTCTAAAGTAGTAGATAAAAGAAGACAGATAATTAAAGAAATCTTTTATGATTTATAGAAGAACATAGAGGCTAATTACCTTATTAATACGCCAATCTCAACTTATCGTAGGCTTTTGATTTTTATAGAATTTAAAATTCTAATTGTTTTAACTGAAATTTTAAAAACTAAGTAAACCAATACCTTAGAAAAATAAGTTGAGAGTGGGGTTTATTAATATAAGACTTGATAAGATTATGCTGTCAATACATAACAATTCTTAAACCCTATAAAAACTGGCTATTTATTAGTCACTCTAAATGAGAAATTAGCGTGAGGAGCTTATTTATAAACTACTTGAAACATGATTCTAAGTAATAATTGTTACATTACTGCAATTTTATTAATGCTATATCAATCTATTGTATTATTATATGGAATGAAAGCATACTTAACAATTGCTCATATTCAATCTAACTCATAAACAATCAAAGTATTCTAAAATTGATTCGAAATGCAACATAATAATTGTTAGTATTTAAAGTACAAAAAAGCTACTTATCTTTAAGTGGCTTTTTTGTGGGAGTGTTTACATTGGTTTTAATAATTAAAGCTGGATCTGATGCACTACTGCGAATATCACACCTATAGGCATTTTATTTTGAGACCATCCCACATTCTGTGTAACTGCCCTTTAGATTAAATGCTTACTAATACGGTCATCAAACATAATCATAAAGCGATTAAGAGCAGACGTCCAGTTACGAATGGGCATCGACCACTTTTTAGACGCCTGCTGGGTTGCTAAGTACACCACTTTAAATGCAGCTTGATCAGATGGGAACACCTTACGCTTATTCACCGCTGTCCGAATCACACTGTTTAATGATTCAATAGCATTGGTGGTATAAATGGCTTTTCTGATGTCTTTAGGATACTCGAAGAACACCGTTAAGCCCTCCCAGTTATGGCGCCAAGACTTGACCACATGCGGGTACTTATCGCCCCAAGTCTCATCAAAGTGCTCAAGATTGGCCTCTGCTATCTCGATGGTATCAGCACCATAGATGGCCTTTAGATCAGCCGCTACTGCCTTTTTATCTATCCAAGGCACAAACTTCATCGAATAGCGCACCATATGTACGATACACAGCTGAACCGCCCCGGGATAAACCGTATTGATGGCATCAGGGAAGCTGAACCGCCCCGGGATTGTCGGAGACCCAACATTCTGAGAAAATACGACAGTAAAAAAATAAAACTACGCCCTGTTATCTTTATCTAAAGGCATCACAACATCATATAAAAATCGATTTAATGCTGTAAGGCTTGATATTAACCATTATATTGCATTAATAATTGCTTTTCTGCAAAACGATATGAGTATATGAGTATATGAGTATATGAGTATATGAGTATATGAGTATATGAGTAAAAATTGGTTCTTTCGACAATATAAGGCGGCAAACGTGCCAAGAAATTTAAACTAAGATCAATATGTCAGCTTTCATATGTACGTTTTAAAAAGATACATGAAGACATGTCAAATTATCCCTATGCTTCTTACTAATGTATGTACAGATATAAGTACAGATATAGTATATACTAGTGTAGCATTTAACCTATAATGATAGGTCATATAACCAACATAATTAAACGTGGAGTAATTATTATGGACGTTGTGAACTACACTGATTTTAGAAAGAGCTTAGCAAAGTATATCGATAAGGTAGACACTGATAAAGGCCCGATATTAATTACAAGACAAAATGCTAAACCGACGGTATTGATGAGTTTAGAAGAGTTTAACTCGTATGAGGAAACACTGCATCTTTTAAGCAGCCCTACCAATGCCAAGCGTCTCAGACGCTCTATTGCTGATGCTAAAGCTGGTCGCTTGATTGAACGTGAGATTGATGCCAAAGATATGCCCCTCACTTTTGATGATGAGGTAGACGCTTGATACTATCTTGGACGGAAGACGCGTGGGAGGACTATGAGTACTGGCAAAAAACCAGTAAAGAGAAAGTCAAACAGATCGGTAAGCTGATTAAAGCCATCAAACGTGACCCATTTAAGGGTATTGGCAAACCTGAACCACTCAAACATGACCTTGCAGGCTACTGGTCTCGTCGAATTGATCAAGAGCATCGGCTGGTTTATGAAATTCAAGATGATGCGATCATTATCGTCCAGTGCCGTTATCATTACTAAGCAAAGGTATAACAGCTCAAAAAGTGCCTGATTTATAATTAGGCACTTTTTCATAGTGATAGGTAGTTAGTTAATGTCCAGAAACGTTCTTTAATTATTGAGACATCTCAGCAATCAACTGACGCGAGTACTTAGCCACGATTTATATTTCAGAATAGCTATGGTCAACCTTTAAGAGACTTGCGATGATTTGACGCTTCTTAGTAACGGGTCTACGGCTTCTATGTTTATTTTCTGCTTTAGCCTAAGTAATTTAAAAATGCCCTAGATATTAAAAACCTAATCTATATGACAAACAAAAAAATGCCTCTGGGAGTTGACTCCTAGAGGCATTTAGTTTTTAATGTAATTAACGGTTACAGTGTGCGTCAACACCCTGTAACGAACAAATAAGCATACGCAGTGCGTTATTTGAACAGCATTAAATGCCCGTGTAGGTGCATTTTATCCAAAATATGCTTTCATATCAACCTTATTCACTATACATTTTAAAAACTGCTTGTTCGCTCGTTACCTCCTTGTGCTGCTCTCTCTGTAATTGTTACCCGTCAAATGGGTGGCAGGCCTCGGCGACGACTGCGTTTGACATAAGGGTGAGCTCCCTACAGGGGTGACTAGACAAAGGATCAGAGCAACGCAATGAGTGGTTACTCGTGCATATCGTAGCGGTATATTGGGTTTAGGCCCTTGCTAGCGTATGACAGCACAGTAGCGGTTAAGAGCGTGTCTAGGCGGTGCTATCAGCCGTAATCTTAACAACCGTAGCTTGATACAGTGATACGGTCTTGATGACGCGATGGGCGATGAAGTCGGCATGACTAATCACATCAAATCCAAGGAATGCACTAAAGCGTTTGTGAGTATTTTTTTACTCATAAACGCTTTAGGGTGAGTGTTCCTTGAAATCTGCTCAAGGCTCCAAAATCAGCATAAATTCACTTAGGCTAATTTAAGTAGTATATAGCCCACTAGGCTATATACTATAAGAGTCCAGAGAAAAATTTAGAATAGTTAATATACAACAATCACTTATTCAGTGAGTCGATATTGTCATGGTTGATTCATAAGCTTAGTGTGAATAGAACGAGATCTATGTCTTGGGCAAAGTATCTTTCACACTCATAACTGTTCTTTATCTTGAAATTCTAATTAAACTGAAACCTCGAATACTTTTATTTAATCAGCATCCAAAGCATTATCTTTGTTTTGAATAAGTATCAGAGCATCTTGTGCTTTCTTAAGTTGATCTTGTAACAGAGTCACTTGTTCTTGCTCCGATAGGTGATGGCTTGATAGCTCGCTATACTGCTTATTCAGTACGCTATGCTCAGCTTCAAGCTTAGCCTGTGTTTGGGTCAGCTGGTCGTTGAGTCCTGATAGCTTGTTACGCTCAGCGACTATGGCCTTTAACTCCCCTTTGACTTCTGCTGTGTCAGTCGCTATCTCATTGCGTTCAGTGGTGACTGTCTTTAGCTCACCCTTAGTCACTGTCAGTTCTGTTTGTAGACGTGCAATTTCTGCTTTATCGCTACTAGCAGTGGCTTCAAGCGTGGCCACTTTTGATAGGTTGGCATTTAACTCTTTTGACTGCTGATCAAGGGTATGGCGCAGATCTGCAAGTTGAGCTTGGGCTGCATCTGTCTTAGCTCGTTCAAGCTCAAGCGCGTGCTGAGTATCACTGAGTGTCTGTATCAGCGTGTCACGTTCAGCAGTAATCTGAGCCGAAGTGATTGCCGCTGCCTCTGCAGTTGCTGTGACCTCATCGAGCTCTAGCAACAAATTAGCTTGTTCACTCTCTAGCGTCTTAACCGCCTCTTGTGCCTCGTCTGTCTCAGCTTGTGCCTTGGCCTTAATACCCTCTAACGCCTCACGCTCTTTAACTAGACGATCATTGGCGATATCAATGGCCGTCTGCCACATATCCGCACCAAGCGCTTGTAAGCGCTCCGCAATGCTACTTGGCAGATCAACCTGTCTTAGCTGCTCCTCTTCTTGGTTATCCTGACGCCAAGACTTCATAGCTTCACTGATGGTCGTGAATGAACCGCCGCCTAGCGCTTTACGTACTTCGGCTAGAGTGGGCTTAATACCTTGTTCTTGTAGTTGGTCGGCAGTGGCATGAATCTGCTCTGTAGTAATGGCCATAATCATTGTCCTTAATAATGTTGTATGAGTAAATATGTAGTTTTTGTATTATATGTATATAGTATAATACATTTTACAACATACTACAATGCAAGATATAAAAAAACCTCAAGTGATCTTGAGGTCACGGTCATTAAATTATAGTTAGTGATCCGCTAAGTATTCTTCTAGCGCATTATTGATCATTTCTTGATAGTCACCACCTGTTTGCTTGGCTCTATCCTTAAACTTGGCAATGATACTTGGGTTGATGACGCTCGCTTCAGCAGAGAACGCTTGCGGCTTAATGCTGCCACGGATAGCGTTTGACCAATCCGTAACTTCTGGAATATCTGATAAATCAATATTGTCATCACTAAGCGTTGCTAAATATTCTAAGTCCGCTTGTTGCTTTGCCGTTAGTGGTGGTAAATCGTCTATTTGATAGCTAACCTTGTTCATATTGCCTCCTCTCACTCTTTGTGGCACGCCTAGCCAAGATAATGCGTATAACCTCGCCACCATCTATGTCTGTCTGCGTATGGGCTACTAATAAGACTGCTGTGCCGTCTATTGTACCCAGCGCCTGCCACCGCTCCTCACCATTTTCATACCTGTCTTGCTGACGCAGGCATAAAGGATCTAAAAAACCCGGGTAGCTGCCTCAAATGATAAACGGTGTTTGCACTGATTGGTGATGTTTTTTTGTTCATCCCATTCAAATCTAATACTCATCTTTTCTCTCAATCAGTATGCTCTTTATAGATTGGCAATTCATCTTGACTGACAGCTGCTACTTTCTGATACTCAAAAGATAGTGGCACTTTATTGGTTTGCGCCACTTGGGTCAAAAATAATTTGATCGCTTGAGACGGTGTTAATCCATAGCTTTCAAATACCGAAAAAGCATTTTCTTTTAGCTCTTGATCGAGCCTAATATTATAATTAGTTGTCGTCATAACATCACTTTTGGCTTATTTATGTACATATAATATAAGCCATTTGTATAGGCTACGCTAGCTCAATTACTCTTTTTTTCTTTGCTATGATTTCTGCTTAGGGAACGTATAGCCTATCGCCAGTAAGTGCTTTTTGTGGGTCTTTAAAAAAGCCTCATCTCTTAATTGAGTGTGTAACCAACTAATAACTTCTTGAGTGCTTTTACCTGATGGTGCGTAACTACCAAACGGTGAGTAGTTAGCCAACAAAGGGGCAAAACGATCAATTTGCTTAACGGTTAGAGGTGGGATATCTCTATCCTCATTATTCTGATTTAGGCCCTCCTGTCCTTTTTTCTTAGTTGGCTTGGCCTTGACGGTGAATGTCAAACCTGTAACTGTGCGTCCACGTTTGATGTTTTCATAGGTGATTTTGATGTCGGTTTTCTGATTAATTTCTTTTATGGGCCCATCAACTGCATTCTCTTTCAAATTGTTGATGCGCTCATACGACTTAGGCGTGCCAAGTTCTTGCCTATATTGATCTAAAGTCATAGAAAAACCACCCTTCCCCTCAGACTTTTTTGCTAGATGGTAAAGGTCTAACGAGTAAGTCAATTTGAGGTTTAAGATATCTTCTTTTAAATATTTAGTGTAAGGGTTGAGCTTATCAAAAACCTGAAGTAAGTATATTACCTCATCTGTAAAATGCATCGATATATAGCCATCTGCATATTTCGACCTGATTAGCCATTGAACCTCTGTATCATCACCATCCTTATCCTCATAAATGAATGTACGCTTCATTAATTTTTTGCTAGCTGATTTCATTTGCTTATAAGCCGAGTTTCTATCTATTCCGCTAAGCTTAGCAAATTCAGAAGACGCAACCTCTATCGGTGTTTTTTCAGTAGCATTATTAACCCTAACCAATGGGCTCGCTAGAATAATGATGCGCTTCTCATCAATAGACATCTCTCTAAAAGCTTGAGTAATTTTATTCTGCATAACAATCCATTTTTCAGGATATTTTTTTTCGTATAGCTCGACATCATTCATTATGACAACCTCATTATGCTAGTTACTTTAAGATACTAGCATAATGCGGGATAAAAGTAGCATTTAAACGGGATAAAAGTAGCATAATGCGGGATAAAAGTAGCATAATGCGGGATAAAAGTAGCATAATAGAGTGCGTAACCCTTTAATAGCAAAGCTTACAGACTGTCTAAAAGTCTTTAAAAGTTTTTAAAAGTAAAAAATATATTTTTTATTTTAAATAATAAGGAAAAAACCAAAAAACCGACGGATTTAAGATGATAATTTGATCGACCAATCACTTGTAAAACTGATCAGTAGCTCAGAATGCAATTGTCCATTTACTTAATGTTATTCCACGTTCGCATGGTTCGGATCAAGCTTAGATCTTTGAAGATCTTCAAAAGCATGGTCAAAGATATTTTGAATATCTTCGTCTGTCATTCTGGACAACCCTGTTTTCACATTCTCAATATCAGTCTCATTTTTTGTAGATAGTTTGTCTTCATTTTCAGTAGCCATTATCGACACATCTGTAAACACTTATCAAACCGTTGCTAAAAAGCCTAGAAACCACTCTTATATACGTTTTACGCTCTGTCCGATACGATGGTAGCTAAAGCTATTCTAAAACGCTTAAAACAGCCGATAACCGTCTCCTAACCTTTCGCTAATTAGTAGACGATCCAGCTGTACCTTCAATTAGGCGATTTCTAGCAGCTACTGTGCTGATGAGTAAGCATCAAGCAATGAACCGTGGTCACTGTCCTGACTGCTTTTAGGTGGTGTAAAGCTGCTTGGTGTTTCCTTAGCCTCACTTTGCATCTTATGAGCGATTAATTTTAAAAACTCACGGTGCTTTTTTAAACGAACGTACCTTTCATTATCATGGGCGTCTAAAAATATAGCTTGTAGTTCATGATTGTCATCATCGTCTAATGCGTTGGCTAACCATTCCCCCAACACCTGATGTGCCTCAAGTCTGTCCTGATTGATTTCTTTTTTAATAGCCTGTAACTGCTTTATCTTATCTGCGAATAGATCATCTGATATTACTGACATTATCTCATCCTTTTCTAGTCAACTATGATAGAGTTGATCCTAGCAGTGTACACATAGGGATGCAAGGTAGTAAAATACACAAGACCACATCGTTTCGTGGGCGCAGTAGTATTTTAACCCTCTGTTAAGAGCGAACTTAGGAGTTTGTGTAAAAAAGACCCACAAGGGGTACTATTTTTTTACATAAACTCCGTCGTTCGGCAGGGGGCGAACCCCCTACAACCCCCCAAAAATCATCTCTCAATATTGGGTTTTTTTGCTATGAATAATAAAGGGTTTCATCTGTCGGTTAGCGCCGTTAGTAAGGCGAAAAATCATAGCGTGGTGGCAAAGTCGGCTTATAATTCTGGCTCAAAACTGGTTGATGAGCAGTCAGGAGTCGTCCACGATTACACCAGTAAAGCTAAAGACAAAATCTTAAATTTAGTGGACAGTGATGGTACTAAATACACGCAAGTTATTGAGAAAAATGTGATGCATACGGCGTTGATAACGCCAACTATTGCTGGGGATCTAGCAGTGACACGTGAGGGTTTTTGGAATGATATCGAACGCATTGAGACTCGTAAAAACGCGCAATTGGGTACTGAGATTGATGTGATGTTTCCTGATGGGATCACCGCTGATCAGCGTATAGTTCTGGCCGAGTGCTACGCTCAAACATTATCTGATCGCTATAACGTGCTTGTCGATGTGGCCATTCATCGGCCCCACAGTCACGAGAAACATGTGGGGGAGGTTGAAGTGGTTGAGCTGACCAGTCGTAACTTTCATGCCCATATTTTACTCTCAAGCCGTGAGATAGTAGCGGATGTTAAGGGTTATGCTTTATCAGCACGCAAGAATTGGTTGCAGTGGTCAACGGAGGAGCGGTTATCTAAGGGGTTAAACGGACGCGGCGATGAGCTTAAATATCAACGCACCCTTTGGGCGGATATGGCCAATGAGCTACTGCCTAAGAATAAAACCATTAGTGAGAAATCCTACCGTGAGCTGGGCATCAATCGTTTGCCAAAAATGAAACTGGGTAAATCACTATATAAGGATATTCTCAAAGGCAATCGTTCAGTGATTCACGAATACAACGAGACGATTGATGAGATCAATGCTTACATTGAAAAAAATGGTTTAGTAATTGAGTACGACGACAAGGGACGTATTGACCTAGAAAGCAATGAACAAGAGGTTAACGGCGTCACAATACATTATAAAAAGCGTAAACCCTTTGCGCGAATTGAGCTCAGTAATATCCGATTTGTAGATCCTGCCGTTGAACTTGAACCCGCTATCCCTAAAAGTAACAGTCAGACGCATAGTGATGCGGCCAATGATCACGCACTTGATGAGCTTTTAGCAATCTCAGCCGACTTTGTGAGTCAAAAAAAGATGGTACGCAGCGCCTTATTTTCAACCATTGATGCGCTGCATGAAGAGTTAGCGCACCAGTCTAAACAGATTATTACTATTGATAAAAACATTAAGAGTACCCAGCGGTTCACCGAGGAGGTGGGACAGGATTTTAGTGACCCCCGCCAAAAAATGATTGAGCTTGCCAGGCAGATAAGCACAAAAGAGCAAAGTGAGGCACTAAAGGCGGCTTTAGCGTTGGTTGAGGAGTTTAGACAAGATGATACCCTACAAACAGGCCGCGCTGTTAGCCGTCTTGAAGAGCAGCTGTCACAGATTGATAAAACGGTGCTGAACAATAAAACGGTTTTAAAAAAGCTGATCCCGCTTAATAATGAAGTCATTGCTGACTACAAAGGGTTGAAGGCCACGCTAAAACCCTTTGCCGCAAAGCTGAATAAACTGGCGACTGGCTTTAAAGCTCTTGATGAGATTGATATTGAAAAATCCGACTTATCCTTACAGTGGGATCAAGCGTTTGCGGATCTACAAGAGATAGATATCACCAATAACATGGATACTTATCATAAGTTTGCTGCATTTGCAGATCTGGACGTTGAGCGCTTTAAGTACCTTGAAAAAGAACGTGAGGCGCTCAGTACGTTAAAAGCGGTAGAGATAGACGCGGATGCTGACACTCGTTTGACGGCATTGGCCGCTGATGTTAAAGCGTTTAAGACCACCAATAATGAAGACATCAAACAGTTAAAGCAGCAAATTAATACCAGTAAAAAGACTTATCAGCGCTTATCACCGTTTTATGAGCAGCGTATCGCCTTACTGGATCAAAGTGAGGCGGTGATCGTGCAAGATGATGATTTATACGATGAAATCATAAGTACCAAGACTACTCAATTGAATGCAGATCGGCTTGAGGACTGGCGCAGCCGTACTATGGCGCTGCAATATCAGCTCAACAAAGCGCATGAGCAAGCAAAGCTTAAGAAAGAGGCTGAGCGCGCACGAGAGGAGGCTTTGATCAGGCGGCGAGAAACCTTAAAACAGAGGCGGCAGCAGGCATCTCTTAAGCGTCAGCGAATCAATGAGACCAAAGCATATCGAGATCGATTTGACAATTTAGTGGTACGGGTGCGTAACCGCGTTAATACCCTTGATTTTAAGGCCGTTGATGCACCGATCGAAGTGATCAACGCGGCTGAGGCGGTTGCCGCACAAGCATTTATATTCACTACTCTAAAACACACTGACAGCTTTACGACACTACAAAAAAGTTTACGAGACACCGATGCTAAAAAAATTGCAACGCAGGTGCAGAAGGCAGCAACGACGCTATGGCAACAGCTTGAGCGCTTGCCTGACAATCAAGATAAGGTCGAGGTGTTAACGAAAATCAATGAGCGCTTTGAGCACGTTCCTGCTATCACCATAGATGGGGCAACGCTCACACAAACTGTGACAGATCACCTGCAAAAAACGAAGAACGCCATCCAAGCGCATGAACAAGCACAAACACGCCGCTACTCCTCACCACGCCCATTTTAGGCGGCATTATAATAATGAGTACCCCATGAATAAAGACAATAGCAATGAGCAAGACATACACGATCAACTTGTTAACCTAGTGACTTCATTGACTCCGGTCATTGGGGCCTTGCGTGAGCTGATTAAGCGAGCCGATGATGCGGTAGCGAGGCGGCTTGAGCGTTCGCTTAGCGGTATTGATAGCAAGGTGAATGAGGTGTCTTCTGCCATTGAAGAATTAGGTAGTAGCGCAAGCACGACTTCGCAGGCATTGAGCCAGTATCAAGAACTCGTGTTAAAGCAGCTACAAGCGGCAGTGACTGCTTTTACTGACAATGAGATGCCGCGTCGTTATGATGACAAAATAGCGGGCATCATCACCGATATGAAACAGCAGATTGATACGGCTGTAGAGTCGGTCGTCACTGCTAAAAACGATAGCATAGAGGTACAAATCAGTACCATGCAAGGAGTTGCTGATAAACTTAGCGCAAGCGCGGACAATCTAGCCCTATTCACCAATCAGTACCAAGCTGGTCATAAGCAGATTATTGAAGATATTGAGACCTTTGAGACCACCACCAAAACGCGGATTGAGCAGGTCGAGGCTAGAGCTAGTAAAGACTTGGACAAAATTCATAAGTCCATTGAGACTATGAGTATTAAAAGGATTGCAGCCGCTGTCGCAGCGGGTACGATGGCTGTGATAATAAGTTTGGTGGCTCTGGTATTTTGGTATGTGCCAAGCTTTGATGAGATTGCAGAGATGAAATACCAGCAAGCAGAGCTACAGCGCGGCATCGATGAGCTTGAAACGGGTTGGAAACAGGCCTTTAATAATGCTCAAAGTGCGCAGTTTATTTTGGCTTGTGATGTTAATAAAGAGCAGCCTGATGCAATCAGCTGGTGCGTTAGAGCAGACAGTAAGAGTGTTTTGAGAGATGAGAGAGGCTTTGTTTATTATAAAATAGCTGGGGTGCCGCGTGCAAAGCCGACTGAGTAAAGACGTATGGTAATAGCGAGCTATATTGCCCAAAAGTGCGTCTTCTGAAACATATAAGACTGAAAAAAGGCTTGTTTGATTGTCGTTATCTTTGTCTATATTAAAAAGCCAGATAATGACACTTTATCTGGCTTTAAGGGTTATTGTTTCTTGTTAAACAAGAAGTCTGTAAATATAAGCTAAAGTGACTAGGCTGCTTGGTCAGTATGAGCTGTGACCAACTCTATAAAAGCAGTTTCAAGGGTACTTAACGCATAATCATCAATCATAAGACCGTCATCTATCTGTCGTTGCACCCAGACATAAATCGCTTCATCATTATAAAGAATAGCGTCAACACCAAGTAATGATGCCAGTTGTACGCCTTGCTGTACTTGTAAGCTGAATAACAGCTGAGAGGCTAAAGCTTTAGTCTGTTCACTAAACCAAGCGCAGCTGTTGAGCCGAGATAGATTGTTATTCATTGGTATTCTCCTGTAGATTATTGTGTATAAATAATGGATAAAATGACTTACTACAGGTCAAATTATACCTATATTTTAATCTATTGCAAGAGAAAATGACCTTCTATAGGTCTTTTTATACTTTTAAAGGTGATAATGTCTTATGAGCGAAGGTGTTCACTCAGGTGATTCACTGCTGTCCTCATTTATGATTTCATATAAATCACCAACATTGATTCTAAGATACGTGCATAAAGACTCGATGATATCTAGATCAACTCGGGTGGCTTCTTCATGATACATGCGAGTAATGGTGCCACGATTGATACCAGTATCTCTTGCGACATCGGCAATTTTAAGGCGTCTTTCGCCCATGATGGTCGATAAGTGACACTTCACCATAGTGGTTTCCTCATTAACGATTAGTAGTTTTTGATTGGTGAACGGATTATAACGAATATGAGCGGCTAAAGTATTCCTTTTAGTAGCTCAAATTGGTATCCAATAGCGCAATTTGCCTAGTAATAGGCAGTTTATTATGCTGTCTTTGATACAGGACGTCTATCATGATGGATATACGCTAGTTAGAAAAGGCGATGCTATTTTTACTATGAAGTATTGCTATTAATAGTGATGTGACGTACATTTTTAGTTATACTTATATACTTATATACTTATATACTTATATACTTATATACTTATATACTTATATACTT
>NZ_JADQAK010000030.1:0-34667 GCF_022129285.1 Psychrobacter sp. Ps4
TCAATCAAGCCGCACAATTTGCCGATACCGTGGTCACCATGAAAGAGGGTCAGGTAATGGCTGTCGGTCAACCTGCAGAGGTCATCACCCAAACAACCATGAAGGATCTGTATAACGTCGATGTTACCGTGCTCAGTCATCAAGGTCGCCCAGTGATTGTCGATGCGGTTTAAGTACAGAGCTTTGCAAACAATAAAAGGAATTGTTGATGCATAAAATCCTATTGAATCATCGATGGATAAATTACAAAAACTTATCCCTATTAATTTTAATCATTAGCTTTTGTCTATGCATTTATTACGCTGTGAATAAAAAGATAGCAGATACCCTGTTTTGGTTAGGCATGACTTTGTATGTTCTAAGGTTGGTGGTTATTCCGATGGATTTTACTCAAAATATTGCTGCAGTAGATTATACAAAAAACTTTGACGAAAACAACAGATGGCATAGATGGGTAATGTTGGGTGAAAAATTTGCTTTTTTGATATTTACCGTTGGGATAGCCTACAGTATATTTTTGCAATTAAAGCTTTAGTTAGCGACCTTAATAAATACTATCAAAGATAGCTGTACTCTGTAATATTGACGTTACCACCTTGACCTCTGAAGGTTGCATAATCATCATTATGGATATGGTTTAAGTACAGCATATCTTATAGTTGCTCTTTAATGGCTGGTTTCGCGTAATCGCTTCAAAGAGTTGTCTTTAACCGTTAATTTTTGCCTTTGCTTTAACCGACTTTGACACCCTTTGACCCACAGATAAACACCTGTGCCAGACAATACCGCCACGGCTAACCCCGTCAATGCTAAAAATATTTGATACAACAAATGACCTACGCCATGGCTGATATGACCCATGTGTAGCGTTGCCATCCATTGATCAGCTTGATTACCAAATGAGCTTTGATACCCAAAATTAACACGCTCGACATTGCCTGTTGCGGCGTCAACCGTGATAGATGACGCACCGCCTTTTTTACCGATATCTTTATTGGTTTTAAAGCGCATTTGCCATTGATTGTCCTCTTCTACCCAACGCACTCCCAATAGCTGCTGGACGCTGACGCCATTTTTTTGCGCGACGATCTCTGCCTGCTTGCTTAAATAAGCAATACTATTAGCCTTGTCTACCTTATTAGTACTGTTCATATTAGTGCCAATAGTAGTCGCCTCATCACTACTAGATTCAGTGTTTATCGCAGGCTTATTTTGTTTCTTTCCTTTGCCTTCATCTCTACCTTCAAGCCTTACCAGCGCTTGCATTACAGGCTGATATACCGATTTTAAATTAAAACCAACACTCGACCACGCAATGACAAACAACATGAGCCAGAGCCATAAGCCAAACGCATGATGCAAGTCATAATTGAGCTTAAAAGTATTGGTCTTACGGCGGATTTTCCAAGCAGGTAGCCA
Source organism: Psychrobacter sp. Ps4 (assembly GCF_022129285.1). Lineage (NCBI taxonomy): Bacteria > Pseudomonadati > Pseudomonadota > Gammaproteobacteria > Moraxellales > Moraxellaceae > Psychrobacter > Psychrobacter sp. Ps4. Next base: position 1,420 of record NZ_JADQAK010000030.1, read on the forward strand.
GCGTTTAAAAAACGAAGCGCGGGGTTTGCCAGATGATTTTCTCAATGCGGATTGTTGAGATTTATTGGCACTAACTGCTCTTGGAAAGGTTAAATAAAAGCCGATGAAACAATTAATCGTCCAAATTAAAGACACGATACCCAGTATTAATTTGCCGATATCACCTAGCAATAAATCACGGTGTAACCAGAATACCTTGTACATCGTATTGCGCCATGCCCACACCTCTTTATCACGTGTACCGATGATTTCACTAGTAAAGGGATTGACATATACCTCTTTAAATGGGGCTTTGGGCTGATTTTTGGCGCTTTCACCTCGGACTCTATCTACCGAAAAAACCGCTGATTTGTTAGGCTCTACTGACGTTGGCATACTAGAAAATTGATACTGTGGATAAGCGCTGATAACAGCATCATGCAGTGTGGCGATCGGTAGTGGCGGCTTGTGTTGCGCCTCAATATTTGCCAGCTTGTGATTAAACACATCATCTAGCTCATCATGAAATGCCAATAGCGTGCCCGTGATACCAGCAATGATCAAAAAAGCGGCCATTGCAAGCCCAGTATAGCGATGAATCCATAAGCAGCTCTGACGCAACGTAGGGGGAAATGAAGTCATTAGTATTGGTTTTTTATTCATCGTTTCTTTATTCATTGGTTATTTTGATTGGTATTCAAAAAAAGTTGTAATTGCTATCACATGCTTCGCCATTTACTGACCATAAAAAAGCCAGCTATCCTATACAGACAGCTGGCCCTTTCATCTATCATCAAGTGACAATAAGATTAGAACTGATACGTCAATGACGCTTTGATATTACGACCTTTCTCAAAATCTGTAGCCGTAGCATTAGCTGGATTTAAGCGCGAACCGTGGCTAGCATAAGTTTCATCAAACAGGTTATAAACCCCAACTGTGGCTTTCAAGCCATCTACTTGAGCTGGAGAGTAGCTCATAAAGATATCATGGACATCATAGCTCGGTTTCTTAAGCTCCGTAACGTCACCTCGAAGTATAAAGGTTTGCGTAACAGGGGCTACATAGGTACTGCGCCAGCCAAGCTCAGTGGTATCAGTTGGCTGATACGCTAGATTGACCATGTATTTATCACCTGCATCTGATCCTGACCCTGTTTGTGAATAAAAACTATAACCCGTATCTTCACCTTTACTACGCGCATGAGCATAGCTTAAACCCATGCTAAAGTTATTCATTTTATAATCAGCGGCCAGCTCAACACCTTTTATTTTATAATCTTCGTCCTTATTGACCGCACCTTGGCAATCATTCCCAAGGTTTGGTCCACAGCTTAGACCTGAGCGTATAAATTCAATATAGTTTTCGATATCGGTTTCAAAGTATTTACCGCTTAGTTGTAGTGCATCACCAGCTACCGTTAGGTCGCGTAACGTTGTAACGATACCCACTTCAGCGTTAGACCCTTCTTCTGCTTTTAAGTCATTATTAACGTAAGTTTTGTCACCATTTGAATTAAAAATGGTTTGGCTTAAGTCAGGACCATTAAATAACTGCGTGTAGCTTGCAAATACTTGCGTCAATGGTGCAATCTCATAGCTTGCGGCAAGTGCACCAACGACATTATCATAGGTTTTGCCACCAGAGATAAACTCAGGAGATTTGTAGCGGTCATAACGCACACCAGGTGTTAAAGTGAGCTTACCATTTCTCCATTGGTCTTCTAGATATACTGATGTATTGGTTGCCTCGTCTGACCCTGCTTTGACGAAGTCGCGCTCCATCTCCGATTCTTTTTTGTAATGCTCAATACCAGAGATAAGCTTGTGTGTGCCAACATTCGTAGCAATGTCACTGGTGTTTTGGATTTTTGCGCCTGTGGTTTGAACTTCAGCGTTAAAATCAAAACCTGGATCATTGATATAATCAGAATCGCGCAAAATGCGGGTTTTGGTTTGATACACGTTGGTATCTACATCAATCAGTGGGTTGCTAGGATTAAAGCTATAATCAATACCATAAGTATCGCGCTTCACCTGTTGCGGAATTGGAGGCTCAGAGCGGCTAGGGAAGTCTGGACGGAATGGGAAAATACCTTTCTTTTCAGTTTGGCTGAAATTTGCGCCAATATGATGGTCATCGGCAATATAAGCACCGGCCTTTAATAAGATGCTTTCAGTTTTACTGTCTTCAAACAGCTCACGACCGTTACCATCTTCGCCAGAATCGCTATCACGCTTGCCATAGTAAGCCAGTAAGTCAACATTGTCCGTTGGTGCGGCATATACAGTCGTTGACGTTAGTAGCTCGTCATTATTACTAGCATAGCCTGCGTGAACTTTAGCCCCTATTCTTTGACCCGGTTTCAGCAAATCCACTGCATCAACAGTTTTAAAGGCTACCGCCCCGCCAATGGCATCATTTCCTAGCGTCACTGAGTTATTACCGACTGAGACATCTGCTTGCTTAAGCAAATCAGGGTCAATAGTAATGTCACCCATATGATAAAAAAGTTTGCCTTCTTGACGCGCCCCATCGATAGTGACTTTTAGGTTGCTGTCTTCAAGACCACGAATGCGAATACGCTGATTGACCGCTGAGGTACCACCTACCGTAACCCCAGGAACGACATTCAAAAAATCGCTTAAATGGCTGGCTTGCTGCGCTGGCGTATAGTCTTCTATGTAAACAGAATCGGTTTGCACTTTATCACGTACTGAGCTATTGGCTGTCACCGTAATGGTCTGCAACGTGGTGCTTGGCATGTCTTCTGCAGGTGCTGCACTGACTGCTTGTGACCATAATACCGCTGCCACGCCCATGGACAATACCGTCATTTGACTAGATAGTTTTGATAACTTTACTTCACGCATAACACACTCACCTTATTGACTATCACAAATTAGAATTTTTAAGAGCTATTTACTGTTGAGCACAGCTTGTGGCAGTTGCACCGCTTATTGTTGAAAACCATTTTTTAGACGATTGCAGTCTTGACAAAGCCAAAGTCTTTCATACGAATAACAATGTTAATGATAATTGTTAGCATTTTAATATTGAGAGGCATAATAACGAAGTACTAACAATTTGGCAATAATTAATGCGAGAAATCTAATATTAAAAAATAGCGCTAAATCTGGCTGACTTATTCCGTTTTGTTGCTTACTGTTTTTAGACGAGTAGAAATAGCCAGCAAACCAAATCTGCTGCGCTATGTTCGTCTAATAGACTGTTATTATTTAAGAAATAAAGCCATCAACATGAAAAAAAACGTTGCAATAGCCAACCCTTTCACTATACCCTTAGATAGTTGACCAATTAGTCAGGTTTAAACCTACGACTATTAGTCATATTGATAAATAATAGCTAGCTGCTGATATTTATTAGCACAAGGATAAGTGCGACTCTTTGTAAGACAACTAAGCAATATGAAGATAAACGGTGTGTCGATATCCATCTCTAAACTCATCACAATGCTTAGCTCTCTCCACAGAGCTTGGACTAAAAGTCACTTTAGGAGGAAGCCAAGATGAGCGAACACATTCAAGGAAACCCCGATTTACTATACGGATTGCATGACCGCCCTACCCCTACAAAAGCCTTTTTGGGCGCAGTACAACACGTACTTGCCAGCTTTGTCGGTATCATCACCCCCTCATTAATCATAGGCGGCGTCTTGGGTTTGGGGGAACATATCCCTTATCTCATCAGCATGTCATTGATGGTATCAGGGGTCGCTACCTTTATTCAGACCCATAAAGTTGGACCAGTAGGTTCCGGTCTTATGGCATTACAAGGAACCAGTTTTGGCTTCTTGGCCGCGGTATTGGCGGCAGGTTTTGTGGTAAAAAACAAAGGCGGGAGTCCGGAGGAGATTCTCTCTGTTATCTTTGGCGTCTCCTTTCTTGGTGCCTTCGTTGAGATTTTCTTAAGTCAATTCATCACCAGACTCAAATCTCTGATGAGCCCTATCGTGACGGGTTGTGTGATTGTGACTATCGGTCTGTCATTAACCAAGGTTGGTCTGACGGATTTGGCAGGCGGCGTGGGCGCTGAAGATTTCGGGAGTATACAGAATCTGCTGCTCGGTGGCGGGGTCTTGGTTAGTGTGGTATTGATTAGTATTGTTAATAATAAAGTCATTCGCTCCAGTGCTATTTTTATAGGGCTGATGCTTGGTCTGATCGCAGCCATTCTTATGGGACGTATTGATTTCTCTTTGGTCTCTGATGCCCCTATCTTTACGCTACCTGTGCCATTCAAGTTTGGTTTTGGGTTTGATTGGCAGGCTTTTATTCCTATCGCCTTTATGTATGTCATTACCAGTATTGAAACCTCTGGTGATTTGACGGCGACTTCGATGATATCGGGCGAACCCATCAAAGGACCTTTATACGAGAAACGCATTAAAGGTGGCGTATTAGGTGATGGTGTCAACTCATTAATTGCGGCGGTGTTTAATACCTTCCCAGTGACGACTTTTAGCCAAAACAACGGCGTGATTCAGATGACTGGTATTGCCAGTCGCTATGTGGGCTTTTATGTTGGGGCTATCTTGTTCACTATGGGGCTATTTCCTATTTTGGGTGCTATCTTTACCCAGTTGCCAAAACCAGTCGTTGGCGGCGTGACGTTATTGATGTTTGCAACGGTAGCGACCGCTGGTATTCGCATCCTATCAACGGTCAACTTTACCCATCGCAATATCTTAATCATTGCCACTTCGCTAGGTCTGTCCATGGGCGTGGCTTTTGTTCCTGATGTATTCGCACAGGCGCCGCAGCTTTTCCGTAATATCTTTGGTTCGGCAGTTACTATGTCAGGTATTGTGGCCATTACTCTCGATATGATTTTGCCCAAAAACTACGGTGTCGAATTTGATACGGTAGAACAACATCTGGATGACGGTCTAAAGCCTCTTAGACAAAAGGCTTCTTAAACGTACGTTAGAATAGTCAAATTCTTTACCAATCAGCATTGCTGTTCTGGTTCTGCACATTGACTCTTTTAGCGCGCCTTAATACGAAAACATTTAAAGTGCTTTCGTATTAATGGCATGTTATAGACGTAAAATAATAATAAATAAGCATTACTCAAGACCACAGCCACGCAAAATAAACGGCACTAAAAAGTCTGCCGCCCGCGCTTCATCCTGCTGATCGTACTCACTCTTTTCCATCAAACCGACAATTTCTGTCTCAAATTCTGCATATCGCTGCGTCGTTGCCCAAATCAAAATCAATAGCTGTAAAGGGTCAGCGATGCCAATCTTACCTTGCTCATGCCAAGTTTTCATCACTTGTGCCTTGTCTAGCGCCCACGCCTTCATGGTCGCCGACATAAATTCATGCAGGTGCGGGGCACCGCCAATGACTTCCAGCGCAAATAATTTATGGCGATTGGGATGAGCAAACGCTTGATGCAATTTGGTACGGACAAACTTTTCGATGACCGTTTTAGGGTCACTATCGACTGTCATGGTGACTAAGCCATCGTTCCACTCTTGAATAATAGAATGCAGCACTGCTTGGTACAGATTTTTTTTATTCTTAAAGTAGTAATGCACGTTGGCTTTTGGCAGCTCAGCTCTATCGGCAATACCTTGCATCGTCGCACCGCGGAAACCTTGCAGCACGAACTCCTCTTCTGCCGCCGCCAAAATGACGGTTTGATTGTGGGCGCGGATATCTTGCTGATTGCGCTGTACAGGTGCGTCAGACGCGGCTTGTGGTTCTATATCGTTATGTTGAGCCATGATTAATGTTACCTGTCATTATTGTGATGAATAAAGAGCCATATCCCAGCCAATAACTGGATTCATATGCTAATTTTTATGGAATATCACCAGCCTAAATAAAATATTTGCATAAAGTAGTTGACCAAATGGTCAGGTTTAAGCAGAATAGCTCATAGTAAACCAATTATTAATCGATAAATACTACTTTAGCATGAGATGTTATCGAGAAATGTTACTCCACCGCTTTTGTCAGCAAAGAAAAGGATGTCATAGTGAAATTATCTTTACAGCAGTTTAATGAGCTCTCAACAGCTGAGGCAATTTCACATCTATTGACCTGCTGTACCAGCACCCATTGGGCGCAGGCTTTAGAAAAAAAACGTCCTTTTGCTGATATATCTACATTACTTGCTCATAGTGATGATGCTTGGGCACAAGCACAGACAGCAGAAGCCCAGTTACTAGAGGCTTTTGATGGTCATCCACAAATCGGCAATGTCGACTCGTTAAAAGAAAAATACCGCAATACTCAAGACAGTGCTGCCCATGAGCAGTCAGGTGCCAATGATGCCAATGACGATGTGATTGAAGCTTTGGCACAAGGCAATCAAGACTACCTTGATAAATTTGGCTTTATCTTTATCGTATTTGCTACCGGTAAGAGCGCGCAGCAAATGCTCGATTTATTGTTAGCACGCCTGCCCAATGATCGCGCTACTGAGCTGGTCAATGCGGCGGCTGAGCAAAATAAAATCACCCGCTTACGTTTACAGAAACTGCTGAGTGACGCTTAACGCATTCAGCCCATCTGACTCATTTATATAAAAGGAATTATTATGTCAGGTACTCTCTCATCGCATATTTTAGATACCCATTTGGGCAAACCAGCCGCTGGTATTACCGTGACGCTAGATCGCGTAAGCGCAAGTGGCAAGGCATCTCTATTAGCCAATGGCGTCACCAACGCGGATGGACGCGTGGCACCAGATAGCTGGTCGTTTGATCCAACGATTGATATTGCTGAATATCACTTAGATGTTGGTCGTTATACCTTAACCTTTGATACGCAGTCTTATTTCGATGCACAAAATCTCACGGCTTTTTATCCACAAGTAGTCATCGATTTTATGATAAGTGATAACGGCCACTATCATGTACCACTACTGCTCAGCGCACATGGCTACAGCACATACCGCGGCTCTTAGTTATGTAGTTATATAGCATCACCATATAAAAGAACATCATAAAAGCACGTCGCCATAGCAAAACGCGTCGAAAGATTGAAAAAAGCTGAACAAAAGAAAATTGTAAAAAGGACATTTGCAACATGGGCGCTTATTATCTCGATTGGTTTAACTTATTTTTTCGCTGGTTCCACGTCATCGCTGGCGTGGCATGGATTGGTGCGTCTTTTTACTTTGTTTGGCTAGATCTTAGTTTGCGTAAACCACCACAGTGGAAGGCTGACAAAGGCATTTCAGGCGACTTATGGGCGGTACATGGTGGCGGCTTTTATGAAATTGCCAAATACAAGCTTGAGCCCGAAGAGATGCCAAAAACCCTGCACTGGTTTAAATGGGAAGCTTATACCACTTGGCTGACGGGTATGGCGATGCTCTCTATCGTCTACTATGCCAATGCGACTGCCTACTTGATTGATCCCAGCAAAGTCGATTTTGGTAGTAGTATCGGTGCCATCTCGACCAGTTTGTTATTTTTATTCGGCAGCTATTTCATTTATGAAGTGATTGTCCGCAGCCATTTGGGCAAAAACTCCTTCATTTTTAGCACCATTATTTTTATCCTATTAATCATCGCCTGCTGGGGTTCTTACCAGCTATTTAGTGACCGTGCTTCGTTCATTCATATCGGTGCTATCTTAGGTACTGTGCTGGCAGGTAATGTGTTCTTTGGCATTATGCCTGCTCAACGAGCGCTGGTAGAATGCGTGAGGCGTGGCGAAAAACCAGGCAAAGAAGTGGCGGACTTGGCACTACAAGCAAAAAACCGCTCGCTGATGAACAACTATTTTACCTTACCGCTGATCTTTACTATGATTAGCAATCATTATCCGATGATGTACTCTCATGCTCACGGCTGGTTGGTATTGGTATTTGTGGGTATCATCACGGCTATTGTACGTCACTATTTTAACCAAAAGCATTTAGACAATCATAAGCCGCGTTATTTGGTCATCCCTGCTGTCTTAACTGTATTATTAATTATTTGGATGCGCCCAGAACCAATTGAGCCATTACCTGCTGTCACTGCTGCAGTCGCTGCTGAAACGGCGACACCAGATAGTGTACCACCAACAACTACTGATAGTGCAGTCGACGGTTCTACTATAAGCACTGATGCCACCTCAAATGAAAATATCACTGCCGACGTCGTGCCAGTAACTGCCTCTGCAGATGATGCCATTATGGATGTCGTGCACACGCGCTGTAGCACGTGCCATGCCGCTCAGCCTACTCAGCAAGGATTTGCCGCGCCGCCAGCTGGTATCATCTTGCAGACACCAACCGACATGAAAACTCATAAAGCAAAAATCGTCACTGCCGTACAAACGGGCTATATGCCACTGGGTAATCTCACAAAATTGACGGATGAAGAACGTCAGCAAATGGTGGCTTATGCATCGGGATTATAGATAAAGGCCGTAGATAAATATTATATGGATCCAAAGTTACGCCTTATTTTGCTTTAGTTGACTTAAGTTGCTTTAAAATATTTAGGATATATTGACAATGAGTAAAAAAATAATCAGCGATTTCAATCAAGACGCCTACCCTCGCGACTTAAAAGGCTATGCTGACACGCCGCCAAAAGCCAACTGGCCAGGCGGCGCTAAAATCGCTGTACAGTTCGTCCTCAATATCGAAGAAGGCGCAGAAAATAGCGTGATTCATGGTGACGGTCAATCAGAGCGGTTTTTATCGGATGTCTTAGGTACGCCAGAATTTGACAATCGTCATCAGTCGATTGAGTCGGCATTTGAATATGGTAGCCGTGTGGGTGTTTGGCGAGTATTGGATACTTTTAAAGAATACGGTTTGCCTATTACGACCTTCACTTGCGCCGCTGCTGCCGAAAAAACGCCGCATATTATCGAGCGAATATTAGAAGATGGGCACGAAATCGCCAGTCACGGTCTGCGCTGGATTACTTATCAAAATATGTACCGCGAAACCGAGCGCGAGCATGTGCGCCGTGCCACTGAAATATTCGAGCGCATGATCGGTGGTCAGCCGCTTGGTTGGTACACGGGACGAGATAGCCCGAATACTCGTGAGTTGGTCGCCGAACAAGGTGGCTATATTTATGACTCAGACTCTTACGCGGATGAGCTCCCTTACTGGCTCAATGTCAAAGTAGAAGACGGTAATAAAATCACTCGTAAGCCGCATTTGGTCATTCCCTATACCTTAGAGACCAATGACATGCGTTTTGCCTCAAGCCCAGGCTTTACCAACGCCGAGCCTTTTTATCAATACTTAAAAGACAGCTTCGATACCTTATACGAAGAAGGCGCGCGCACACCCAAGATGCTGACCATCGGTTTGCATTGTCGCATCATTGGTCGCGCCGGTCGCATCATTGCTCTCAAAAAGTTTTTGCAATATATCACCAGCAAGCCCGATGTGTGGGTATGCCGCCGTGATGACATTGCCAAACACTGGTATAAAAACCATCCAGCAACTGCCGATAACACTGCGAACTGGATGTAACCATACGTTTAGACACAAATTTATTGCGGCACAACACCACTAAGGAACATCAACAATGTCAACAAAGAGTACATACTACGCACCAACTGGCGGCTTGCCTCCACAAACACAACTGCTATCTGATCGCGCTATCTTCACCGAAGCTTATGCCATTATTCCAAAGCGCGTACTGACCGACATTGTTATTAGCTATCTGCCGTTTTGGACAGGTATGCGCATGTGGGTGCTTGCACGCCCACTTTCAGGTTTCTCTGAGACTTTTTCACAGTATATCGTTGAAGTTGAGCCTAATGGCGGCTCAGAAAAGCCTGAGCTAGATGCAAACGCTGAAGGGGTTATATTCATCGTTGAAGGTGAAATGAATATCACTATTGAAGGTGAGTCTTATCATCTTGAATCGGGCGGTTATGCATTCTTACCACCTGGCTGCAAATGGACGCTAAAAAACAATAGCGACAAGCACGTTAAATTCCATTGGATTCGTAAAGCTTATCAACACTGTGAAGGTATTGAGGTGCCTGAAGCCTTTGTAACCAGCGATCACGATGTTGCAGCGATTGAGATGCCGGGTACTGATGGCGTATGGGCAACCACCAGATTTACCGAGCAGTCTGATATGCGTCACGACATGCATGTGAATATCGTGACCTTCCAGCCAGGTGGCGTGATTCCATTTGATGAAACGCATGTGATGGAACATGGTTTGTATGTCCTAGAAGGTAAAGCGGTCTATCACTTAAACGGTGAATGGGTAGAAGTTGAGGCAGGCGACTTTATGTGGCTACGCGCATTCTGTCCACAATCTTGTTACGCCGGCGGACCTGGTCCATTTAGATACTTACTATACAAAGACGTGAATCGTCATATGCCGTTTATTCGCCCAGCACGATAAGCCCTGCGCAATAACAATAATAATCAGCACAACAAAGCATTCAGAACGATAAGCAATATAGCGGCATAATCGTTCATTCGAATATGTCATTTATTCCCAGATGTTGATTTAATTCGCGTACGGGCTTATGGCAAAGTGGCTCATAGCAATTATAAACAGTGATCACCAAAAGTAAGGCAAAGTCATGAGTACTCTTATGAAGACTACGATCGTTGCAAGACCTTTAACCAAAGCTGAGTTTGCGCCCTACGGCACCGTAATAGAACCCTATGACAAGGCAGCACAGACGCCTGAAAATAGCTACCATATCAATAAAGGCTATGCCTGCCGCCATCACGCCATCGCTGAAGCCAAACTGGACGGCGGCGATGTCGGCATGAGTATCTTCCGCGCCAGAAAGCGTGAATTTCCTATTGCCTTATCGGTCATGGAATATCATCCGTTTGGCACGCAAGCGTTCTTTTCGATGAATGGTCAGGATTATATCGTCATCGTTGCACCTGCTGGTGCGCCGCCACAGTCTGCAGATGATTTGACCGTGTTTTATGTCCAATCTCATCAAGGTGTGCAATACGATGCCAATGTCTGGCATCATCCGCTACTTGCCCTCGGTTGTGACTCTGATTTTTTGGTGATAGATCGTATCAATGGCGAAGGCAAAAACTGTTATGAGCTGGATATAGAGGATTGGCAGGTGCAAATTGAACTTGCCAGTGAGCACTCTTCCGTTTAATTAGGGTCTGTAAACGAGCTGTTAACCATTCATAAACATAAAGCCAGTTAATAAAAATTAGTTGGCTTTATGTTTATCAATGTAGTATCCATCCTATATAAATAATCATCTTCCAAAACACAGTACCCATTTAACAGCAGTAGCAAAACATCTACATAGGCTACTTGCCTTTTATGTACTATCGTACTAGAATACTGAAACGAAGTAAGCTTCCCTTTTCTTTTCCATGAAGATGAATGTTATGAGCACAGACCCTTATCAAAGCTTATTAAGCCATTTAGCCAATTGTCATGACAGTACCGCTATCGACCTGCTATTCAGTGCGCTATTGACGGAAAAAGAGCAGCAGGAAATCGCCAATCGTATCCGCATTTTTGACTTGCTTGAGCGCGGTGTCACCCAGCGCGAGATATCTGAGCAGCTAGGTGTCGGTATCGCTACCGTCTCGCGCGGCGCCAAAGCCATGCAAGTTCATGATGTGAGTGCCTTACTAATTACTCATAGACATGACTCATAGAAAACATTCATAAAAGACACAGCTGAAAAGGCCGCCTAATTAATCAGAAACTAGAATTTTAATTTGTCTTACTTTTTATTTGATCAACCATTGAACCAATTTGGATATTGTTATGACCTCTCCTAATTCAAACCCTGAGCAACCTGCTGCTATTGATATTCCTAGTAAACCACAGCGCATTAAACTCACGCAGGATATTGATTTCTTTGCGTTGTTCAAACGTATTGAGCGCGCTTTTGAGACCTGTTATCTGCTTGAATCATTGGGCGAAGATGGACATATGGCGCGTCATCATGCGATTGGTTTTGATCCCGTTATGACCATTGCTGCCATCGATCGTGCAACCCTCGCGATTACTGATAATAAAACTGCTGAAACCACTCATTATCAAACGGATAATCCTTACGAGCTACTGCGCAAAATTACGCCGCAGCACGTCATTGCTCGCGACCAAAGCGGTGGTCTTGTCGGTTATTTGGGTTACGACAGTGTCAATTTCTTTGAACCCAGTCTCAATGCTAAAGCGAGCGATGACTTTGAACCGTTTAAATTTGGCGTATATTTGGATGGTCTAACGCTCGATAAAATGACTGGTGAGATTTTCTACTTTTATTATCCAACTGCGCAGCAAGAAAATCGCATCGAGCAAATCAAAGCACTACTTGATGAGCAAATTCCAAGCTATGAGCCGCCTACAGTTGAGTTTTTGGGTGACGGCATGAGCCAAGAAGAGCACGCTAAAGCCGTCATGCAAGTCAAAGAAGACATCATCTCAGGGCGTATCTTTCAATGTGAGGTAGGTTTTAAATCCAAATATCGTATTATGGGCGATAAGATGCCGATTTATGAGAAATTGCGGTCGGTCAATCCGTCGCCGCATATGTATTTTATGAAATTTGCTCAGCAGTGCATCATTGGTGCCTCACCAGAACTGCTGTTTCGCTTGCGTCAAGGTGAGATGGAAACCTATCCATTGGCAGGTACTGCCAAGCGCGGTGTCGATGTCATCGAAGACCGACAGCTTGCCCGTGCATTGCTCAACGATGCCAAAGAGATTGCCGAGCACAATATGCTAGTCGATTTGCATCGCAATGACATTGGCCGTGTGGCACAATTTGGCACCGTCAAAGTACGTAGCCTCATGGATATCAAACGCTTCTCACACGTGCAACATATCTCGTCTGAAATCGTCGGAATCTTACACCCTAATGAAGATATGTTTAGCGCCCTTGCCAGTAACTTCCCTGCTGGGACGTTGTCAGGCGCACCAAAAGTTGAAGCGATTAAAGTCATCAATGAGCTGGAGCCAGATGGTCGCGGTGCTTATGGTGGTGCGCTTGGATCGTTTAATTTTAACGGTGATTGTATTTTTGCTATTCCTATTCGCAGCCTATTCATCAACGGCGAGTCTGCCTATGCGCAAACCTGTGGTGGTAATGTTTATGACTCCAATCCTGCTGATGAATACCTAGAAATTCAGCGTAAATTGTCTGCCATGAAAGTGGTATTAGACAGTTTTATGAATCCGTAAATTGCTTATATTTTGCCAAAGAGTTGATAACCCATGAATGTTTTAATTATAGATAACTACGACTCCTTTACCTTTAATCTTTACCAATATATCGGCGAGATTTTGCAGACGATGGACGGCGATAAAGCCGCGAACGTCATGGTTAAACGTAATAATGAGATAACGTTAGCAGATGTACAAGCCATGAATCTTGATCGCATTATCATCTCGCCCGGCCCTAGTGCTCCTGACGACCCCACCTACTTCGGTATTTGTGCCGAAGTGATTGAAGTCATGGGTAAGACGACGCCGTTATTGGGTGTTTGCTTAGGTATGCAAGGGATTGCGCATGTGTTCGGCGGCGATGTGGTACGGGCGAGCGTGCCAATGCATGGCAAGGTATCCTCCATTCGCCATGATGGCGCGGGTGTCTATCAAGGCTTGCCCCAAGAGATAGAAATTATGCGCTACCACTCATTGATGGTAAAAGCGGATACCTTACCAGATTGCTTGACTGTCACAGCTGTCGTCGCCAATAATGCTCATGCTGAGTTCAGCCTAACCGAATCTGCGCTAGCAGGTGAGGAGATTATGGGACTACAGCATAAAGACTATCCCATTCAAGGTGTGCAGTTTCACCCAGAGTCATTTGCAACGGAAGGTGCCAAACGCTTGCTGACGAATTTTTTACTACAAGTATAAGTCTTGATGCTTAAGTTTGGGGGATATGACACCAAAGGGTGATAAGCCAAAGACATAAGCCACAAACAAGCGTACCTCTAACTCAAATAAATTGAATTTTATGTCTAACTGACTTGTGTTCGAACTTAATTAACGCTTTAATGATAGATTGAAAAAATAAACAAAAGACAGCCCTTACTCGGGTTGTCTTTTGTTATTTCAGCACAGTAATGAGTGATGAGCGACGAGTCAAAAAAACACCCTTAGCTAAAAAACTGACATAGCTTATTATTTGGATTTTCTAGAAAATAAAATAGAGAGTGATATGGCAAATACCGAGGGCGTAATGTCAGCACGGCAGTCATGGATAGGCACCATTCAAATCATCACGGCGGCGGTCTGCTGGGGTACGTTAGGGATATTTTCAACCTACCTCAATCAAATCGGCTTTAGTGGTTGGCAGATTACGATCTTACGTATCGTGACCGCGGCTTTTCTTATTCTTGTCATGCTACCGAAATTATGGCCGCATCTTATCAAGCTTCGTCGAAAGCAGTGGCTTGGACTGGCATTGCAGTCTTTGATTGGCGTATTTGGTATGTCAGTATGCTACTTTTTTGCTGTGATCTATGTCGGTGCTGGCCCTGCGGTTGCCTTGCTTTATACTGCACCTGTGTTTAGCTTATTGTTTTCGGCATTCTTGCTTGATGAATCTATCACTCGCCAGTCGGCATTACTGGCGCTCATGGCGGTATTTGGTGTTGGATTGACGATGCTTGGTGAGCAAGCGCAAGTCAATTGGGGCATCCTATTAGGACTGCTAGCAGGCGTCTGTTATTCCTTATACGGAGTACTGGGCAAGCGCGCGATGCACGATGCACACCCTGCGCCTTTGGTGTTTTTTACCTCTATTATCATCAGTGCCGGTGTACTGCTCTTATTACCTGAAACCTATCAAACCTATGGGCGGTTATTGAGCTTACCCTTACATACGTGGGGCTATGCCTTGGGGTTGTCTTTGATTGGAACCGTCGTGCCCTTTGCCCTTTATATGAAAGCATTAGAGAAATTACCTGCCACTCGTGCATCAGTATTTACGATTTTTGAGCCATTGACTGCCATTGCCCTTGCCATACTATTACTGCATCAATCCTTATCTTGGATTCAATATGTGGGCGTGGTATTAATCTTACTGGCAGCTTTATTTAATGCCATATTAAACGGCACTGCCACTCGCGTACCACGCTGGCTAAAAAGACGACAAAGAATTTAGTCTGTACTTTTTAAAAAGTTTTAATAGCCTTAGTACCATTGCTATTAGACGAAAAAAGCCCCAACTATATCGATATAGTCGGGGCTTTATTGTGCTTGACACTTTGCTTAAGAGGTAAGTATTTATGCCATAGACAGTTGCTAAATAACTTGGACTGTCTTGATGATATTACTGTTCAATACGCTGCAAAAAGGCCTGCGTACGTGGATGCGTAGACACTTCGAACATCTGCTTAGCGCTACCTTCTTCGACCACATGACCATCCTCAATTAACACCACATGATCCGCCACATCACGAGCAAATTTAATCTCATGAGTCACAACGACCATCGTCCAGCCTTCAGATGCCAGTTGCTTCATTGTGCCCAATACATCTTGTACCAATTCAGGATCGAGCGCAGAGGTCGGCTCATCAAATAATAATAATGACGGCTCGATAGCCAGTGCACGAGCAATGCCGATACGCTGCTGCTGACCACCAGATAGCTGAAACGGATACAGATCTGCCTTATCCGATAAGCCTACTTTATCAAGTAATGCCAGTGCCTGTTCGCGGGCTTGCGCCTTAGTTTGCCCTTGCACTACCGTCGGCCCAAGCATTAAATTCTCAATCGCGGTCTTGTGTGGAAACAAGTTATAAGATTGAAATACCATGCCTGATTTACGCTGCAACGCCAGCAACGTTTTCTTCTTGGGCTTGGTAGCGAAGTCAACCGTTAAGCTGCCATCATCAAAAGCAATGATGCCTTGATCAGGAATTTCCAACGCATTCAAGCAGCGTAAAAAAGTGGTTTTACCAGACCCTGACGGCCCTAATATCACCACTACCTTGCCTTTTTCGATGGTCAAGTCGATGCCTTTAAGCACTTGATTGCCACCAAAGGCTTTGTGAATATTAGTGACTTGAATCATAAAGCTTCCTGTTGTACTGATATCTGTTTGCTAATAACACACGCTTATCGACGCGGTATTACCATCCTATACTGCCCCCATTATCAAGGGTTTATTTCGCCACGTAGCGATCAAGTCTGGTTTCAAGCTTACCTTGAATAAAGGTTAAGAACAGACAAATACCCCAATAAATAATCGCCGCTTCGGTGTAGACCAACATAAATTCATAGTTACGTGCCGTGATGATTTGCGCCTGTTTAAATAGCTCGGTTACCAATACCAATGACGCCAAAGACGTGTCTTTTACTAGGCTAATAAAGGTATTGGATAACGGGGGTACTGACACCCGAAGTGCTTGCGGCAAAATGACATGACGAAAGGTTTGTAGATACGTCAAGCCTACCGTCGAGCCTGCTTCCCACTGCCCTTTTGGAATGGACAAAATAGAGGCACGCACCGTCTCCGATGCATACGCGCCAATATTGAGCGAAAAGGCAATAATCGCTGAGGGAAAAGGATCAAGCTTTACTCCGATACTTGGCAAACCGTAGAAAATAATAAATAGCTGAACCAGCATTGGTGTCCCGCGAATGGCGGACACATAAATACGCGCAAATCTATATATGATTTCATGGAACCAGCCAGCACGCGGTACGATACGAATCAGCGCTACTGTCAGCGCAATAGCCATACCAATCGCAAATGAGATCAACGCCAGCGGTATTGAATAATAAATACCGCCTTTAAGCATTGGCCAAAATGAATTGATAACAATTTGCGCCCGCGCAGGATCCATAAATGGTAGTAGTGCCAGTAACTCAGCTAGCATTGACGTGATAGACGCTAGCATTATTTTTGTTGACTTATATCAGCACCAAAGAACTCTTCGCTAAGCTTGGTCAGCGTCCCATCGGCTGCTAATGCGGCCATTGCTTCATTCAATTTTGCCACCACAGCGTCGTCCCCTTTGATGAGTACTAGACCTGAACCAGTCTGCTCACTCGCAGGCGCTGTCAGCTTGATCTCAAGTGCTGCATCTGGGAATTTTTTGAGATAATCCAATACTGCCAGATTGTCATTCATCGTAAAGTCAGCACGGTCTTGCTTAACCAGTTGAATCGCTTGCGCCATACCATCGACAGGGACGATTTCTGCGCCGTAGCGTTCTGCAAGTTCACCATAGTTGCTGCTCAGTGATTGCGCAGTACGCAGACCTTTTAAACCTTCCCACGAGCTATAACGATTGTCATCAGTCGGTGCTAGTACAACCGCGCCCGACCAGCTATATGGCATGGCTTTGTCATACTTAGCCAAACGCTCAGGCGTGGTCAAGCTTACTTGATTGGCCACCATATCGAAGCGTTTTGAGTCAAGACCTGCCAGCATAGCATCCCACTGGGTCTCTTTAAATTCGACGTCTACGCCTAGTTTATCCGCAACTGCACGTGTCACTTCGACATCATAGCCAGTTAGCTTGCCACTCTCATCATGATAGGTAAATGGCGGATAAGTACCCTCTGTACCGACGTTGATGGTGCCACCATTATTGATACGTTGCAGCAAATCAGAGCCACCCGTCGCGGCACTGTCTGTCGCATTGGTTTCTGCTTCATTGGTAGTAGACTGACCACAAGCGGCAAGTAGCATAGTACTGGCGGCAAGTGCTAAAAGAGTACGACGTTTCATAAGACGTCCTTATAAGAGTGAATGAATAATGCAAAAAGGTATCGTGCCAATAAAACCATAGCAACAAATAAGGATAAGACCAGCACAGGCAAATACTATAATAAAGTACTTGCGCCGCATTATTTAGCTTTGACTGCTCGATTTGAGGATGCTCAGCATATTTTTCAATACTGTTTCTATATTATCTTTGAATTTTTGGACATTTTTTAGGCAGATCTTAACGTTATTATTGCCGATTAAATAGCCATTTATTCATATACTAGCGCACTTCAGAAAGAATAAACGTACAAAAACAGTGAGCATGCGTAAGACTATTATAGTTCACCGGAGAATTGATAACGATCGCCTGCATGCCACATCTTCACAAAGGTCAATACTCGACCTGCTGAATACGTCTGACGACGCAATACCAATGTCGGCGACTGCGGTGCGATTTGCAGTAGCGCGGCTATCTCATCTGGTGCCGCCAGTG
The DNA here is from genome assembly GCF_022129285.1 of Psychrobacter sp. Ps4. Taxonomy (NCBI): domain Bacteria; kingdom Pseudomonadati; phylum Pseudomonadota; class Gammaproteobacteria; order Moraxellales; family Moraxellaceae; genus Psychrobacter; species Psychrobacter sp. Ps4. Next base: position 19,522 of record NZ_JADQAK010000030.1, read on the forward strand.
CACGAATGGTATAGCTACCGCGCTCTAGTGGACTTTTGGCAATGAGATAATCACTGGTGTTGACCACACTAAAATCCTGCTCAATAAATTCTGGCACCTTTTGCGCATCCACCCAGCGCTCTTCGAACTGTATGGGCTGACCATCCGCAAAGTGAATGATTTTTACCTCGTATAAAACAGCAACGTCGCTGCTACTATCTGCGCCAGTACTGTCATCCATTACGGTTGTATCAGCGTTTGTACTAGCGCTTGTACTAGAAGACACAGCTACTTCATCAATATCAAATTTACGCCGTAATTCATCATCCAACATCGCAGCCGTAAGTATGCGTTTACTCACCACTTGCGCCTGATAATCACGATTGGCAGATTTTAAATCCTGCGCGATATTGCGCACTTCTACAAAGGTATGATTGAACTGCTGCTGGGCGACAAACGTCCCCGATCCTTGCCGGCGCTCTAGCACTCGCTCTTCGCTCAGCTCTTTTAGGGCGCGATTGACCGTCATACGCGATACGCCAAACTCTTTTGCCAACGCCATTTCTGTAGAAATTGCATTGCCCGCCTGCCATTTACCCGAGTGAATATTGTCTAATATGGCGTTTTTTATGCGCTGATATGCCGGAATCGTCTTTGTCATGTCCGTGTTTAACCGTTAGTTTTACCAATAATAATAGCGCCATAATATCACGAGATAACGTCATGAACCTTGGCAAAACACCCTAACTTCTGTCTATCTACCAAAACCCTCACAAAAATAATTGAGTCATTTATAAAAAATTGCTTGCATGAAAAAAGTATCTTTGATAATTTGTATATACAACTTTACGACGGTGCTAAAAAATCTGTGTCATCTAATCGATGTTTCGCTGAATTTATAGACTGACTGTAAAACACTTACTTTTATTACTTTATCGTCTTAACAGATATCACAAGGATATGATAATGACTACTGACCATGGAACCAATAAAGAGACTAAGCTGACTCGCCGTGATGAGAGCCGCGAAATCGCCGCGCCCACTGGCAGCGACCTACATTGCAAAAGCTGGCTGACCGAAGCACCTTATCGCATGCTGCAAAACAATTTGCATCCTGATGTGGCCGAAAACCCTAAAAGCTTAGTCGTCTACGGTGGTATCGGACGCGCAGCCCGCAATTGGGAAAGCTACGATCAAATCTTAGCGTCATTAAAAGAATTGGAAGACGATGAGACGTTGCTCGTGCAATCAGGCAAGCCAGTTGGCGTGTTTCAAACGCACGAAAATGCGCCGCGTGTATTGATTGCAAACTCTAACCTTGTGCCGCGCTGGGCCACGTGGGAGCACTTTAACGAGCTCGATCGCAAAGACTTGATGATGTATGGTCAAATGACGGCTGGTAGCTGGATTTATATTGGCACGCAAGGCATCGTCCAAGGTACTTACGAGACCTTTGTAGAAGCAGGTCGTCAGCATTATGATGGTAGCTGGGCAGGTCGCTGGATTTTGACCGCGGGTCTTGGCGGTATGGGCGGCGCACAGCCATTAGCCGCGACTTTTGCAGGTGCCACTTCATTAAACATCGAGTGCCAGCAGTCTAGTATCGATTTCCGCTTACGTACTGGTTATGTCGACAAGCAAGCCAATGACTTAGACCATGCTTACGAGTTGATAAAACAGCATACCGATGCTGGTGAAGCGGTCTCTATTGCCCTACTTGGTAATGCAGCAGACATCTTGCCTGAGATGGTCAAGCGCGCCAATGCTGGCGGTATGAAGCCTGATTTGGTCACTGATCAAACCTCAGCACATGATTTGATCAATGGTTACTTGCCAGTTGGCTGGACAGTAGAAGAATGGAAAGCCGCACAAGGAGATTCAGAGCAACATGCAGCATTAACCAAAGCTGCCGCTCAGTCTTGTGCCGTACACGTACAGGCGATGCTAGACTTGCAGGCAATGGACATTCCAACGACCGATTATGGCAATAACATTCGTCAGGTGGCTTTTGATGAAGGCGTGAAAGATGCCTTTAATTTCCCAGGTTTTGTCCCCGCTTATATTCGTCCGCTGTTTTGCCAAGGTAAAGGCCCATTTCGCTGGGTCGCATTATCAGGCGATCCAGAAGATATCTATAAGACCGATCAAAAAATCAAAGAGCTATTCCCTGAAAACCAACATATCCATCGCTGGTTAGATATGGCAAAAGAGCGCATTCAGTTTCAGGGTTTGCCTGCCCGTATCTGCTGGTTAGGATTGGGTGAGCGTGACAAAGCAGGGCTCGCATTCAATGAAATGGTCAAAAACGGCGAGCTAAAAGGCCCTATCGTCATCGGCCGCGACCACTTGGACACAGGCTCAGTGGCTAGTCCAAATCGCGAAACTGAAAGCATGAAAGATGGCTCAGATGCGGTATCTGACTGGGCATTATTGAATGGTATGCTCAACGTGGCAGGTGGTGCCACTTGGGTGTCATTGCATCATGGCGGCGGCGTTGGCATGGGTTACTCGCAGCACTCAGGCATGGTCATCGTCGCAGACGGTACTGATGCTGCAGCCAAACGCTTGGCGCGGGTACTGGTCAATGATTGCGGCTCAGGCGTCATGCGTCACGCCGATGCAGGCTATGAGCTGGCGATCAAAACAGCCAAAGATTATGGTCTAAATCTGCCGATGATTAAGTAGCATAACCTTTGTCCTTATAAGTGATTACTTGACATACGGATATCATCGACATTTTATCAAGGAGGATAATATGATTGAGCAAAATACGACACTAAATCTCAAGGATGCAGCAGCGACACCAACTGAAGCACTACTGTCTAAACCTGTAGCGTTACTGCAGTTGATAGTCTTTAGTGCTATCGGTTTGGTCATGTTTTTTGTGCCATTTACCATTGGTGAGAAAAGCACGATTTTGTTCGATCATGGGGCAACTTATCTGGTCAATCAGCAGCATACATTGTCTGTGACGTTGTTGTTTTTACTGATGATCTTTGGGGTAAGCAAGCCATTTATAGACGGCTCATGGCGTAAAAACATTACCCACATGATTATGACTGCTTTTAAAATCATTGGTCTGATACTGGCAGTAATGTATGTGGCTGACATAGCGCCTGCCTTTATGATGGAAAAGGACATGCTGCCGTTTTTGTTTGAAAAACTGGCATTACCAGTCGGTATGATTGTACCGCTTGGGGCATTAATTTTAGCATTTTTGGTGGGTTTTGGTTTGCTCGAGATGGTCGGTGTGCTCATGCAGCCGATCATGAAACCTATCTGGAAAACCCCAGGTTCATCAGCGATTGATGCGGTCGCATCCTTTGTTGGTAGCTACTCTATCGGGCTGCTCATTACTAATCGCGTGTATTTGCAAAAGCAATATTCAGCGCGCGAAGCCATTATCATTGCGACTGGATTTTCGACCGTATCAGCGGCATTTATGGTCATTGTTGCCAAAACGCTTGGTCTGATGGAGTTTTGGAACCTATTTTTTTGGTCTACGCTAGTGATTACCTTTATCGTTACTGCGATTACTGCTCGTATTCCACCCATTAGCCTTGTTGATGATAGCGTTGAACGTCCCGCTTTAGACCATAGACGTGGTACACGTCTGGCGGCAGCATTTGATTTAGGTTTGTCCACTTCGCGCCGTGCCACTGACCTAAAACAAATCTTATGGTCTAACTTTCGCGATGGGCTGACGATGGCAGCGGCGATTGTGCCTTCTATCATCGCGGTTGGCTTGACAGGATTGATATTAGCAAAGTATACGCCTGTATTCGATGCTTTAGGCTTGCTTCTTTATCCATTTACATGGCTTAGCGGCTTACCAGAGCCTCTGGTTGCCGCCAAAGGTATGTCAGCGGGATTGGCTGAAATGTTCTTGCCAGCACTACTCCTCAGTGAGGCTGATATATTGACTCGCTATGTTGCAGGGGTCATCTCTATTAGCAGCGTGTTGTTTTTCTCTGCCATGATTCCTTGTGTGCTTGCCACTGAAATACCATTATCTGTCGGCAAAATGGTCATTATCTGGTTTGAGCGTGTGGTACTCAGTATTTTATTGGCTGCGGCATTCGGACATCTAGCCATGTACTTCAACTGGATTGGCTAAAGAAACAAATTTAATAACAGGTATTACGTTAACTAAAAACATTTAAAAAACGTCATTTCAACAAAGACATGAATCAAAAATAATATAACCCATATGTCTTACAATACTAGGATCACCCTATGAACGATATCAAACAATTAACCCTACACCCTCGCCAGCTTAGCTTTAAGATGCTACGTGATATCTATGAGCAACCTGTCATATTGACATTACCTGAGAGTGCTTATGAGGCCATCGATGCCTCACACGAAGATGTGCGTACGATTATCGCCCGAGACAAAAGCGCATATGGCATCAATACTGGTTTTGGCTTGTTAGCAAAGACCCGTATCAGTGATGATCAGCTTGAGCTACTTCAGCGTAACCTAATTGTTTCTCACTCAGTAGGCACTGGTGAAGCACTTCCTGCCAGCGTGGTACGACTGATTATGGTGATGAAAGTGGCCAGCCTAGCACAAGGTGTATCAGGCGTACGCCGCGAGGTAGTGGACAGCTTACTTGCCTTAATCAATAATCAAATCACGCCAAACATTCCGGCTAAAGGCTCTGTTGGTGCCTCTGGTGATTTAGCGCCTTTATCACACATGACGCTTGCAATGATGGGTGAAGGTGACGTGTTTGTCGCTGGCGAAAAAGTGCCTGCAACAGACGCGCTAGCCCAGCATGGACTTGAGCCTATTACTCTTGCAGCCAAAGAAGGTCTTGCACTTATCAACGGTACTCAAGTGTCAACCGCATTGGCATTACGGGGTTATTTCTTAGCGCGTGACTTGCTGGAGACAGCGACTATCGTTGGCTCCCTGTCAATTGATGCGGCCAAAGGATCGGATTCGCCATTTGATGCGCGTATTCACGAAGTACGTGGCCATCATGGTCAAATTGAAATCGCCAAAGCACATCGTCAACTGATCAAAGGCAGTGCGATTCGCGCCTCGCATGATGGCGAACAAGACGATCGCGTACAAGACCCTTACTGCCTGCGTTGTCAGCCGCAAGTCATGGGTGCCTGTCTTGATATCATCAATCAAGCAGGTAAAACGCTACTAATCGAATCCAATGCGGTGACCGACAACCCACTTATTTTTAATAATGAAGATGGCCCAGTCGCTATTTCAGGTGGTAACTTCCATGCTGAGCCAGTCGCTTTTGCCGCTGATATTCTGGCCTTGGCAATCGCCGAGATTGGCTCGATGTCTGAGCGCCGTGTCGCTTTGCTAATCGATGCGACGCTGTCAGGTGGCCTACCGCCGTTCTTGGTCGACAATGCTGGGGTGAACTCAGGCTTTATGATCGCCCATGTGACCGCAGCCGCGCTGGCATCAGAGAATAAATCTATCGCTCACCCAGGCAGTGTCGACAGTATCCCAACCTCTGCCAATCAAGAAGACCATGTATCGATGGCGACCTATTGCGCACGCCGCCTATACGAGATGGCACAGAATACTGCCACCATTATCGGTATTGAGCTATTGGCTGCCGGTCAAGGGATTGATTTTCATCGCGGATTAGAGACTTCAGAGCCTTTAACAGTGGCACATAAGAAACTGCGTGAGAAGGTGACTTTCTATGATAAAGACCGCTACCTTGCCCCTGATATCGAGGCAGCCAAGCAATTGGTATTAGGCGGTACGCTTGCTGAACATTGGCAGTCACTACGCAGCAACTGGTATGAGTCTAAATAAATAGTAGCCGGCGAACGGAGAACAGCGATGACAATAGCGACAACAACAGCAACGACTACCACACGTATTAGCCATACACCTGCTGATATGACCCAGTGGAAAGGTCGTGCAGAGCCATTTGAGACGGCACGCGCCCGCTATTGGTATCAGCTTGCTCAGCCTTATGAGAGTCAAAATATTGGGCTAATTGGCTTTGCATGTGATCAAGGGGTCAGACGTAATCAAGGCCGCGTGGGTGCTAGAGCAGCCCCGCCATTAATTCGTCGAGCATTTGCTACGCTGCCAGTCATCGCTGAATTGCAACAGCGCTTTGATGGACAATTATCAACCTTATTGGGTGATGCTGGTGACATTCATTGTCACGACGATGATGACTTTGCCACGAATACTCTTGAACAAGCTCAGATTAAATATGCTGAGGAAGTGAGCGCTATCGTCAAGCAAGGCGGTTTGCCTATCGGATTGGGCGGTGATCATGCCATCGCTTACGGCAGCTTTTTGGGACTATGGCAGGCATTAGAAAATACAAGCGATACAACTGTCAGCACAAACACAGTGCCTACTATCGGGATTATTAATTTCGATGCCCATCTTGATATTCGTCAATCTGATGTGGCGACTTCTGGTACACCGTTTCGCCAAATTTCCGAGCATCTTGACGCACATGGTCAGCCATTTAACTATTGCTGTATTGGCGTAAGTCGTTTATCTAACACCGCTGCGCTTTTCGATCGCGCTGAGCAATTGGGTGTGCATGTTATCAGTGATGAAGACTGTCATTATCAGCCTTGGGACACGCTTGCTGAGCAGGTCAAAAGCTTTATCGATAAGGTCGATATCGTGTATCTAACTATCGATATGGACTGCTTCTCTGCCAGTGTTGTGCCCGGTGTGAGTGCCCCAGCTGCTTATGGTATTGAGCTGGGTTTCGTTGAGCGCATGGTAAAAACTATCATGGTATCGGGCAAGGTAAAAATGGTAGACATTGCCGAGATTAATCCTGCCTTTGATATTGATGGGCGTAGCTGCAAGGTCGCTGGTCGATTGCTGGCCACTATTATAGAACAGCATTTACTTGTCGCTTAGGTCTTACACACCAAGATCTTACAAACACACGTCACTCGCCTCCCAATAATTAGGAGCATATTATGAATGAATCAGAGAATTCTAAGAATAAGACAATCGATGCATCTATTATGACATCGTTTGATCACCTTATTATCAATGCCAATCTAGCCACCTTTTCAGCGCAACAGGGTTTTAGCATCGATGCAGGTGATGATACAAATGAGCACGCTAATAGCATCCCATATGGTCAATTGCATAATGCGGCCATCGGTATTAAAAGTGGCAAAATCGCTTGGGTTGGTACACAGGATCAAGTCACTGCTCATCTGCCTAACTATCAAGATCATCAAATCACAGATGTAAATGGCAAGTGGATTACCCCAGGGCTTATCGATTGCCATACGCATATCGTCTATGGTGGAAATCGCAGCAATGAGTTCGAGGCACGTTTGCAAGGCGCTAGTTATCAAGACATTGCGGCACAAGGTGGCGGTATCGTCTCAACTGTCACTGCCACCCGCGCTGCCAATATTGAATCGCTATTTGCACAAAGTGAGAAACGCTTAATAGCACTCATGAAAGAAGGCGTCACCAGTATCGAAATCAAATCGGGCTACGGCTTAGATTTAGATACTGAACGCAAAATGCTCACGGTTGCTCGCCAGCTTGGTGAAAAATATAATATCCATGTGAGTACCACTTATCTAGCGGCGCATGCCTTGCCACCTGAATACAAGTCTCACATGCAGGACCGCTCGGATGATTATATCGAGCAAGTGTGCGAGTGGCTACCAATCTTGCATGCAGAAGGCTTAGTCGATGCGGTCGATGGCTTTTGTGAAAATATTGCCTTTAGCACTGAGCAAATCAGACGCGTTTTTGAAGTCGCGCGCTCATTAAACATTCCAGTTAAACTGCACTCTGAGCAATTATCTGACATAGGCGGAAGTGCATTGGTTGCCGAATATAAAGGGTTATCAAGCGACCATTTAGAGCATTTATCAGCAGACGACATCAAAAAAATGGCGGCCAGTGATACCGTTGCAGTTCTATTGCCCGGTGCATTTTATACCCTGCGGGATACCAAGTTGCCACCTATCGAGGCATTACGAAGACACCAAATACCCATGGCTATTTCTACTGATTGTAATCCTGGCACTTCACCGCTTACCTCATTATTGCTTGCGATGAACATGGGCTGTACGCTATTTTACTTAACCACTGAAGAGGTACTGGCAGGGGCAACTGTTTATGCAGCACAAGCGCTGGGATTGTCTAATAAAGGCAAAATAGAGATTGGCTGTGATGCAGATTTAGTCCTATGGGATATCGCCCGCCCTGCGGATTTGGCTTATCAGATGGGACTAAACCCTATTAACGGCATTATGGTTCAAGGCAAGTGGCGTGAGACGGTATAGCGAACTTATCTAACTACTCACATTAAAAAAGCCCCAGTCATTGAATGATTGGGGCTTTTTTAAAAATAAATGCACAGCTTTGCTATCCCATTTTCAAAAAACTGAGTAGTAAGAAAAACGACTATTAGCGATACCTGTCTGTCTATCTATCTATCTAATTTAGCTATTTCTTAAATTTATTGTTGAATACGCTGCCAGTATTGGCATCAACATTTAGCCAAACGATACTATTACCTTTGAGGATATCAGCTTCATAATAGGACGCATGATCACTATAATCTCGGTCGTTTTTAAACTCAATCTCGATAACACGCCCGCCCGATTGTTTTTCAGCAATTTTCATTGCCTGTTTAACATCAATCTTCGCTTGTTTAAGCGCCTTATAATCTACCAGATCATCACTGTCTAATCGTTCCACATCCGTACTGATCACTCTACCATTCATGGCGTCGACTTTGATTTCATAGTTTCGGCTACTGGTTACAAATTCCATCTCATACACACCGCCTTGCGCTTTATCATCATCGTGATCAAAGCTGGCACTCATCAATAGACCAGATGACTTTTTCGCCGCAATATTTATTGCTTGTTGTAAGCTTATTCTACTGGCTTTGGCGGCTTGCACCTCACTTGCTAGCGGTTGCTGTGTAGATGCATAGATTGTCGTAGTCAACATAGCGGCACCCACTACTACTGCAACACGAGTACCCAAAGTCGTTAGCGAAAATGGCTTGAAAATCTTGCTCATAACGGTCTCCACAAAATTAATCTTATTGAGTGTTCTAAAATTATTATCTTTTAAAAAACACACATTATCAATAGGTCAATCGTATCGCTTCATAAAAACCACTTTGACTATTCACGGTAGGGTTAATTCATAAAAAACGCGCCTATCGTTAAAACAGACGCGTTATTCGTTAGTAGGTGGCTATGATAAAAGTGCTTAGTTTAAAATACCGTAAGCGACCAATGCATCAGCAACTCGTTTAAAGCCAACGATATTTGCACCAGCCATATAGTTGATATAGCCATTATCTGTTTGACCATACTGTTCTGAGGCGTCAGCTGCGCAGTCATGGATATTTCGCATGATATTTTTGAGGCGCAAGTCGATTTGCTCAAAGCTCTTATACTGACGGACTGAGTTTTGTGACATCTCAAGTGCAGAGACTGCTACACCGCCCGCGTTGGCGGCTTTACCTGGGGCATAATGCACCCGGTGCAAACGAATATAGTCGATGGCTTCAGCAGTCAATGGCATGTTAGCACCTTCGACAACGTATGTGATGCCATTTTCAACCATGAGCTTGGCATCTTCTTCATTGACTTCGTTTTGCGTCGCTGATGGAATCGCGATGTCGCCTTTGAATTGCCACGGCTTTTGCTGCGCAAACCACTCTCCACCATAAACATCGACGTACTCAGCCAACGGTTTGCTTTTTGCTTTTTGCGCCTTGAGCCAATCAATTTTTTCTTGATTTAGACCCGCTTCATCATACAAAGTCCCTTGTGAGTCTGACACAGTGACGACGATGCCGCCCAGCATATGGGCTTTTTCAGCAGCATGTAATGAGACGTTACCAGCACCTGAAACCAATACTCTCTTACCTTTGATATCGTCATTTTGCGCCGTAAGCATGTTTTCTAAGAAATACACCGCGCCATAACCTGTCGCCTCAGTACGCATCAAACTGCCACCGAAGCCAACGCCTTTACCGGTCAAAACGCCGCCGTATTCGTGCGTTAAATTCTTATACATAGCAAACATATAGCTGACTTCACGCCCACCCACCCCAATGTCACCAGCGGGCACATCGATGTCTTTATTCACATAGTGATGTAGCTCACGCATAAAGGCATAGCAAAAACGGCGGATTTCACTGTCTGTTTTGCCTTTGGGATCAAAATCAGAGCCACCTTTACCGCCGCCCATTGGCAATCCAGTCAAAGCGTTTTTGAATATTTGCTCAAAGCCTAAAAACTTCAAAACAGATTGGTTGACAGTCGGATGAAATCTCACGCCACCTTTATAAGGACCTAATGCATTGCTGAACTGGACACGCCAGCCGCGGTTAACCTGAACTTCACCTTGGTCATTTTCCCAGTTAATACGAAAAGCAATAACGCGGTCAGGCTCAACGAGGCGCTCAAATATTTTAAAAGTATCATATTCTGGGTGGGCGTCGTATAACGGCGCAATCGTAATTGCAACTTCTTTTACCGCTTGAACGAATTCAGGTTGATGGGCATAACGCGCTTCGACTTTTTCGATGGCCTGACTGATACTCATATCTTTTCCTTAGGGTAAAAATGGTGAACGTGCTTACTTACACCGATGTCACGTCGTATGACAACAAACGAGAGGATTGTAGACACTGGTGTAAAACTGAAATTGCCCCGACACGCTGGCTTGTGTAGAGACAAATGGGATTAAAAAAGCTGACTGAATTTATGCCTAGACGCCACATTCAGAGACAAGAACATTTTTTATCTCATAATATATATCATTTTTGAGGCGTATAAGTCTAGTAAATATCACCATCATGAAAAGTTATAAGCGATTTTTATTGGCACAGTCTAGAGTGCGCCTTTGCATAGCACCTTGAGACACCGACTGATGAGCTTACAGATCTCGTTGATTGTGCTAAAAATAGTCCTGTATTACTAAAAAATCTTCGTTTTCCTAATCAGTAAATAAATCAAATATTAATGGAAATTTGTGTATTGATAACCGTTAAGTAAAGAGGAAAGGTCAATAATCAGCACCAAACGGTATAAAAAACCCAAAAACTTGGCTTTTTGCTTGAGCCGATGTATATCAATATTAACAGCAAGGGTTTATAATAGCCGACTTAGTCAACATTTATTCTCCACCATTACTCACTGTTATTTGATCAATTGAATAACCCGTCATAGAGAAAACTATATGCGTACAGATTCATTCCAGCAAATCTTGGAAGACCTAAACAGCTCATCAGCCGATGTTGAAGCATCTGCCCTTATTTCTAACGATGGTCTGATGATTGCCTCAGCACTACCAACGGGCGTTGATGAAGACCGTGTTGGCGCTATGTCAGCGGCTTTATTGTCATTGGGTGACCGCGCAGGTCGTGAGTTGGCACGTGGTAGTATCGATCGTATTATGATTCAAGGTGAAAAAGGCTACGTGATTATGACCTCATCTGGAGATGAAGCGGTACTTACTATTATGGCAAAACCGAATGCAAAACTTGGTTTGATATTCTTAGATATCAAGCGTGCCTCAGAAGCCCTTGCAAAACTTATCTAATTGGTAAATTTGGATTTTTGTCGATAACACATTTTTTATTATTTAACGCCATATAGCACATAGCGCGACTGACAAATATGACTTTAAATCAAAATAAAGTGACTGTCTCATAAAAAATATTTAAGATGGCACACATTATTTGTATGGAATAATAGCCTGATAAATATTGGGACGACGACTGAGCTGAAAGGCAACATGATGTTATCGACAACTACCACACCAGATTGGCTTTTTAATCATTATAAATATAACGATAAATAAAGGAGATTACGATGGGTTCTCCAATCCCTGATGCACATAAGCCTGATATGCCCGCTGAGCAGATTACTCTGACTTATTATGATGGTACATCACGGACTGTCTATGATACTGGTATTGAACGCCCCTATCCTGATGGCAAGCTGATTGTATCGCGCACCGATTTGGATGGTATGCTGACTCACGTCAATGATGCTTTTGTCGAAATCAGTGGCTACAGCGTTGATGAGCTTATTGGTCAGCCACAATCTATTTTGCGCCACCCTGATATGCCAAAAGCCGCTTATAAAGATTTGTGGGATACCGCAGCGGCTGGACAAAAATGGCATGGCTACGTTAAGAATTTATGCAAAGATGGTAGTCACTATTGGGTCTATGCGACCGTTGTGCCAAACATTCGTCGCGGCGAAACAGTGGGTTATACCTCGGTACGCCGTAAGCCATCACGTAGCAAAATCGAAGCGGCTATGGCTCAGTATGCCCAAATGAATCAAAATGAGGAAGGCTAAATCATGACGACACACAATATGTTAATCGCCCCTGATTTTTCTCCTGAGCATTTTGCAGGCTGGCACATGTTTAATATTTTGATTCAAAAACGTGCCAACCTAAATATGCATCTAAACATACCTACCTCACATGCTGAACAAGAACAAATCATTGAGGCAGGTGACATTCAAGTTATCTATGCCAACCCATTTGATGCAGCTACTTTGATCCGTGAACAAGGCTATCACGCTGTTGCTCGCCCTATTGGCAAATCGGATGAGATGGTCATTGCTGCTGCGGCAAACAGTGATATCAAGCGCTTAGAAGACATTAAAGCGGGTGCGACCGTAGCAATGGCAGACAACCGTGATGTTAAGCTGATTGGCTTACGCTTGCTAGAAGCTGTGGATATAGAAGAGTCTGATCTTAACTGGGATATCACTGAGACTTATCAGGCAGCTGCCCGTAAAGTCATCAAAGGTGATGCTCAAGCGGCCTTCTTCTTAGCAGAGATTTTTCATAGCTTTTCACGCTTGACCAAAACTCAGCTGTCAGTGCTAATCGAAAGTGATTTGGCAGATATTAGCCATGTATTACTGATTAAAGATGGCTTTCCTGATACAGAAATATTCATGAATGCGATCCTGAACTTGCATAATGATGACGATGGTAAAGAAGCATTGGCTGAACTTGGCATGCCTCAAGGGTTTGAAGCCATGGACGAAGAAGATGCTGAATTTATGATAGATTTGATGCAAACTTTACTTGATTAATTATTAATTATTAATTGGCACGTTGCACCGTTTCGCTTAGTGAAGTCATAGCCTATTGTCGCTCAATAGTGGCTATATCATTTTGACCATACGATATTAGCCATAAGCTGTTAGCCATATAATAGACACTATGACTTAAAGGACACTATTATGTCTGATTTAGACCTTATCAAAGAAAATGAGATGGAGGCGCGCCGAGTATTTCGTTTATATTCGCGTAAAGTGTTTTTGGCACCCAATAACCGTCATTTTCATGAACAACGTATCAATGCCGCATTACTTTTAACCGAAAAAGAGCCGCTACAAGGTGCCGTCGCAGACTTTTTTTATGGCTGTTGGTATGACATTCCTTACGATGTAAATAATCTGTTTACGCGTATTAAAGATCGCTTGTACCCTCATGTCCAGCAAGGGTTTCGCGATTGTATTAGTAAGAAGCGATATATTCAACGCAATAGTATGCTGGCGACTCGCTGGAGTGTCCTGATATCGCCGTCTCTCAATGAGCAAAAACAGCGATTGCTTATCAGTAGCGATGATGCCAAAGAAATATCCAAAGACATCACCGCTGAGCTCATGCAGGCGCATGAAGATAAGGATTGGGGCACGATTGAGCAGATCGAAAACGAATTCTTTGCTCACTGTATCGCTCGCAATGATCGACTTGCCTTCTCGTTAGTATGGTTTCGCTTGGGTAAAAGCGACTGGCAGTTCGATGAGCGCTGGAACAACTGTCAACAGCATCTTGATCAGACCATCAAGACCTAATTTATCGCCGATTTAACCCTTTCATCACAATGGTAGCCGCTATGTCCTCTTACTTAAATGCTGATAAAACGTATCTAACCCTCACTCCAGCCGGTATTTTTGAGGCATTTTCACAAAGTGAGCCCACTGATGAACAGCTGTCATTACAAGACTTAATGTCCTATGGGCAGACGTTGCTCGCCGCTGATTGGCTTGAGCGTTATTCTGACGAATGGCTACAGAGCTTTATAGAACACGGCTGGATTGAAAAGCTGTCTTTGTTGTTACCCGCACCCAATCTGCCGTTGGACCAGTTTTTACCGTATGTGGTTGCCAGCTTATCCGGTAAACGCCGTGCCGCTATTGGCTCTGATGAAGGGTTTTGCCTAGCACGAATCGGTTACAGCCAAGAAGAAGCGGACATGCTAAGTGTTGCAGCTGCTGACTTTTCAGGTTTTATGATTCGCCAAAAACAACGCGGCTGGGCGGTCGAAAGCCAAGCCATCTCGTTTTTTCAACAAGTTGACTTATTGATTCCTGAGACCAGCTTTGTGTTTTTATGGATTGATGGTTCAGGTTACGCCCTCATCATCGATGGCGAGCCTTTGACTAATAGCCGCGCCTTTGTTGAGATGGTATGGGCATTGAAAACATCTGGATTAAGATTTCTTAGCTAAATGTTAGAACAAATCTTATCGTGATGCAGTATTGAAAGGATATTTTCTATGTATGCTTAGTTGGCTTATTTATCCTTATCATTTCCAAACTTTGAAATAAGTGCCATGATGACTTCTTGAGAATTAATTGGATAAGACTCATTACTTATAGATTGAAAATCTTTAGGGGCAAATATTCTTTGAGCAATTTCTGATTTTATTTTATGTTGCTCTTCTTCAGGTAACGAGGCTATATAAGGATTGATAGCTTTCAAATCTAGTGATGTTTGAAGGTGTGTATACTGTTGCTGACGATGCTTAGTAGACTCACGCGCTAAGTAGGCAGCTAGCACAGATAATAAGAACACTAATGCCAATCGTAAAAGAGCATTAGAAAGGTCGAAGCTTTGGTGCATCGACTCTATGAACGAATAACCTGCTATACCAACAATGAGTGCCATGCAAAAAATTGATCCCCTTCTCAGCCAATTTTCAGCTTTCCTTTCTTGCTCTGCACTAAGCGCATATTCTGAAACAATCACTCTACTTGCGGCATCACCTAGAAGAATATCTAACTGATCGTTCTTATCATGAATAACTTTTAGCTGCTCTTGATATAGTCAGTTCACAATAAAATAAATACAGCCCATATCCTGAAATAGCTTAGGCA
>NZ_JADQAK010000005.1:0-144050 GCF_022129285.1 Psychrobacter sp. Ps4
TGCCATTTCGCTTGTTTTAAAACGATTGTATCTTATTTAAAAAGAACTGACTATAAGCAACGCTCTTATTTGACACTAGAACTAGACCAGCTAGATTATTTGTTGCGTAGCTTTATTAAGTGGCTTTATTACGTAGCGCAGTTAATAAGCGTTGATGAATACCTTCAAAACCGCCATTCGACATAATCACAATGGCGTCACCCGCTTTTGCGTGCGTGTCGATATGCTTGATGATAGCATCGATACTAGAGAGCACCTGTTGGTTACCCATGTTAGGATTTGCGCTATTGGCATTTTCAATGACTTCTTTTAAACCCCACTCCAGTCCTGTCGGCTCATACCATAAGGTATGATCGGCGAGAGCAGCAGACTCAGCCAAGCTGTCTTGATGAATGCCCATTTTCATGGTGTTACTACGTGGTTCAATAATCGCCCAAATGCGTCTGTTCACCAGTTTCTTCTTGGCACCATCTAAAGTAGTAGTAATGGCTGTAGGATGATGGGCAAAATCATCAAAGACTAAGATATCATTGACATCGCCAATCAGCTCCATCCGACGTTTAATGCCAGCAAATGCTGATAACGCCGCGCACGCAGTTTTTACACTGACGCCGATGTTATAAGCCGCTGCGATAGCAACCAAGGCGTTATTCACATTATGCATGCCGCTCATCGACCAATCGACGACTCCCGTGGCTTCTTCATCAGCAATATCAGCCGCAAAACTAACCGCAAATTGACCACCATCTTCGCTGATAAGCTCAGCCTGCCAATCGCTACTATCTTTCACATGCTTATCTTTTGCGTGGGTATTATCTGCCGCTGAATTCAATACTGCGGTCCGCCAAACGGGTGTCCAAACCCCTTTCGCTAACGTCTCCTCTAAGCTGGCAGTCGCTGTGGGCATAATGATTTTGCCCGTACTTGGAATCATGCGCACCATATGATGGAATTGGGTCTGAATAGCCTCAAGATCCGCAAAAATATCCGCATGATCAAATTCTAGGTTGTTTAAAATAGCCGTACGCGGACGGTAATGAACGAACTTTGAACGCTTATCAAAAAATGCAGAATCGTATTCATCCGCTTCGATAACGAAATAGCCAGTATTTACCGAATCGTCATTATCAATTTTATCCGCACCCAAATAACTGCTGTGAGCGAAGACGTGCTGTAAATGCTCATCAGTGGTATCAACCAGTGGCACACCGCCGATTAAAAACCCAGTGTCGATACCCGCATAGTGCAATATCCAAGCGAGCATAGTCGTCGTTGTGGTTTTACCGTGAGTACCGGCAACGGCTATCACATGACGCGATTGTAATACCTGCTCAGATAAAAACTGTGGTCCTGAGGTATAGCGTAGACCTGTGTCCAGCATATATTCGATGACATCCATACCGCGCTTCATGGCATTACCAACGACGACTAAATCTGGTGCTGGTTGTAAATGCTCTACCAGATAGCCTTGCTCAATGGTCACGCCCGCGTTTTCCAGTTGGGTGGACATCGGCGGATAAACGTTGGCATCTGAGCCCGTGACCGTATGTCCAAGCTCGCGCGCTAGCAATGCCAGTGAGCCCATAAAAGTACCACAAATACCAAGAATATGAATATGCATAGACGTTCCGTACGAGCTTAAATTAAAAGAATAAAAATGGAGCATTATCCCAAAAGTTACCGATATTAACCGTGGTTTATTCTAGGATACGCTCAACCTAATGATCATCAGTCTTGGCTATAATTAAAATATTATAAATGGTGACGATGTTAACCGTGCTTCATGTACCAAACGTACTATTGACGCCCGCTTGCCTTACCTCTACTTTATATTGCTTCGACACTATATTCTGTCACAAAAACAGCATAGGATCGCCAAATAGCAGCGTCGAAAACGAGCACTTATTGTAAAGTAAACACCGCATGATGACCAATAAAAAACGCCCAACAAGTAGGCGTTATTAAAAGGATGGTTTTGCTCATTGAGCATCACTATATTCAGAGCACCTAAAATTTAGAGCATCTAAATGTTTATGCCGCTATTTTATTATTTACGCGACAGGGTATAGTCATTGTTAGGTTTTTTATGTTCATCCATTAAGACAAGATGATTGTCTTGAATATGATACGCTTCAATGTTTTTGTCTTCATAGACAATCGTAATCATATCATTGTCTTGACGATAAACACCAGGCTCAAACAGGGGTGCATTCGGCATTTCGGGATTGTTATCTATACTGGTTTTTAGCACTGAACCATCAGCGAATAAATTCAATGTAATATCCGTGCTATCACAAGATTTACAGGGTACCATGCCACCATAATCGCCCATTAACGTGGCTTGTAACGTGCCATTACGCGGCTCTGAGCGTGTCAGCGATTGATGTGGATATGCACCGTTACTCGATTGGGCAGCCGCAATCAGCGATTGTCCTTCTGACACTTTATCTAGCTCACTACCCGCATTTAATAGATTGGTCTCTGACAAGTTCTCTGCGCTAGCTTGTGCGCTGTTCTCTTCTACATGATCGATAGGGGCGACCTTAGTCGTCATACCTTTATCGCCGCTAGACGAGGTACTATCACAGCCGATGAGCAGCACACAGAGGGGCAGCGCTAGCAAACAACGACCACCGCGTTTGAGGATAGTTAGCGTGTTAGAACAAGTAGGCAAAAAATATATCATGGTCACACCAAAAAACAGTTTTTTAATAGTCATTCCAAAGATTATCGACACTATCGACAACTCAATACGTTGTCAAAAAGGAAGGATAATAGGAAGTATAAATGTTTAAATTAGAGTAGAAGACTACGAGACTACAAGTGCCATCTGAGGCTAGGCGGCGAGAAGAAGCTATCGGTAGCCTATCGCCAATCAGTCAACAGTGATGGATATTTAAAACGCTATTTTACCCATCAAAAAGCAAATAAACTGTGTCAAGATATCAAAGGTTAAAGATATCTCTGTGGCCTTTTTGTTATGATAGGTTTAGCCAAGAGCTAAGAATAATGGTTTAACATTGATAGATATGACGAACAAAAATTATCGGAGATATTTAATAGTGGCTCATTAAAGAACAGACGTTTAGTAATAAACACGCCTGTTCGTTTGGAAAAATGGATCTAGCAAAAACAAAGGATATAGCAAAAAGCAACGTAGGGGCTAATTCGCTATCAAGCAAGGCGGCTAGGGGCAACAGGTCGTAAAATGCGCCATAATATCAACACGTGTACCACCAATAGCAGACTAAATAGAATCAAAGATTGTTCAGGAATACTCAGACCCATAAATGTCCACTCAACAGAGGCACATTCGCCAGAACCTGCAAAAACTTCTTTAAATACTTGCAAAATCGGTAGCGTATCTAACCAATAATCCAGCCCCGGACCACAAGAAGGTACTTGATCGGCAGGCAGATGCTGTAGCCAAACATGTCGTCCAGCCACGGTGGTCGCCCAGCCGATACCTGCTAAGCTACCAAGCCACAATACCAGTCTAACTGCCTTAGATTTAGGGTTGAATAATGCGGCTATCAAAGCAAAACTGCCCATGATTATGAGGCCAATACGCTGAAAAATACACAATGGGCAAGGCGAAAATCCCATATAGCGCTGTAAAAAAAACAGCGCAAAACTCATACCTATTACGGCTATTATCACCAAAAATATTTGCAAATTGCGGTAAGTGGTCAGCTTTAGCATCGGGCAGTTACTCTTATAAAGTAGTCATCTATACACGTTAAGTGGCGGTCAGAATTTAGTACTCAAAACTCAGCAATCAAAGCTTAGCGATATTGCTGTAAAAATTCCATAAAATCTTCAGTTTCGGCTTTTTCAATCTCAGCTTGCTGTAATATTGATTTTTCTGCCAACACTTCATATTTGGCTTGAGTGTTTGGACTAAGCGTTTGCTGTAATAAAGACTCACGATGCTGCTGCGCCAAGGTAAAGCCAAGCTGCCATAAGCTGCCTAAACGCTGACTATCAGAGTTCACTTGTGCTGAAATGGTCGATTCTGAGTGCCCTGCTTTCCCTTGCATTAACGCGACTGCTGCTCGGTAATCGTTGCCGCCATAATGCGCATCAAGTAGCGCGGCAAGTGGTTGCATACGTTCTAAGTGCACCAGCATCCAGCTCTCAAGCAGTTGCTCTTCGCCGTTGTTTATAATGTGTAAGCCTTCGCGGCGACCTTCGTTTACCACGCGCTCAAGATTGATGGCTAAGGTCTCTTCTTCCTCAGGTAATAGATCAGGTGAGTCGCTCAGCAGACAGTACAGCGCCATGACCTCTAAGAAACAGGCGCTAGATAGACGAATACCGACATCGCTATAAGGGTCTAGATCGATTGCACGGAACTCAACATAGGCGATACCGCGGCGCTCTAATGCTTCGGTCGGTGTCTCGCCGCTCATCGCGATTTGTTTGGGACGAATAGGGCTATAGTATTCATTTTCTATTTGTAAAATATGATTGTTGATTTGGATAGGGTTGCCATCGGCATCATCTAAGCCAAGCTTGGCAAAGCTTTCGTGCGGAGTCTGAATCGCACGGCGCAGTCCATCGACATACTCTGGCAGATAGTTATAACGAATATCGAGCTGTTCTTGCACACTATTGGTATAACCAAGCTTGCCCATACGTAGGCTGGTGGCAGCAGGCTTATAGTAGGTTGAGTCGTTTAGCAGCTCTAAATCATGCTCACGACCAGCTAAGAAACAAGGACAAACGCTAGGGCTAGCACCCAGTAAATACAGTACCAAACTGGTCAGCCGCTTAAAGTTACGGATAAGCCCTAAGTATTTTTCGTTTTTAAATTCTGTCAGCGTTTGCGCTTGTGCAGCAGGCATTTCAGCTTGCCAGACTTCAAATAGTCCATCACCAAAAGACAAGTTATAATGTAAACCTGCAATCGTTTGCATGCGCCGACCATAGCGGATACCAAGCCCGCTACGGTATAGCGTCTTGAGCTTACCTGTATTAGAGCTGCCATAATCAGCCAGTGGGATGTCTTCATCATTCGATGACAGCATACAAGGCATAGACAGCGGCCACATCAGCTCACCCTCAGGCATGGCTTGATAGACCAATACATGCAACTGACGCAGCATGTTTAGCGTCTCTTTTGGTGAGGTTTTGGGGTCAGTAATTAGCTCAAGTAGGCTTTCTGAATAATCAGTTGTGATAAACGGATGGGTGAGCTTTGAGCCAAGTTTGGCTGGATGCGGTGTCTGAGCCAAGTAGCCATCGGGTCTTACGCGCAGCCCTTCTTTTTCGATACCGCGGAGCATGCCCGTTAAATGCTTGCTATCAAACCAATTAGGAATGTCAAAATTCACAAAGCTACTCGCAAAATTACTCATAATAGTCATCTATTGTTATTTATTATGGCGGCACAAAACACGACTGGCGTTTGACCATAATGAAGGTAAATATTGGATTAAGAATGCCGTCAGTTTAGCTCAAAGCTGCCCTGAAAACCACGGACAATTACAAATACGATAAGCTTTACAGGCGCTCATTCATCTTGATTTTAATAGGTATTTCAATAAAAAATTTTATGAACAGCGCGTTACTGTTTTCTAAAAAACGCATAAAACAAGAAGCATCTACCTACGAGATAGATGCTTCAAAAGTACGACGTTAAGCTGTTTATGATAGCGTTGACTAACGAGGAAGGTATCTTGATCAAAAGTCATGCGTCTCGCCAACTTAAATAGAGAAGGATGAGCCACAGCCACACGTGGTGGTGGCATTTGGATTGGTGACGATAAAGCGTGCGCCCTCTAATCCCTCAGTATAGTCAACGGTAGAGCCTTGTAAATACTGATAGCTTAGTGAATCGACGACCAAGGTTACATCGTCATTATCAAAATTGGCATCGTCTTCATTCAGCTCATTGGCGAAGTTAAAGCCGTAAGAAAAACCTGAGCAGCCGCCGCCCGTCACATAGACACGTAACATCAGATCGCTATCGCCTTCTTCTTCACGTAGACGGCGCACCTTTTGTGCAGCGCTATCGGTTAAGCTTAAAACAGTTGGGTCTACTGGCTGGCTGGCGCTTGGATTAAATTGGTTGGCTGATTCGTTCATATCTACCTCAGTTGCTAGGATCAAATGCGGTCGTCCAGTTAGGGTTTGCAATGAAATAGTTGCAAATAAAGATACGCACGGCGTTTGATTCAATTGGGTGCTGTTATTATGGCGCTGCTATTGGTATGACTAATGGCGCATTATAAATATGATATCTGTGTCATTACAACGATTTGGTTGATAACGGGCACTTATCTCATCGCAGTATATCATAATGGGGGTATTGATTCGTTTGTCAAGAGTGACGCTACTGGCTGAAGGTGGCTGATTGATACTAGCAGTTATTATCCCCATAAACTCATGCTAAGAGAAAGACTTTTTGTGCGAATAAACACTTGGTTTTGAAATAGTTATTTAATCGTTTGCCTATGGGGCAAGCGTTTGAAATAATAGCCGCCAGTTAACATGCCAGATGTGTGTTTTTTATTGCCTTATATTTTATATTACTGTTGAGTTGAAGAGATTATATGATCGAATTTAAAGACGTTGGTGTTCGCCGTGATGGTCGTGAGTTGTTTGCAGGGGCAAGCTTCCAGCTACATCCGGGCCACAAAGTTGGCTTGACGGGCAACAACGGCACCGGCAAATCTACCTTATTTGCCTTATTGTTGACGCGAATGGGCAGAGGAGATACCGAGGTCACGCTTGATAGAGGTGAAGTCAGTATTCCTGATAGCTGGCATGTGGCACACATGGCTCAGGAAGTCGGCGCTACGACGCAGTCTGCGATTGATTATGTATTGAGCGGTGATGAGCAGTGGTATGAGATTAATGCTTCTTTGAATGATTTGAGTAGCGTCAGTGATGAGCAGATCGGGGTATTGCATCAGCAGTTTGATGAAATTGATGGCTATCGTACACCGACTAAAGCGGCACAAATCATGGCAGGTCTTGGTTTTAATACCAGCCAGCATGAATTACCCGTAGAAGGGTTTTCGGGTGGTTGGCGCATGCGTCTAAACCTTGCCAAAACCTTGATGAGCCGTGCGGACTTAATGTTACTCGATGAGCCGACCAACCATTTGGATTTGGATGCGATTCTTTGGTTAGAGACTTGGATCAATGCCTATACTGGTCTGGTCATCGTCATCTCGCATGACCAAGCTTTTTTGGATGCCACGGTTGGTCATATCTTGCACGTCGAACAACAAAAAATCACCCTTTATACCGGTAACTATCAGCAGTTTATTCGCACGCGTCACGAACGTATGGCACAGCAGCAGCAAGCGTTTGAAAAACAAGAAGCGACTAAAGCACATTTGGATGACTTTATTCGTCGTTTCCGTGCCAAAGCCAGTAAGGCTAAGCAAGCACAAAGCCGTATCAAGCAGCTTGAGCGCATGGCTGAGCTGTCACCAATGATGGCGGATAACCCATTCTCTTTCCGCTTTTATGAGCCAGCAAATATGAGCTCACCACTGATTGAGCTGACCAAAGCGGATATTGGCTATAGCGATACGCCACTTCTATATAATGCCAATGTGCAAGTAACGCCGGATACGCGTCTTGGTTTGCTAGGTATGAATGGCGCAGGTAAATCAACATTGATTAAGGCATTGGTCGGTGAGCTTGGCGTATTAACAGGGACGTATCGTGTTTCGGATACCCTGAAATTAGGCTACTTCAACCAGCATCAAATGGATATCTTGGATGCCAAGGCAACACCGATAGAGATGTTGCGTCGTCTAGCCGGTAAAACCTCTGATGCGATGCTACGCTCGTTTTTGGGTAGTTTCGACTTCCGCGGTGAGCGTATCGATACGCCGAGTGAGCTATTCTCAGGTGGCGAGCGTGCGCGTCTGACCTTGGCATTGATTGTTTGGCAACGTCCGAACGTTCTGGTACTCGATGAGCCGACCAACCATTTGGACTTACAAATGCGCCAAGCGCTGACCATCGCCTTGCAAGGATTTGAGGGGGCAGTGGTACTGGTTTCGCATGATCGTGAGTTGATTGCCAACGTCTGTGATGAGCTGTTTTTGGTACATGATGGTCAAATCGAGGAGTTTGATGGTGACATCAGCGACTACGGTAAGTGGCTGGCAGAAAAGCGTAAACAAGAGAACTCATCAGATAAAAGTACCAGTAAGAAGAAAAGTAAAAAAGAGAGTAAGAAATTCGTTTCACGTGAAACAGATAATGGTCAAGTGAGTAATAAAGCACCTAATAATTTATCAGAAAGTAAAGCGACGACGCCTACGCTTAGTAAAGATGCGCAGCGCAAATTGGCGGCTGAACAACGCAAACTCACCGCGCCTATTCGCCGTGAGATAGAAGAGATAGAAAAGGCATTGGCTAAAATTGATAAGCAGCTCGTGACGCTTGAAGAAAAACTGGCTGATACGGATTTGTACGAAGAAGGTCGCAAGTCTGATTTGCTGTTATTACTTAATGAGCAAACGGCATTGCAGCAGCAGCACAGTGACAATGAAGAAAAACTATTACTTTTGATGACGACATTAGAAGAAATGGAAGCGGGTTTTGAGTAGAGAGCTGTTCGCTATAGTACATAGCAGGTTTTGATTGTTTTTTAAGCTATTTTTACTTGATAAAGACAGTCACAAAAAAGGGAAAGCGCTGGCTCTCCCTTTTTTATTACGTTATTCCTTACGGTATTTACCATCACCATAAGACAGTATTTCCATTGTGGTCGTACATAACTGACAGTTTATTTGACCAGCAGCGGCTTTCGATAAATCCAAAATACGACCCCGAATGAAAGGGCCTCTATCGGTAATTTTTACGATTACACTCTGCTTTGTCTTCTTGTTGGTCACTTGTACCTTCGTACCAAACGGCAACGTGCGATGCGCAGCGGTCAAAGAGTTCATGTTGAAGATACTACCACTAGCAGTGCGTTTACCGTGGAACTGACTGCCATAATAACTGGTGTTTCCAGCAAAAACTGTGGTACTCAGCAATAGTGATAATGTGATAACCAAAGACTTGATTAAATAAGACATTTAATACCTTTAAGCAATTTATAAAATAGACAGATACACTTGCCTATGTTATTCATACTCCCTATGAGTATAAACAATATATTCATTTTACAACACATACTTTGTCATATTCTTACGGTTCTGTAAAAGAACTACCAAGGTCAAAATGCTCATTTATGCACGCTAGCTAGTGAATACCAGTGATCTGTATGTAATTGTTTTAAATAATGATTTACATTGTTAATGGTATTTTTGGCTTGACTCTCTATTTTTTCATTAGGGCGAGTGTTAAATTGATATGACGTCTGTGGCTATCAAAGAATAGTAATGCCAGAATTATAGAGAAATATGCCAATGCAGTGACAAAGGCGAATCATAATGTATTAAGTGCTTCAAACAACTTAAACACTGCTGTTGTTCGGCACTATTACTGGTAATATTTGTATAACGGTATTGAATTTTTATATTACTATCATTATTAGATAGACTATCGTTACCACCTGTTATGTCGCAGTCGAATAAATTTCCATACCATATCGTTTAAAATGGGCATACCAGTATCATTAACATGCTTTTATGTTGAGGACAAAAACATGGCAGAGAAAAATTACTATGACATTTTAGGGGTCAAAAAAGACGCGTCAGCTGCAGATATTAAAAAAAGATACCGTAAGCTTGTCCGTCAATATCACCCTGATGTGAGCGATGATCCAGATGCAGACAATAAGATTGCTGAGATTAATAATGCTTACGAAACCATTAGAGATAAAGAAAAGCGTGCCGAATATGACGCCATGTTAGACAATCCCTTTGCTGGTCAAAGTGGTGGTTTTGGTGGTCAATCTGCAAGTGGCGGGCAAGGCGGCTATCGCTGGGAAGATATCAAAGATCAGTTTGGTGAAGGCGAAGCTTATGGCGATGGTGGCTTCCGCTTCGATGACATCTTTTCGGCATTTGGTCGCGGTGCACGTGGTTCAGCGGGTGGACAATCGCAGCGTGGTGGTTTTGGCTCGCAAGATAGCAAAGGTCAAGATCAACATGCAGAGATTACGGTTGATTTGGCGTCCGTTTATAACGGCGATGACTACAGCATTAAGTTGAATGTCCCTATTCGTCAACCGAATGGCAGTGTCGAGTATGACAACAAAACGCTGAAAATTAAAATCCCTAAAGGCATCACTGATGGCAAGCAAATTCGCCTAGCAGGGCAAGGTGCCGCTGGTATTGGTGGCGGAAAAAATGGCGATTTATTTTTAAAAGTAAAAATCCGTCATGCAGACAATATCCGTATCGAAGGCGCTGATGTTTATCAAACCGTCAATATAGCGCCATGGGAAGCGGCGTTGGGCGAAAAAATCAACGTCAGTACGCCAGCTGGTACGCTTGCTGTGACTGTACCTAAGAACAGCAAGTCTGGTAGCAATTTACGTCTAAAAGGTAAAGGTATCCCTGCTAAGCAAGCGGGTGATTTGTATCTAACCTTAAACATCGTGAACCCTGATATCAGCACTGAGGCTGCGACCCAAGCTTATGAGCAACTAAAACAAGCCTTTGCCGATATCAATATTAGTCGTTAATGGCCACCAAAAATTACTCACATTGAAACATTGTAATAGAGATGAAGACCATACGATAACGATGAAATAAAGAGCAAACGAGGATAATAGCTATGAAACACTCGCCTGAATTTACCGACATTATCATGAGCTTGGATGAGCTGGTATCTGCCTGTGGCCAAGAGCGCCAATGGGTCATCGAATTGATTGAAGAGGACATCATCGAATATGATGTGCCGGAACGTGAGCAGTTCACTGGTTATCAGCTGACGACAGTGCGCCGTGCCTCGCGCCTTAGCCGCGACTTTGAAGCCAGTGTTCCTGCGATTGGCTTGATACTTGAGTTATTGGATGAGCTCGAACAATTACGCCAATTTAAACGCCAATTAGACATGCAGACACCAGTGATTGAAATTGAAATCGATCCTTTAAAATAATTTATTTCCCCTTTATTCAGTACGTAAAAAATCAGCACAAAAAAAAGGGTCTCTAAAATGAGACCCTTTTTTTACAAATAATATATTTAGCGTTTAACGCGCATATTTTGGATCAGCGGCTGCGGTAAACAGTACATCCGTTGAAGAATTCAACGCCGTTTCTGCCGAATCCTGTATCACACCAATAATAAAGCCAATCGCTACCACTTGCATGGCGATATCGTTTGGAATGCTAAATAAGCTCGCTGCCAATGGTATAAGCAATAATGAACCACCAGCGACACCAGAGGCACCGCAGGCACTAATGGTTGCAACCAAACTGAGTAGCAGTGCTGAGGCAAAGGTCACTTCAATACCGAGTGTATGCGCGGCTGCAAGCGTTAAGACGTTAATTGTAATCGCCGCGCCGGCCATATTAATGGTCGCACCCAGTGGAATCGTCACCGAATAAGTATCTTCGTGTAGACCCAGTTTGCGGGCAAGGTTCATATTGACTGGAATGTTAGCAGCCGAGCTACGCGTAAAGAATGCGGTAATCCCTGACTCACGCAAGCATTTGAATACTAGCGGATAAGGGTTTTTGCCCGTTTTGATCAGTACAATAATAGGGTTAGCAATCAAAGCGATAAATAGCATACAACCGACCAGTACCATCAAGATACGCGCATAACCTGCCAAAGCCGCAAAGCCTGTCTCAGCGACGGTGTTGGCGACCAAACCCAAGATACCAAAAGGTGCTAGGGCAATGACCCACTTCACCACTTGGGAGATGGCGTCAGAAAAATCACCGACCACAGCGCGTGTGGTATCACTGGCTTGGCGCAGTGCGAAACCGATGATAATTGCCCACGCTAGAATACCAATATAGTTGGCTTCAGCGATGGCATTAACAGGATTGGCAACCAGGTTTAGCAGTAGATTGGTCAGTACTTCTTTAAGGTTGGCTGGTGGGACTTGCTCAATTGTGGCGTTGACCAATACCAGTTCTGTCGGAAATAAAAAGCTCGCGCCAACTGCCGTTAGTGCGGCTAAAAAAGTGCCAAACATATACATGATAAGCACAGGCTTGACGTAAACTTCATTACCGCTGCGATGTTGGCTAATGGCCGCCATGACCAACACAAATACCAGTATCGGTGCAACGGCTTTTAGTGCTCCTACAAATAAGGTACCCAACAATCCTAAGGCAATACCGATATCTGGTGCCAACCAACCTATCAATACTCCCGCTATCAAACCGATAATAATAAGTGGTACTAGACCAATGCGCTTATACATCGCAAAAAATGAATACATCCTTACCCCGACAATCTAATGAATAATAAAAGAGATCAAGCCATTTTATGTTTTTTGCTTTACTAGTCTCATACTCATATAAAGGTAAGATTCGTAAAACAGAATAAAAATGGGTAAATTATAACCAAAAAAAGGGCAGTTAAGCCTTTTTTTTATTTGTATACCTATCAATTAAGGTGATTGGCTTGTTATGGTCGTCTTTAACACACCCAACATTAGCGTGCATATTTTGGATCAGCAGCGGCAGTAAACAAGACGTCTGTTGATGAGTTCAATGCGGTCTCTGCAGAATCTTGCAGCACACTAATAATAAAGCCAATAGCCACCACTTGTAGCGCAATGTCATCAGGAATATTGAATAAACTGGCCGCCAAAGGAATGAGTAGTAATGAGCCACCAGCAACGCCAGAGGTACCGCCAGCACTAATCGTAGCGACTATACTGAGCAGTAATGCTGAGCCAAAGGTCACTTCAATACCGAGTGTATTCGCGGCTGCAAGGGTTAAGACATTAATCGTAATCGCTGCACCTGCCATATTAATAGTGGCGCCTAATGGCAGGGTGACTGAATAAGTATTTTCATGTAAGCCTAATTTGCTGGCAAGGTTCATATTGATAGGAATATTGGCAGCAGAGCTACGGGTAAAAAACGCAGTTATGCCAGATTCACGTAAGCAGGTGAATACCAGTGGATAAGGGTTTTTACCCGTTTTGAAATATACGAGGAGAGGGTTCGTCACCAAAGCAATAAACAACATGCAGCCTATCAATACTAGCAAAATTCGTGCATAGCCCAATAGCGCAGCAAAGCCAGTATCAGCGACGGTATTGGCGACTAATCCCAAAATACCAAAAGGTGCTAGTGCGATGACCCATTTGACTACTTTTGAGATGGCATCTGCAATGTCATTGACAGTGCTGCGAGTCGTCTCGCCAGCTTGTCGTAGCGCAATGCCGATGATAACGGCCCAAGCTAATATACCGATATAATTAGCATTGGCTAGGGCAGCAACTGGATTGGCGACGAGACTGAGTAATAAATTGTTCAATACTTCTTTTAAGTTTGCTGGCGGTACTTGCTCGATGGTCGCATTCACTAACGTCAGTTCGGTGGGGAATAAAAAGCTGGCACCAACAGCGACCAAAGCGGCTATAAAAGTGCCTATCAGATATAAAAACAGCACCGGTTTTACATAGACCTTATTACCGCTACGATGTTGACAGATAGCAGCCATCACTAAGAAAAACACCAATATAGGGGCAACGGCTTTTAGGGCACCTACGAACAGGGTCCCCAAAATCCCTAAGGCAATACCCACACTTGGCGCCAGCCATCCTATCAAAGTACCTAGTACTAAACCGATAACAATCAGCGTTACCAATCCGATTCGTTGGTACATCGCTATTAATGAATGCATTTTTACCCCTTTAGTCCATTTGGAAATAAATATTAGCTTAACAATCGTTAGCTTAACGACCGAAGGATGTTAGCATTTTTTGTGATAAGCGCCTACTGACAGATTTTATAAGGCAGTAGGCAAATATAACGTACTTATAAGCCTCTAAGAATTTTAAAAGTCGACATTTAAGCACAAAAAAACGCCATGACTGGCGTTTGATTTTGTAATAGAAAACTAAACTTTGAAATGGGTAAGCTCATAGCCGAGTTGCTGGTAATGCTTATATTTAGCGCGGCCTGCCTCAGTGCTGACCGTATCAGGTTTGATAAGCTCTAAAATACGAGTGGGCAACGTATTGCTGGTAGCATTTATAAAGTCATTAACGGGAAGTATCGTAGTATTGAGTACGATCCCTTTAAAATCGGCTGGCATATAGCTGGCAAGCAACACTGGTGCTAATAATTGATTATTAATATCAGTATGAACACCGTCAATATCAGTGCCTTCAGGATTAGAATCTAAAAGGCGTTGATGCGGTATAAAGCTCGTATCGTCTTGTGCCCAAAGGGCTTCATCAAGCGTCGACAGCAATGCATCGTCTTTTTCGATAAGAATCAATAACGACTGGCTGCTTTTATTGAGCGCCGTCTGGGTCAGCTGACAAATAAAGCCCAAGAAATCTTGGGCTTTATTCTCAGTTAATACATAAAAGCTAACTTTCATAGAGTGGTTTTCATTGAGTGATGATTCATCAATAGATTATGCCATATTTGCGCTATTTTTTAGGTATTGCATGAATAATGGCACAGGACGACCAGTCGCGGCTTTGTCTTGACCTGAAATCCATGCCGTACCAGCGATGTCTAAATGCGCCCATGCTTGACCTTCTTCGATGAAGCGCGATAAGAAACAGGCAGCAGTCACAGCGCCAGCACCTTTACCACCGATATTTTGAATATCAGCGATAGGGGAGTCAATCTGCGCTTGATATTCGTCATCCATCGGCATGTGCCAGATAAGGTCGCCTGATAGGTTACTGGCGTTTTCTAAGTCAAACAACACATCTTCGTCATTACTAAAGACTGCCGAGCGTACATGACCCAACGCAACCACACAAGCACCAGTCAAGGTTGCGACATCAATGATGGCTTTTGGCTGATAATACTTCTGTACATAGCATAAGGTATCGCACAATACTAAACGACCTTCAGCATCGGTATTTAGGATTTCAACGGACTTACCGTTCATTGCTATGATGATATCTCCTGGGCGCGTTGCCTCTCCTGATGGCATATTTTCAGCACAAGCTAGCGCACCGACGACGTTGATCGGTAGACGCGCTTCACATAATGCTTTCAGGGTACCGAGTACCGCAGCAGAACCGCCCATATCAAATTTCATCTCATCCATCGCCGCACCCGGTTTGATTGAGATACCACCTGAATCGAAGGTGACACCCTTACCAACAAGCACGATAGGCGCATCATTATTTGCAGCATTGGCATTGTCTTCGCTATTCTGTTCAGCATTTTTAGCGGCTTTTTTGCTAGCAGCTTTGGTTGGTAATTTGTCAGCCAACGCTTTGAGGCCGCCAGCTACTTTTGCGCTGTTGGTAATGGCTTTGCTAGTATCACCATCAGTATTGGCGCTAAAGTTAGACTTGCCGCGATACTCCATCAGTACCAGCTTGCCTTCTTTAGTAGAGCCTTGCGCGACCGATAAGAAGCAGTTCATACCCAGTGCTGACATCTCGTCTTCGCCAAGTACCGTTACTTTTAAGAGGTCAGGATAAGTGGCTGCTAATTCCTGTGCTTGCTCAGCCATATATGCTGGGAAACAGATGTTACCCGGCTCATTAGCGACATCACGGGTCAAGCTTTGACCAGTAAAGACCGCTTGTGCAAAGTCTAACGAATCTTTTAAAGACGACTCTGCCAATAAGTAGATATCCGTTAAAACAGGCGTTTGCTGCTCAGATTTGTACTTGTCAAAACGATAGCTTGCTGCCAGTAGGCTCAGCGCAAATTGACTAAACTGGTTTTCTTCTAAGCTATCGCCCAGCGCTACAGTGATAGAGTCGACGCGTTTTTGGGTGCTCTTATAAATGGTCTTAGCAATTTTCTCTAGAACGCTATGACGCAATTTATCAACATTACCCACACCGACCAATAATAGCTGTACTGGATTTTCTTTGGTGGTCTTTTTATCTCCAGCTAAAGCATAGTCAGCGACGGTTTCACAAGCTTTGCCGTTAAAGTGTGATACTTCAATCAATTGCTCAATGCGGGTTTGATAATCGCTCAATACTGACTCAGCTAAGATGTTTTTTTGATCATCAATTAAAACGACAAGGCAGGCCGCGTCTTTACTTTTCGCTTCTTTTTTGAGGATTTTTTGCGTATGGGTTTTTGGCAGTGTTTGGGTTAATTTAATATTCATATATTTATCCTTATTGGGGTTATGACATTATAGTTATGACGTTAACGCTATGAAAATGGCAGATTTTTTTAATTGCTGATACCTGTTAAATTATCAGATTGTTTGGCCAGTCAAGCAATCGCAATAGTGTAGCATATTGCGAGGTGAGTGCGCAGTGAGCAAGGTTTAGGTCATGGGTTCGAACCGTTTACTAGCTATTAACTAACTCATCGGTTGCTATTAAAGCGGCAAATCTATCTTGCAGTGCTGCCATCGCGGTAGCATGCATGATATCAGCGCTGATTTTCTCTTTTTTATAGTCAGGCAGGTCGCGAGTGGCACAAGCATCATGGCAAACAAAACTGTCAAAGCCTAAATCAAAGGCGGCTCTCACGCTTGAGTTAACACACATATGACTCATAAAGCCTGCAAAAATAATTTGCTGTTTTTGTGCAGCTGAAATAAGTGCTTGAAGCTGGGTATCATGGAACGCATTGGGATTTTTTTTGACGATGAAGGTTTCGCCATCCTTTGGTTGTAATTCAGCGATAATCTCGACGTTAGATGATAAGGGATCAAAAACGTTGCCATTATCTGCGCCGTGATGCGCGATATGGAAGACAGGGACGTTCTGTTTACGAGCTTTATCTAGCAATAGACGCGCATTTGTAATGGCGTTCGTACCAGCTTGCCCCAATGGCATCGCACCATCGACATATTCGTTTTGATAGTCAATAAAAACCACGGCGCAATTTGACCAATCGAGCGTATCAAATTGACCGCCAGCAAGTTCAAGTAAAGTAGAAGGGGTAGAACCGAGTTTATTTGTCATTAATATTCTCCATTGGGCGAGATAATTAGGAATTTTTAGTTTTCTCAGTTTAACAAGTAATCCTAATGGTGCGAGGGCAGTGATACGAATGACACACAAAGGTTTCCAAATGACATCAAGTAAAAAATATCATGCAAAGACTTAATAAAAAGGCTTTTTAGATAAGATAAACTAATGAGTCAAGTTCTCATTATTCTTTTCATATCTTATCTATTATTAGTGAGTCATACAGCGTTATAGCAAGATGGACGCAATGTTTGCAAACACATTTCACAGCCATTTTTGAGCAAAATATGCTAGGATTAGCGGTTATCTTTATCGCTAATTTTTACAGCATGTCGCTAACCCGTCTCGCAGATGTTTTCATATCTTTTGCCGTTGCTTTTAGGGCTGTTTAAGTATCTGATTGAGCAGCACGGTCTTGTATTTCTATTGTTCAGTTATCGGTATCAGCTATTGTATTTAGAGCGATCCATAATTGTCAGTGTTTGCCAATAAAGCTGCGATAAATCGTGCGACTATCAACCTTTTTAAAAGAGTGCCCATTGTGATATTACGCCGCTATATGACTCAACAAGTTGCCTCAACGACCGCATTGGTTTTGGGGTTTTTAGTGGTGATGATGCTGGGCGGTCGTTTGATCCGTTACTTTGGGATTGCCGCAGAAGGCAACTTGGACATCAGCTTATTATTTACCATCATTGGTTATAATTTGCCCTACTTTTTAGAGCTTATCCTGCCATTAGCATTTTTTATCGCTTTAATGTTGGTATTCGGGCGTTTGTACGTTGACCAAGAAATGGCGGTCATTAATGCCAGCGGCGTGTCGCGTGGTAAACTTGCCCGTTTTATGACGCCTTTAATCTTGGCGTTGTTCGTTGGTGAAGCGGCTTTATCCATCGTTGGTAAACCGTGGGGCGTACGCTCATCGGAAAGTGTCTGGCAACAGCAGGCATTGACCAGCGCTTTTGATTTAATTCGTCCCAATGAATTTATTAGTAGTGGCAATTATCATTTGTATGTGGGCAGCTTGAGTGATGATAAAAAGCAATTGCAAGATGTGATATTGATTCAATCTGAGCCTGAAAAAAAGGGCAGTGCTGCTAAAAACAACACTGCTAAAGAGGCTGCTGTCGATGTTAAAAATACCATCAATCCAGAAACGGCTGAGCAATTAAATATTTCAGACATGCCAAATATGCCAACTGCGATTACTAATAATACCAACATCAGTAAAGATACTATTACGTTGGCTAAGCGTGCCGAGCAAGTAGACACGGGTAATAGCGGTGTGACCCAATTGGACTTGTTCCAAGGGCGTCGTTATGAAGTCGGTGCTGGCAGTCTGAAATACAATCAAGTGGGCTTTGATCGTTACCGCATTACTTTGACAGAATCCTCAAAAGAAGTCATCACTGAAGATAATATCGAAACGCAAGCGATTGGACCATTATGGCAAGCCGCGATGGGTGGTACGGCAAGTAGTGGCAACTCGCTGCGTGTGGCACAAAGTGAGCTTGGCTACCGTTTGGCATTGCCGTGGTTGATGATCATTGCACCAATGCTCGCTGTACCACTGGCGCAAGTACGTCCGCGTCAAGGTCGCTGGTTACGCCTATTCCCTTCTATTTTATTGTTTGTCAGCTGTGCGCTGGGTATTATTTCACTCAAAAATGCTGTTAGCAAAGGCAGCGTGAGCGTCTGGGCATATGCGTGGCTCATTTTAGGATTTATGGCATTGGCGCTTTATATGAATTGGGGCAGCCGTGTGCAGCATCGATTACGCTTTCGCAAACCGAAGAACACGCCTTTAACGGTTGCCGATCATCAGAGCAGTGGCTCACAAGGAGGGCAGTCCTAATGAGTGCCTTATTTTCTAAATCTTCCAATCCTGACTCGCAAAACGCTCATGCTAAGCACGCTCGCAAACCTGCCAAACTAAAAGTGCTGAGCCGTTACGTCAAGCTGAACGCTTTGCTCGCAATCGTCGGAGCTGTCATAGGCTTGTGGGCATTACAGCTGGTATTCTCTTATTTGTCTGAGCTGGATTCGTTAGATGATAGCTATACGATGGGCGAGGCGATTAAGTATATTTTTTATCGCTCGCCTTATTTTTTAGAGCAATTTATTCCCACTGGCGCATTGCTAGGTGCAGTGGTTGGCTTGGGCTTGCTTGCCAATAAAAGTGAGCTGGTCGTGATGCGCGCCGCTGGCGTCAGCGTTTATCGTATCGTCGGTTGGGTATTGCAGCCTGCTTTGATTTTTGTGTTGCTCGCATTGATTATCAATCAGTTCGTGCTGCCGCACTCTAATCAATTGGCAAAAGAAATCAACGATGAAGACAGCAGTTCATTGGTCACCTCGGTACGCGGTTATTGGACGTTGCAGCCACGCTTTGAGAGTACAAAAGACGGCAGTGCCAAGCCAGATGGTAGCGATATTTTGTATATCGATTATGCTGATGTGCAAGGTAATATCAGCGAAGTTAAACGCTGGCATTTAGACAATAATGGCAATCTGCAAACGGCCATTCACGCTGAGGGTGGTAAATATATTGGTCGTGAACCTGTTAATCCTGCCAGCAGCAAACCGAGCGAGCAATATCGCTATGAGTGGCAGCTGAACAACATGACCAAGCTGATGATTAATCAGGGCTTTGAGAGTAGCCAAGCCATCTCACCGTCAGATACTTTAAGCCTGCCCTTTGCCCCTGAATCGGTATATCTGCTTACCCGTAAAGCCGAAGATTTGTCATTGACTCAGTTGTATGAGCATCGTCAATTTATGCGTCAACAAGGCACGCGCTCGTTAAGTCATGAGCTGGCTTTCTGGCAAAAACTGCTCTCACCGCTATCAATTTTATCGCTGGTGATTGTTGCTTGCTCATTCGTCTTTGGCTCACTGCGTACACATAGCTTGGGCTTGCGTATCGTCGTGGCATTATTGTTTGGCTTGCTATTTAGTTATGTGCAAGACTTGGTTGGCTTTGTCTCATTGGCGACTGGATTTTCGCCGTTATTAATGGTGCTATTGCCTATTATCGCTAGTGCGATATTGGGTGGATATTTGCTTAAACGGCAGACGTAGCGAGATATCATTTGCCATAAAGAAGCCCGCTAAAACTATATGTTTTAGCGGGCTTTTATTTGTGTCATCTTCAAAAATCTAGTCTTTGGTCGCCATCGTAATCGTATAGGTTTTGCCTTGCTTTATTTTGTCGCTATTGCCAAACACTTCGGTAAACGAGCGCTTCACAAACTGACGTAGGCCATTGATTGTCACCACATAAAAACGCCCACCTTTACGCATACGGGCATAGGCATCGAGGAAATATAAATAGTGCTGTTCTTTACCTACTTTGGCTGGCAAGTTTGACATTACCAAGCTAAAGTCTTTGTCTTTTGCCACATGGTTAAAGCCGTTCGATAAATGCACATCGACATTTTTTAGACCATTCTTCTCACAATTTAGGCGTGCATATTCTACCGCCATAAAATCTTTATCAATCAAGGTATGCAGACCGTTCGGACATTCACGCGCCGCCGTCATGCCAAGGACGCCATAGCCACAGCCCAAATCGATCGAATCGTCATCCGCTTCAAAGTCAATATAATCAAGCAGCATCAAGCTACCGTCATCGAGCTTTTGCGGTGAAAAAATGCCCCATGTGGTCGAAAAATCAAATGGCTTACCCAGTACGTCTTGGCGAAAGTTAATATCTTCACGCCAATGTTGGGCATTTTTTAGTAGGTCAGCAGGTGGTCTATGGCTCATGAGCTTCTCGGATAATGGATAAGTAAAAGGTGGTGCATTGCTCAGTTATGCAGCGTGCACATCATACGCGTATTGTAACGAGAAAAGGGTAGGTTTGCAGCATGCTATTGTGGGAAATTGTGGTTGGGTCTAGTCGTAGGCTAGGCTTTATAAATATCTTCGATATTCCAACCTGAAAACTTAACACTATTATCAGCAAGAATATTTCTAGGTACATCTTCAAATAAATCTGAGCCTATACTGAAAAGCTCTTCAATTTTGTCACGCTGTATATCACTTAAGTTTCTCCACCAATCAGGAGAAATAAAAGAATTCTCAGCAGAGCTAAAGAAGAAGTTAACTAAGTAGCTGAACATATCTTTCTTATCTATCTCTAGTAAAGAGTTAATGAAATTATCTATCACTTTTGCTTTTTTTAACCAACTAAAAACTACAAAACCTTTCCTATTACTTGAAAAAGCATTGAATACTAGGTATTCAGGCTTTACCTCTAAATTTGATAAATCTTGTATGTGTTTTCCATTGAAGTCTTGTGTAGGATTAACTGCTGATGAAACTGTAATTGGTATCGGTGATGAGGACTCCATAACTAAGAAATTATAAGAGCGACTGCCTTTGCTTAAAAGTTCAAAATCTATATCATTTTTAATTATATATAAGTCATTAATTGCTGCTTCTAAGCCTAACTGATAAAAGAAATTCTGTTCTTGAATGTTTATTTGAAATACAAGATGTCTTCCTCGATCCATGTTTTTGACAAAATCTGCGACCTCTAAAGCATTCTCTTTAGCATAAATCTCTTTAGTTACTGCTCTATAAGTTAGTGCTATACACTGTTCTTGTGTTCCTAAAAATGGCATATCCTCAAAGCATGAAAATAACTGTTTATCGTGCTTTGAACAGAAGCCCTTGAAAGTAGAAGCTTTACTTATACCTATTTTTTCAAACCTTAGTTTTCCTTTATTTTTTCTATAATTCGCTAAATTCTGTTTTAAACCTAAAACGTGGTTAGTACTATCGGCAATATCAGTTAATCCACTAGATTTGGAGACAGTATGAGCTTTTATTATCTTTGTACATTCTGATTGTAACTCTTGAGGTGCATAGCAAGCTTCTCTCTTTGATATATTTTGCTCATATTCAATTACTTCGCCTGTAGAAATAGGTTTTTGATTTTCGCGATCTAGATGGCAACGTTTAAATTTCAAGCCTGAACCACACCAACATTGATCATTACGACCCAATTTGAGTATTTCATTGATATCAAATGTCATCATAGCTAACCTCTCGGATGATGCTCCGCATGCAATTTCTGCAATCTCGCCGTCGCTACATGGGTATAAATCTGTGTGGTTGATAAATCACTGTGCCCAAGTAATAACTGCACACTACGCAAATCCGCGCCATGATTCAGCAAATGCGTGGCAAAAGCGTGACGCAGGGTATGCGGCGATAGCTCTTTATCGATACTGGCGACTTTGGCATACTTTTTGAGCAAATACCAAAAGTTCTGCCGCGTCATATAGCCACCTTGCGCGGTTAAAAATACCGCTTGGCAATTTCCTGATTTCAAATGTGCAATCAAATCACCACGAGCATGAGATAGATAATCTTCTAGCGCATCGTTTGCATATTCGCCCAATGGCACCAGTCGAGTTTTATTGCCTTTCCCCGTTATTTGTAGCCAGCCAGCGTTTAGATTGACTTGCTCTAATGAGAGATTAATCAATTCGCTCACACGCAGCCCGCAGGCGTATAGCACCTCTAACATGGCTTTATCACGTAGTCCAAGTGCAGTGCTGGTATCGGGCGCAGCAAGTAGATTATCGACATCTGCTTCTGCTAAGTCTTTGGGTAATGGACGACCCAGCTTTGGGCTTTTGATGCGCTCACAAGGATTGTCTTCACGCAGATTGCTCGCAATCATCCACAGATAGAACTGGCGCAAGCTTGAGAGCATACGCGCTTGGGTACGTGGGGTTTTGCCTTCTTGAGTCAGGGTTGATAAGCAGTGCAGCACGTCATCAGGCTGCCAGCGTGTCAGGGCAATAGGATTGGTCAGCTCGCATGAGCGCAGGTCGCGCACATACGCATTACGAGTACGAGTCGCTAGACCACGTGCCAACATGGCTTGACGAAACTCAGTCACATAACTGGGTTCGTCATCTACTGCCAGCGCCTTAGGTTGGCGCTGTTGCACGGCACGATCACGGCTCATAACTTGGTACTCGATGGGTGAATGTTAGATAAGCGTTAGACACCATAATGAAGTGACTTCAGCACTGCGAGCGACATGTAGAGGGTCTGTACCATCTTGGCTGCGACCATGTTTAGGTTGGGTGTCCAGACGATATTTTACCGCCAATCCAGCATCAGCAAACAAGCCTAATAACTCATCACGGGTGCGCAGTTGCAGGTGCTCAGCTAAGTCTGACATTATCAACCAAAGCTCTCCTTGCTCAGCTAAGTGCTGTTTGGCACCTTGCAATACCCCACGAAGCATCGTGCTCTTGGCATCATAAACGGCGTACTCAAGAGACGAGCTTGGCTTAGCAGGTAACCAAGGCGGATTACATACAATCAGATTGGCGAGTGGTGCATCAGTCGGATACAAATCCGCTTGCTGCAATTGTACGGCAGGTAACTCTAATCGTGTAAAATTCTCGTTGGCACAGGCCAAAGCACGTGGATTTAAATCCGTTGCTATCACTTGCGGAACACCGCGCTGCGCTAAGATAATTGCCAGCAATCCCGTGCCGGTACCGATGTCATAGGCGACATCATGGCTTGCTGGTAGCGGTGCATCGAGCAATAGCTGTACATATTCATGACGGGTTGGTGCAAACACACCATAATGCGGGAAAATTGATAACCCTAAGCTGTCTATTGGGACGCCTTTTTCGCGCCATCCTGCCGCACCAAGTGCGCCTTGCAAGTCACGAAACGACAGCACGCAAGACTCATCCATCGCCTTATCTAAAGGGCCAAAAGCTGCTGTACAGGCTGCACTGACATCGGGCGCGCGGCGTAGTTGGCTGACATAGTTGGCATCAAGCTCTAATAGCAAACGGCTTAATATGCGCGAACGCTGCGCTTGCAGTTGGCGCTGTTGATGAAATAAATTAGGTATTTCTTTAGAGCTGACTGAATCAGATTCTGTTATAGACTTAGCCGCTTTTTTTGCTTTACGCAGCTCAGAGCGCTCATTGGTACGATCTATGCGACGACCGAGCGCTTGTAGCAACTGGCGTGCATTATGAAAATCACCGCGCCACAGCAGTGAGCTACCTTCGCAAGCTAAGCGGTAAGCATCATCTGCGGTCGTTGTATCATCGACCAACACAATGCGCGCAGGCGGCATATGATTGCTTTCAGACAACCAAAGAGCATTATGTAGCGTTTCGTTTTCTTGCCATTGTACATACTGCTTTTCTGTTTGTAACACGTAATAGCCTACCTTTTGTGAATGATAGTTTGCTTAGAATGCAAAGATATCTTTATATTGTTTATTGCGCTGTCAATGTTCTGCTGTGATCAATGCTTTGCTGCGGTCACTTGAGTACATTTAAGCGCTTTTTTTCTTAACCAGATAGCGATAAAGCGTGGCGCTGATTGGTGCATCTTCATCGCCAGCGACCATTATTTCATCGGGATCGACGTTTAGATTTACATTTTCAGCAAGCGTTTCTTGCTGCACAAGCTCGTGTCCCAAATGACGACAAAAATTAGGAATGTCACGAGTGGTGGCTGGGTCGGTGGCGAGTATTTCAATCACCTCGCCAGCATCAGCGTTACGGATGGTTCGATGCAGCATCATGACTGGCTCAGGACAAATCAGCCCTTGAGTATCTAAATAATGATTGATCGTCGTTTGCGTGGTAGAAGTGCTCATAGTAGTCATTTAAATCGATAATATAAGGTAAAAGTTTTTTGCGTCATTTATAAGTATGCTTTACGCTTCTTCAGTGATGTCAGTGTTTTTTTCTGCTTCTAAAAAGTTAAAAAAGCGCTTAAAACTTACTTTGAATAAAAAGGCCACACCCAACCAACAGGATAGCCCCAACCATACGGTATCAGCGAATAATAGCCCACCAATCAATATGATGGTCGATACGCCAATGCTCATGGCAATCATTGACGCTTGGTTTAATCGATAACGATAAATCACCAGCGCATCATAAATAGTAATAGGAATCGTAAGCGCAACCAAGGCATAAGGCAAGTTATAGAAAAGTTGATAAAGCAGTTGATTGTCATGAAAGGCTTTGATACTGGCAATGGTGCCAAAGACCATAAAGGCGAGAATAGCGGCATAAATGAGATAAATCGCTATTTGATTCGCTCGCTGTGCGCCTTTGATACGGGCGATGGCAAGCGGCGCAAAACCATGTTGCGATTTGTTTTGCAGGGAGTGGTCTGAGACAGTGGTCATAATAATCAGGTATTTATCCGTGTAGAGTGACGATATGTCAGAATTGGCAGTGTTTTAATTAAGAGTGCTTTAACAGCAGGTTTATCGCTGATTTAATCGGCTTTGATAGCGTCGATGGCGATACTGCTACTGGGGTCAGCGAAATAAGTCGACATCAAAATGCAGGCAGAGATGTCGTCAATTGGGTCGCGTTCATGCTTAATCCAACCATTATCCCACGCGATCTCACGCGCTGCCACTGAGGTTAGGCGCTCATCACACAGGCTCACGACCACTGGTAGATGCTGTTCCATGACTCTATGTGCTAGACGACGAGCGAATTTGTGCGCACGCTTAGACAGCATTGAGCTGCTGCCATCCATATTAAGTGGCAACCCAACCACCACTTTTGCCACGCCCCAGACTTTAATAATACCGAGCAGATTGTCCCAATCAGGCTGACCATTATTCATCGCTAAAATATCAAAAGCACGCGCAGTCTCAGTAATGGTGTTACCCAGCGCCATGCCCATCTTTTTTACCCCGTAATCGAGCGCCAAAATAAGATGAGGCTTAATAGCG
The DNA here is from genome assembly GCF_022129285.1 of Psychrobacter sp. Ps4. NCBI lineage: Bacteria > Pseudomonadati > Pseudomonadota > Gammaproteobacteria > Moraxellales > Moraxellaceae > Psychrobacter > Psychrobacter sp. Ps4. Next base: position 25,739 of record NZ_JADQAK010000005.1, read on the forward strand.
GGTTCCGCCACAATAGTGTCAGCAGTTTCGATTTTAATGCTCGTATCAGACTCTACCATCATTATGCATACTTCCTATTTCTATTGGGCGTGATTCATTTAGCTTAACGGCTTTAATTTAAATGCAGTTTTGGTTTAAATGGATAATTTAACAATCATAACCAATCATTAAGCATGACCAATATCGCTACTAAGGTAATCAAAGTTCACCCCAATCTTATCCGCGGCAATTTGCCAGCGTTCTTCGAATGGCGTATCAAACAATAAATTCAGATCAGCAGGACAGACCAGCCAATCGCCATTATTAAGTTCCTGATCGAGCTGTTTTTTACCCCAGCTGGCATGACCCAAGCACAGCTGATAGTGACCAACGCCTTGACCTGCGGCGATACGCTTAAGGATATCTTGACTGGTGGTAATACAGACGTTTTCTGAGATTGCAAAAGACGATGCCCACTCAGGCTGCCCCGTATGCAGCACAAAGCCAACCTCTGGATACATCGGGCCACCGTCTAATGCCACATCTTCCATCACTTGCGCATACGTCACTTCAATGTCTAAATCTTCTAGCAGTTTGCCCACGCGTGCCTGCTCTAATGGACGATTGACCATCAGACCGAGTGCGCCATGTTTATCATGACGGCAAATATAAATCAGCGCCTGCTCAAACCGTGGGTCTGACAGTTCTGGTGCAGCGATTAAAAAATGATGGGTCAAATTGGCTTTAGACATAGAGACAAACGCACCCTAATATTGAAGGTAAAATAACAGAAATGACACACCACTATATGGCGATACTGAGGTGAAAATCAACCAAAGCAAATATTTAGCAGTGATGAGACACAGCGCTGCACAACTGGTTGATGAATGACCAAGCTTTTATTTCACATCGGTCAATAAGCTACGCGCATGGTCGCGAGTGACGTCAGTGATGATCACACCGCCAGACATGCGTGCCAGCTCGTCGACTTGTGCGCTATCGGTCAGTATTAATAGCTCGCTCTCGGTCTGCTCGTCATGATGTTTTTGTACCAAGATATGCTGATGTGCTTGCGCTGCGACTTGCGCTTGGTGAGTAATGGCCAGTAGCTGCTGCGTCTGCCCAAGCGTGCGCAGTAGCTCACCGACCACTTGCGCCGTACCGCCACTGATACCGACATCGACTTCATCAAATACTAGCATCGGTTTGGCGGCATTATTATCGGCATTGGTCGCTTGCAGCACTTGCATCACCAGTGCCATTCGTGACAGCTCACCGCCTGAGGCAATCTTATATAGCGGCTGCATCGGCATACCAACGTTGGCGCTAAAGAATAAATCAATATCATAGCAACCTTGCGCACTATATTGGCTAGCATCGGCTTTTTTGGTAAAGACAAACTCGCAGCGGGCATTGGGTAGCGCGAGCGGTTGTAGCTGCTGCATTAATTGTTTGCTGACGATCGGCGCGGCTTTCGAGCGCTCTTTATTTAACTGAGTGGCGAGTGCAAGATAGTCTTGCCATGCCTGTTCAATTTGCGCTGCCATCGCATCACTGCTTGGCTCGTTTTCTAGCTGCTCTAATTGCGCTTCCCAGCCCTTTGCTTCATCGATTAAGTCGCTCGTTGGCAAGCTATGCTTACGTGATAAGCGATGTCCTAAGCTGATAAGACTGTCTAATGTCTGCAAACGCTCAGGATCAGGCAACTGTTGCTCAGCATAATCTGACAGCAAGCCTGTTACCTCAGTGATTTGTTGCTGTGCTAAATGTAGTTGCTCGGAGGCTTGCTCAAAGGTTTGGCTGACACTCATTTGATTATCACAAAGCTTAATCGCCTGCCCAAGCAAGGTCATAACATCTGGTTCATCCGTGTCATTGTCGAGCAGATGCAAGCCATGACTGGCCTCTATCATGAGGGCTTCGATATTAGACAGCTCTTCGTGCTCTGCTTCAACTTCTGCATAATCAACCGCCAATAACGGCGCAATATCAGCAAGTTGGCTTTGCAATAGTTGAATACGGTCTTGGCGCTGAGCCTCACGGCTCGCAATGTCGTCAGCACGGCGTTTGAGCTGCATGTAAGCTTGATAGCTACTGGCAGTTTGTAAAGCTAGAGACGTAATTTGTGCCATCTCATCGAGCCATTGCACCACAAACTGCGGCTTGAGGAGCGCTTGCTGAGCATGTTGACTATGGATATTAACTAACAATGCGCCTAAGCTTTTGAGCTCCGCCAAGCTGACAGGCGTGCCATTTAACCACGCTTTTGAGCGTCCGGTATTGCTGAGCTGACGACGAATGAGGACTTCAGGTTCTTCTAATGGTCGATCATTTTTAGCGAACCACTCAGCGATGACACTGTTATGCTCCACATCAAACTGCGCATAAATATCAGCTTGCGCCGCCCCGTGTCTGACCATCGCACTGTCTGCGCGCTCACCAACACATAAAGACAGCGCATCGAGTAATAGCGATTTGCCAGCACCGGTCTCACCAGTGATGACATTGAAGCCTTCAGCCACACTCAGCTCATGCTGAGCGATCAACGCAAACTGATGTAAAGTTAATGATACTAGCATCAACGCCTCTCATGACAGACAATAGACTTCATATACATCTCAAGAAGCCATATATAAAATAGGGTAGATAAGGGAATGAAATTATTCATTTAACCGTGTTAATGAGATAAATATTATAGGCAAATAGTATGGTGTTAAACGCGCTTAAATACAAACTTTCAAGCGATGTATAATAGATTTGATTGTTGGAAGATTACCATAAAACTGTCAAAGACTGGCTATGAGTCATCATCATAATATTCACAATATCAATCATTAAGATGATTAAGCCTGTCAAAATGATGCTTGTATACTAAGCATGGTTGCGAATTAAACTTATAAAAATAGCCCAATTGTAGCGATCAGGTGCTGACTCAAAAAAGGTGAGTAAGTAAGTTTAAGATTCGCATCAAACAGCATTTTCCTAGTCGCTTTAACAAACTTTATAGATATAATGTGGTAGCATAATCTCACATAATGATAAACTCTTCTGATTAGATTAGTGCAGTGTAATACATGATAACGAGTCATAATTTTGTAAAATGATAGGCGTATAGTTGGAAGAGTATGCCACTCGGTCATTATTCTAAAGTATTTTCATAGAACCTGTGGCTAGCTTTAGCGCACAGATATCTAGTATAGAAGGATACAGTACGTAGTACAGAGGTGTCGGTTAACGACGCAACTCTGGCGGTACTCTAACCAATTACTTATTTTTTAGTTTCGTAATGATTATTTGATAAGGAAGCCACTATGACAGCGGCGCAATTTACTAATGTAACAGTCAATGCTCAAGCGACGGTATCTTATGATGGTCGTTGTTCAAGCCACACTATTATGTTCGAAGATGGTCGACATAAAACATTGGGCGTTATCTTGCCTTGTGATAATTTGGTTGAGCATTATCATTTTGGCACCAATACCTCCGAGCGTATCGAAATCACGGGCGGTGAGTGTGAGGTCAAAATTAATGGTGACGAAGAATTCAGCTATTACCGCGCTGGTCAATCATTCGTGGTTGAAGGCAATAGTGGCTTTAACTTGCGGACAGAAGAAATTGTTCAATATATCTGCCACTTAGAAGGGTAAGTTTGCTAAAGCTGTTATTAAGTGATTGATGACAGCAAAAAGCCTTTTACTCAAAAAAAGAAAAACCTTATCGGATTGGTAAGGTTTTTCTTTTTCTGCTGATATTATTTATATGCAGATATCCATTTATTGATACAATTACTGTCATCTCTTTTTATCGCCTAGTTTTTATCATATAGCGCGATACCCACTTTATAATCAATAGGCCTATTATGGCAAAACCTACCTATTTTTATGGCATTCATGCGATTGATGCCTTACTCGAATATCGTCCTTTAGATGGGCTAAGCTTGTTTGTGCAGCAAGGTCGTGAGACTGATAGCCATGTACAAGCGATTATGGCGCAAGCACGTGACAATGGTATCAGTATCCAACCCACGCAAAAAGACAAACTCACGCAATTGTGTGGCAGCCCGCAGCACCAAGGTGTGGTGCTAAATGCGCGTCCTCTAGGCTTTGCTGATGAAGGCTTGCTTGCTACCCTTGCTGGGCGTGACCAATGCTTATTACTGGTCTTGGATCAAATTACGGATGCACATAACTTTGGTGCTTGCTTGCGTACCGCAGTGGCGATGGGTGTGGATGCCGTGGTTTGTCCGAAACATCATGCGGCAAGTCTGACACCAACAGTGTCTAAAGTATCGGTCGGTGCAGCAGAGATGATGCCGATTATTAGTGTTACCAATCTGGCACGTACGCTCACGCAAATCAAAAATGCCGGGGTATTTGTGTTTGGTACAGCGCTTAATGCGGATGCCAAACCAATTCATGCTGCTGATCTGACTGGCAAAACAGCCATTATCATGGGTTCAGAAGGTGAGGGGATGCGTCGCCTGACTATGGAGAGCTGTGATGAGCTGGTGTATATTCCGATGTCAGGAAATGAGCATGGCAACCTTCAAAGTCTAAATGTGAGTGTTGCCACTGGTATGGCGCTGTATGAAGTCAATCGACAGCGTACTTTAGCTGCTGGGCAAGCTTAAGATATTCTTGGTGTAATGGCGCTAGTTGCACATACAGAGCCGCAAGATCACTTTCGTTGAGCACCACATCATCTGCATGACGATTACGCTCTTCGCGGCTCAGCTGATTCACCATGATGGCTTTGATTTTTTGTATACTTTGTTCGTCGCGCTGACTGGCACGCGCAATCTGCGTATCCTCGGTGGCATCCATTACTAAGATACGTTGGCATAAATTGGCAAGCCCTGCTTCTGCTGCTTCAATAAGTAGAGGCGCTGACAATATCACGTAAGGCGAAGTACTGGTTGCTAACTGTGCTTTTGCTGCTTCGCGTATCGCTGGGTGAGTGATTGCTTCTAACTCAATCAATGCCTCAGGATGTGAAAAGACGTGCGTTCTTACTGCCACTCGATCCATTGATCCATCACTATTCAACACCCAATCACCAAATTTTTTCTGGATTTTGTGCAGAGTGGTGCTACCTTTAGCGACGATTTCATGGGCAATCACATCCGCATCTATAATATCAATGCCTTGCTCAGCGAACCAAGCACTCGCAGCGGACTTACCACTACCAATACCACCCGTTAAGCCAACTACTAAGGTTTTGCTTTTCTTTTGCGGGGTCTGGGGCTTATGAGAATAAGGTGAAGATGATTGTTTTGACATAATAATGACTTATCTGCTCGATATAATGACAGTGATGGTTATAAGCTAAGGAAGTATTTTAGTGTCTATTTTAAGATTTGGTGTCTGCTTGAAAAGGAGCGACCGAAATACTTTCTAGGACAATTTAGTAAGTATACATGCCGAGATACCAGTTGACGATATCTGAGCCATATAATAAAGCAACAATACCAGCGATAGCGATATAAGGACCAAAGGCAAACGGCTTGCTTTCACCCTGTTTCTTCATCAAAATAATCCCAACGATTGAGCCTAATAGAGAAGACAATAAAATAATCAATGGCAACATCATGGGTCCAAGCCAAGCACCTAATACTGCCAATAATTTGAAATCTCCCTGCCCCATACCATGCTTTTTAGTGAGTAGATAAAATATCTTAACCACTATCCACAATGACAAAAATCCTAGCAATAAGCCCCAAATTGACTGGGTAGGTGAGACAAACCAACCTTGTGAATTCACTGCTAATCCTAAACCCGCTAATGGAAAGGTCAAGCGATCCGGCAGTAATTGGGTATCAAAATCAATACCGGTTAAGGCGACCAGCGTCCATACCAAAATCAGGGCTGACAAGCCAGCTGCAGTTACGCCAAACTGATAAATTACTAACATTGATAGTAGGGCTGTTGCTAGCTCAACCAGTGGATAACGCAGTCCAATCCCAGCTTTACATTCTGAGCAACGGCCACGTAGTATTAACCAGCTAATTAACGGTATGTTTTCGTACCACTTTATTTTGTGGGCGCAATGAGGGCAGCGTGAGGCTGGTCGACTCAAAGTAATCGGCTTGTCAGCTGCTACGATATTTGTTAGGGGCAGAGTGTGTTCGCGAGGCATGTCTGCTTGTTCTAAAATAAACTGGCTGCACTCTTGTCGCCAGCTATAAACCATCATCAGCGGAATACGGTGAATCACCACATTTAAAAAACTGCCAACACAAAGACCTAATAGGCCGAATATGCCTAAAGCGATAGGCATATTGTCTTGTAATAACTCTATAAATTGCATGAAGTAGCTGTCCTTTAAATAGCTTTTAGCCTACTACTGAGCCCATTTGGAATATTGGTAAATACATGGCAATCACCAAGCCGCCAACTAATACACCGAGCACCGCCATGATTAAAGGTTCCATTAAGCTGGTCAATCCATCAACGGCGTTGTCTACTTCATTTTCATAATAGACAGCAACTTTATCTAACATCTCTTCTAAACTACCGGATTCTTCACCAATGCCAACCATTTGAATGGCTAAACTCGGAAAAAGGTTGGTTGAGCGTATTGAAAACTGCAATTGTTGACCAGTAGAAACATCATTTTTGATTTGCTGAATAGCGTTATAAAATACGACATTATTTGCTGCACCAGCAGTAGATTCAAGAGCGTCAATAAGCGGCACGCCCGCAGCAAAGGTAGTCGATAGTGTGCGGGAAAAACGGGCAATAACCGCTTGATAAGCGATATTTCCAAATATTGGAGCTTTTAATACTGCACGGTCTAAAAAATCACGGAATTTTTTAGACCGTTTTTTGGCCTCCGAAAAACCAATAATGGCACCACCAATAATAACAACTAGAATGAACCACCATACCTGCATCCACTCAGACATATTAACAACCATTTGGGTAAATGCAGGTAAATCTGCACCAAATGAGCCAAATAATTCTGAAAATACCGGCACGACCTTTATTAGCAAAATCATAGTCACAATAATAGCGACAACGACAACCGCGATAGGGTACTTCATTGCTTTTTTAATTTTGGCTTTAAGTAATTCACTTTTTTCTTTATAGGTAGCAACACGTTCAAGCATGGTTTCCAGTGCACCAGACTGCTCACCAGAATCGACAAGTGAACAAAACAGATCATCAAAATAACGCGGGTGTTTGCGTAATGCTGAAGCAAAAGTCCCACCCGCTTCAATGTCATATTTTATTTGTAATACCAAGTCTTTCATACTTGGATTGTCAAGTGAGTCAGCAACAATCTCAAAAGATTGAGTCAATGGCACACCCGCTTTCATCATGGTAGCTAATTGACGGGCAAAAATGGCAATATCGATAGGTTTGATGGATTTTTTGAAAGTGTAAAGTGGCTTTGGTTTTTTCTTGATACCTTTAACGCTGATACCTTGTTTGCGTAAAGTTGCTTTTGCTAACTCTAAACTACGGCTGGTAGTCTCCCCTTTTACTTTTTGTCCGCGTCGATTCACCCCATCATAGACAAAGTCTAACAGCATGTCGGTCTTCGCTTTTGCCATGTTACTACCCTCAAAATATTGTCTAATATAGATATTGCAAAGATGTACAACGATGCCTGACTCATTACATAAAAGAGGCATGCTTTATTTTAACGTAAAAAACCAGTATAACTCTGTTTTATATTTAAGTATATCTGGTAGAAATTATTGCTGATTTATAAAAGTCCGTACAATTAACGCCCATCATCTCAGTCCTCATATAAATAATGGCATTACTCATATAAGGACAGTTTTAAATTTCCAAACCCCCTTTTATTAGTGCATTACTAAAAGCTGTTTTTTCGACAATTCAAGATTAAAAAGTAGTTGAGTTAATCATTTTGAACGTTTCTCTTTAGTGATCAGCAGTGTCTGTATTTTTGTGCGTATGCAACATGCGCATAGCCAGTATTCTTACTCAGAAGTGACGCGCATCATTTCTTGAATACTGGTTACGCCTTGTAAGACTTTTAAAATCCCAGAGCGACGCAGGTCTCGGAAGCCATTTTTGAGTGCAGCGTCTTTGATATCTATCGCGTTACCGTCTTCCATGATGATGCGTGAGATATCAGGGCTGACTTTCATGACTTCATAGATACCGACTCGTCCTTTATAACCTTCACGGCATTCATTACAGCCTACTGGCTCGTGAATGATGTTGTCTGGATTGTCCAAATCAGCGTCTGTAAAGCCGAGCTCAAGCAGACTTTGCTTAGGGATGTTAATAGGTTTTTTACAGTTTTTACACAAACGTCGTGCTAGGCGCTGGGCGATAACCAAGTTCACTGAAGTCGCAATATTAAAGGAGGCCACACCCATGTTACGCAGCCGCGTCAGTGTTTCAGGTGCTGAGTTGGTATGTAGGGTTGAGAGCACCATGTGCCCTGTTTGCGCTGCTTTAATTGCAATTTCAGCAGTTTCAAGGTCACGAATCTCACCAACCATGACGATATCAGGATCTTGGCGTAAAAAAGATTTGAGGGCATTTGCGAAAGTTAGACCCACTTTTGGATTGACGTTGACTTGATTGATCCCCTCCAAGTTAATCTCCACTGGATCCTCGGCAGTGGATATGTTGGTCGCGCCAGTATTTAAAATATTAATACCAGTATAAAGCGACACGGTCTTACCAGAACCAGTTGGTCCCGTGATAAGCAACATACCTTGCGGTTTATGCAGTGCCTCTAAAAACATATCTTGCTGATCAGATTCATAGCCGAGCGCTTCAATACCCAACATCGCTGAAGAGGGATCCAAAATACGAAGTACAAGTTTTTCGCCAAATAGGGTAGGCAGACAGCTTACTCGAAAGTCGATGGCTTTATCTTTAGATATCTTAAGCTTGATACGTCCATCTTGTGGCACACGGCGCTCTGAAATATCCATCTGCGACATGACTTTTAAACGGGCTGCAATTTTCCCAGCCAGTTGTACAGGTGGATTGGCCATTTTTTGCATTACCCCATCGACACGAAAGCGAACGCGATAGGTTTTTTCATAGGGTTCAAAGTGCAAGTCAGAGGCGCCCATACGAATGGCATCAACCAGCATTTTATTAACAAATTTTACAACAGGTGCTTCCTCGACGCTATCACTAAGCTTGGTCTCGCTTTCCTCTTCTTCACCTTCATCAAAGCCAATATTTAAATCGCTATCAGAGAAACTATTAAAATTTTGCATGGTATCAGCGTAAAGACTTTCAATACGCTTTTTTAACTTATCTTCTTCGACGACAATAGCTTCAATAGACAGCCGTGAATTAAAAGCAATAGCGTCAATTGCATCCACACGAGTTGGATCACTTAATGCGACGAATAAACGCTGTCCTCGTTTGAATAGTGGTAACGCATTAAATTTACGAACGATTTTTTCATCTACTAAGTCTTTTGGAATGACATCAATATGTAAGGCATCAAGGTCGAAAAGAGGATCACCAAAAGCTTGTGACAACATCTGCGCAAGATGATAAGCATCTGCCAATTTATTGTCGACTAGGTAGGGCACTAGTCCTACTTGTTGCTGTTGCGATTCGGTCTGCGCGATTTTCATATTCGCTTCGCTGACGATACCTTCGCTGATTAGCTGGTGCGCTAAACCACCATATTTGCTCGTGGTGATAGACATTACGACTTCTCCTTAGTACCCAATATGCTATATATTTGTCTGAAATCCATATACTTCTGAGAGCCATTTACTATTATAAATTTTAACAGATACCTGCTATAAGTCATTGTTAGCCTTTAGGCTATCATTAATAACAGTCAATGCAGAGATGCTCTTGCAAGAGACTTAGCAGAGAAAGCGTTTTAATAGTGTAGGTTATCAGTAGCTTGGTCATTAGATTATTGATAATGTTCTGTTATATATAGACACAATACTATAAAACATTACTTGAGTTTAAAGATTTTATATGGGCGATTGAGTGCTTGACCCAAAAAATCATAGCTTGAGACAACGTCTAGAGCGTATCCTCAATTTAATAGACTATCCTCTAAATAAGCTGAAAATGGCTGAATTTTGCTAAACATCGTTAAATAGCCTATCAATATCTGCGCTACTTTCCTTGTTTGACAGTAATTTATCTCATTTTTATCATCATTTTTTAGAGTGAGGATACGCCCTAGTAAATATTTGCATTGACTATCTGTTTTTCTGCTGGCGGCAGCATACTATAGCACTTGAGAATTATTTGTTATACTGGCGCGCATATTAGCCAAATTGGCAAGAATAGATGAAACAAGGTAGATGAGTATGCAAGCTTGGGTAATTGGTAATTGGAAACAAAATCCAGCAACGAGTCACGACGTCGATTTGTTGTTGAATAATTTGTTGACTACAATTGATGCTAAAGAGCAAGCCGCCACAGAACGGTCAAATAGTCGCTGTCAGTTGATGGTGGCACCAAGCTGTATTCATCTGGCAGCTGTCAGTGCGCGTTTAGCCGGTAGTTCGATATTGAGTGCAGCGCAAGACGTCAGTGCGCATAGTGCCAGTGTTGGCGCTTATACGGGTGAATGCTCAGCACAGCAAATAGCAGACGCTGGGGCAACTTGGACGATACTGGGTCATTCTGAGCGTCGCCAGTATCATAGCGAGTCTCACGATACGTTATTGCAAAAAGTGACTCACGCACTCACCCAAGGTTTGGGCGTGGTATTTTGTATTGGTGAAACTCAGGCTCAATATGATGATAAGCAAACCCTTGACGTAATTGACACTCAGTTATCAGTAATAAAAGAAGTAATTACTATCCAACCAGATCTCATATCATCACTATCTAATCGACTGATCATTGCTTATGAGCCAGTGTGGGCGATTGGTACTGGCAAAGTCCCAACCGTGAGCGAAGTCAGTCAAACGCATCAGCATATTAAGCAAACCATCACAGGCTTTGCAGAATCACTAAAGGTAATGAGTGTGCTATATGGTGGTAGTGTCAATGCGGACAATGCTGAGAGCTTTGCCACAGATCCTATGATTGATGGGGCATTAGTTGGCGGCGCATCATTAAAGGTAGAGAGTTTTTTGGCAATTGCCAATGCCTTTAGTCGAGCTAAAGACTAGTTAATAGAGATAAAACGTGCATTTCATGGCGGTCTCGATTATAAAATGTCTTTATCAGTTGGCAAAAGTAGGTTTAACAGTGCCCTTGCAATCGTGTACAATGCGCCTTATTTATATAATCGATTTGGCAGCATTACCCGTCAATTGCTATTCCTATTAACCGTAAGATTTATTTTCCGTTATCAGTCGTCATTACGCGGCAAAAGAGGCCACCATGTTTACGTTTATATTAGCCCTGCATATTATCGTGGCGATTGCCATGATCGGCTTGATTTTGATACAGCATGGTAAAGGGGCAGACGCTGGAGCTTCTTTTGGCGCTGGCTCGTCAGGTACGGTCTTTGGTGCGGCAGGAACAGCGAACTTTTTAACGCGTGCGACAGCAGTCTTAACAGTAATATTTTTTATCACCAGTATGACGCTAGCCGTTCACGCGCGCAAACAGGCTGAAGATCAGTTCCGTTTAGATGCCCCTGTGTCAGCGCCACAAACGCCGCGTCCATTGACACAGAATCCTCAATAACTGTATTTTAAAGACACTTGCCTTTAATAGCTGTCTTTAGTCATTGCCTTTTAATTGAGGCAGCTCTTGCTATTTTGAGGCGTTAGATTTACAATGCTTTTCTGTTTTAGCAGTCTGATTCTATCGATGCCTACCTTAAGCATCTATTATGATAGATTAGATAGTAATAATAGAGCAGTGAAAAATGCGATTGTGGTGGAATGGTAGACACGCCATCTTGAGGGGGTGGTGGCGCAAGCTGTGGGGGTTCAAGTCCCCCCAATCGCACCAAGTTTTTAAAGTTGTAACGTATTAAGTGCGGCGTTAGTAATATAGGTAAGAAATTTAGTTTTATTTATTTAAAATAAAGATTGACACTTATATAAAACCCCCCTATAATACGCACCATAGATTGATGCGGGGTGGAGCAGTCTGGTAGCTCGTCGGGCTCATAACCCGAAGGTCGTTGGTTCAAATCCAGCCCCCGCTACCACTTTTTATACTGATGTTTTGTACACTAAATTTGTCAGTAACGATTAGCCCACCATTATGTTTGTGGGTTTTTTTGTATCTGACGGTCAGTGGTATCGCGGTATCTATCCTACTTATGCTAAGCTCTAGTTCTATAGAGTGCGATATTATTCGTTATTGGTTGTCACCTGCCGCTATCGGCGCGCTGCTTCTTAAGCACACTATCCTTTATTCCTCACTCCTTTATCGATAGTACTGCTTTGTGAATAATAAAAGCATTGTCTGGCTGAGCTTGATGTTTTTTGTGCTCATCCCTATATAAGCGCATATCATATAAAATAATATGTTTGTGATTTAAGATAATATAATGACTGTGTCTCTTACTAATAAATTTCATGAGTGAGCGACAATTACGCGGTTTACTAAGTACGATAGATACGTGAATAGGAAAAGATAAATAGATTATGAAGCTTTCAACCAAAGTTACAGAACTGACTAATATTATTGCTCCTGCCGTCGCGGCTTGCGATGTGGCATTATGGGGTATCGAGTTTGCACCGCAAGGTAATCGCTCTTTATTACGCATTTATATTGAGGCATTGCCAGAAGAGCAGGCCCAAAATAAACAAGTAACCATTGAAAACTGTGCAGCAGTGAACCATCAAGTGAGCGGTATTCTTGAGGTTCATGATCCGATTGCTGGTGAGTTTATCTTAGAAGTTTCTTCACCAGGTTTCGACCGTGCATTCTTTTCCGATGAGCAGATGCATGCCTATGTTGGTCAAACCGTCAGCTTGCGTCTAATACAAGCGATTGGTGAAGGTGATCAAAAACGTCGCAAAGCGACAGGTACTTTAGATAGTATCGATGCAAATGTCTTAAATCTGACATCAAGCGATGGTCAACAGTTTGAGATTGCGCTGAGTAATATTGATAAAGGCAATTTGATTTATGAAGATGCCTAAGCTTTTGTACAGCTTGGTTTGATTTGAAAACTTGAAGTAACAAATCATCCATCAGCATTTTAATATCCAAACAGCTTATATAGCTTACGGTGAAAATATAATAGCAATACATAAATTATAAAATTTAAGTCAATTAAAAATGATAGGACAGGTATAGCATGAGTCGTGAAATCTTAACGGTAGTAGAAACTGTCAGTAATGAAAAGGGCTTAAATCCTGAAGATATCTTTGAAGCGATAGAAGATGCTTTGGTGGTATCGACTAAGAAAAAGGTATACACCGAACAGCCAGAAGTGGCAGTACGGGTTGCTATCGACCGTACAACGGGCGATTATGATACTTATCGTTACTGGACAGTGGTTGCAGATGAAGACCATGAAATGCCTGCTTGTCAGCTAGCCATCAGCGATCTTGATCCAGAAGAATGGTCAATCGGTGATGTCAAAGAAGAACAGATTGAATCGATTGAGTTTGGTCGTATTGCTGCGACTCAAGCCAAACAAGTCATCATCCAAAAGATTCGTGAAGCTGAGCGTAATTTAGTAGCAGATGCTTTTGAGCCACGTGTTGGCGAGATGATGTATGGTGAAGTCAAGAAGCAGACTCGTGATGGCTATATCATTGATCTAGGTGACAATGCCGAAGGCTATTTGTCACGTGATCAGATGCTGCCGCGTGAGCAATTACGTGCAAAATCACGTATCAATGCCATTTTGTATCATGTCAACCGTGAAAACCGCGGCGCTCAGTTGCTACTGTCTCGTACTCATCCTGAAATGCTTTCAGCATTGATGCAAAAAGAAGTACCTGAGATTGCCGAACAAATTATTGAAATCCGCAACGTCGCGCGCTTGCCGGGTACTCGTGCTAAAATAGCTGTGAAAACCAACGATCATCGTATCGATCCAGTTGGCGCTTGTATTGGTATGCGTGGTACACGTATCCAAGCCGTACAGCAGGAGCTTGATGGCGAACGCATTGATGTGGTGGTGTGGTCAGATGATCCAGCACAGTTCATTATCAGTGCTTTAGAGCCAGCTGACGTCAGTAGCATCATCTTGGATGAAGATACGCAAACGGCTGATATTATCTTTAGCACCAATGATCAGTTGGCGCGTGCGATCGGTTCACAAGGTCAAAACGTACGTTTAGCGTCTGAGCTAACGGGCTATAAGCTTAATATGATGCTAGAAGAAGAATATCAGCAGCGTCAACAAAACGAATCGAAAGCCTTTATCGAATTATTCTATGAACGTTTAGAAGTAGATAAAGACTTAGCGCAAGCACTGGTCGATATTGGTTTTACCAGTATTGAAGAAGTGGCTTACGTACCAGTTGAAACCTTTTACGATATTGAAGGTTTAGACGATGAAGCGATTGAGATGATTCAAGAGCGTGCAAAAGAAGTCGTCATCGCTGATGAGCTGGTCAAACAACAGAACATGAAAGAGCCAAGTCAAGAGCTACAAGAGCTTGAAGGTATGACAGTCAATTGGGCCTATAAAATGGCACAAAAAGACATTATTACCGTTGATGATTTGGCAGAACAAGCAGTCTTCGATCTCGAAGATATCGAAGGTTTAGACTCTGAAACCGCAGGAAAACTCATCATGAAAGCTCGGGAATCTTGGTTCAATGAATAAGCGGTAACTGCATATCGCTGTCTTTTAGTGATATGCTATCGATAATAAAGTGCTGGTATGAACGCAGTACCAATACCAGCCTTACCCCAATCATTTGTAGCCAACAACTGAATTGAACATATAGCAAATAATAGACAGTAGGTGATAATAAATGGCAGATAAGACCGTCAAAGAACTGGCAGATATGGTAGGCAAAACCGCAAGTGCTGTACAACAGCAATTGGTAGATGCTGGACTGCCTGCTCGTGCAGAGGGTGACCTAGTCACTGAGCTTGAGCAAGAGAAGTTGGTGACGTATTTAAAGCAAAGTCATGGTCAGCAAGAAAAGCGTCGTATTAGTCTTAAATCTAAGACAACTAGCACTGCGCGCGTGACCGGCTCTTCAGGTAAATCTAAGAGCGTCAATGTGGAAGTGCGTAAAAAGAAAGTATTTGAAAAGCCTGATCCAGAAAAAATGGCTGAAGAGTTGGCTGCGCGTGAGCAAGCGATGATTGAGTCGCAAGCGCGTGCTGCTAAAGATGCTGAAGAGCGTGCTGCTACTAAGAAAAAATCTGAAGAACGTCAAGCTGCAACCTTGGCGGCAATGCGTGCAAGCTTAGGCTCTAGCAAAAAGTCAGATGATAAAAACGACGATATCTCAACCTCAGTGGTTGTGAAAAAAGGTGGCAAAACCACTGTCGAAGTAAAACCTAAAGACCAACCGAAGAAAAAAATTGCAGCGACGAAACCGAAAGTTGAAACGGCGGTTGAGCGTAAAGCGCGCGAAATGCGTGAGAAAGAAGAAGCTCGTTTACGTGAAATCGAAACAGAAACACGCCGCGCTCAAGCTGAAGAAGCACAGAAACGTACGCTTGAACAAATGCGTAAAATGGCTGGAAAATATACAGATCAGCCTGCTTCTGAAGTTCGTAAAGATGAGCCACTCGCTGAAGGTTTGGTTGGTGATGCCTTAGAAGAATCGTTTGAAAAAGAACGTCGTGAAATCAAGCGTGGCACCAGTAGTACTAGTGCTCGTGGCCGTGGTCGTCGTAAGAATCAAGATGAGCGTGAGATCAAAAACCGTAAAAACGGTTTGCGTTCAACGCAAGCATCACAGCATAAATTCGAAAAACCTGTCGAAAAAATTGTTTATGATGTTGAGATTAGCGAACAAATTACAGTCGCAGATCTTGCTCAACGTATGGCAGTTAAAGCGCGCGAAGTCACCAAATTGCTTATGAAAATGGGTGAGATGGCTCGTGAGTCAGATACGATTGATCAAGCGACAGCAAGTTTGCTCGTTGAAGAGATGGGTCACAATCCAGTGCTGGTTAGTGATACTAAGGTTGAAGACGATCTACAAGACGCCGTTGATGAGCGTAGCAGTAACGTTCAAACTCGTCCGCCAGTCGTCACGATCATGGGTCACGTCGATCACGGTAAGACATCGCTACTCGATAAAATTCGTGAAACAAAAGTGGCAACTGGTGAAGCGGGTGGTATTACTCAGCATATCGGTGCTTATCACGTTAAAACCGATCGTGGTGTGATTACCTTCCTTGATACTCCAGGTCACGCGGCGTTTAGTGCTATGCGTTCACGCGGTGCACAGGCGACTGATATTGTTGTGTTAGTTGTTGCCGCTGATGATGGTATGATGCCGCAAACAGCAGAAGCTATTGATCATGCTCGTGCTGCTGGTACGCCAATTATCGTTGCAATCAATAAAATGGATAAGCCAAGCGCTGATCCAGATCGCGTCCTTAATGAATTGACTGCTAAAGAAGTCGTTTCAGAAGAGTGGGGCGGCGATACCCCAATGGCTCGCATCTCAGCCAAAACCGGTGATGGTATTGATGAGCTGTTAGAACTTATTAGCCTACAAGCTGAACTAATGGAGCTAGAAGCACCGTTAGATGGCGCTGCTCAAGGTGTGGTCATTGAATCAAGACTTGAAAAAGGGCGCGGTCCAGTTGTTAGCGTCTTAGTTAAAAAAGGCACATTGAAGCAAGGTGACTTGGTCTTGGCAGGCGAGCATTATGGTAAAGTTCGTGCGATGACTGATGAACATGGTAAGCGTATTCAATCAGCAGGTCCTTCTATCCCTGTAGAAATTTTAGGCCTACCTGAAACGCCAGCAGCTGGTAGCGAGTTCTTAGTCTTAACCGACGAGAAAAAAGCTCGTGAAGTGGCAGAGTTTAGAAGCAACCGTGAGCGTGAGCGTCAACTTGAACGTCAGAATGCCATGCGTTTAGAAAGCATGTTTGATCAGATGGAACAAGGCGATGTGTCATTCTTGAATATCGTATTGAAAACCGATGTTCGTGGTTCGCTTGAAGCACTACTTTCTGCATTGAATGAGCTATCAACTGATGAAGTTAAAGTCAGAGTAATCAGCTCAGGCGTTGGTCCTATCTCTGAATCTGATGTGACACTTGCAGAATCTAGCGAAGCGGTATTGTTAGGTTTCAACGTTCGTGCTGATGCGACCGCACGTCGCAAAGCGGATGCCGCCAATATGGATATCCGTTATTACAGCGTTATCTATGGTTTGATTGATGATGTGAAAGCAGCTATGAGTGGTATGCTTGCGCCAGAACATCGTGAGAAAATCCTTGGTGTTGCAGACGTTCGTGAAGTATTCCGTTCTAGTAAGTTCGGTGCTGCTGCTGGTTGTATGGTGGTTGAAGGTACAATTTATCGCAACAAACCGATCCGCGTATTGCGTGATGACCAAGTTATCTTTACCGGTCAATTGCAATCATTGCGTCGCTATAAAGAAGACGTTAATGAAGTACGTACTGGTATGGAATGTGGTATGGCTGTTCGTGGCTATGATGTCGAAGCTGGCGATAAGATCGAAGTCTTTGAAATCCAAGAGTTTGCACGTACTATCTAACGTTACAGTTCGATAGCAGGATATCTAATCATGCAATATGCTTAATCAGCTGAGCAGGTTAGTATCTTCTTAATATCTAGCTGTACTTAGGCCTAACAGGTACATCCTGCTAGGCCTTTTTTACCAACTATTAGTCCTAAAATTTGTTAATGAGCCAATATATCAATCAGTGAAAATAAGCCATATTAAAGTAAGGTAAAAATATGAACCAACGTCTACAACGCTTAGCCGACCAAATTCAGCGTGAGCTTGCTGTTCTCATCCGTGATGCAGTCAATGACCCTCGTTTAACTGGTTTTGTCACTATTTCTAGTGTCAAAGTTAGTCCTGACTTAGGATATGCTGATGTCTATGTCACCATCATGGAGCCTGAGCTTAACGATTCCATGAATAAGACCAATCATGAAGAGAGTATCAAAGTACTTAATAAAGCGGCGGGCTTTTTGCGTACTGAATTGAGCCATAGTCTCAAAACACGTACCACACCACGCTTGCGTTTTCATTATGACGAAGTGACTGCTCGTGGTAATTACATGATGGATTTAATCAGTAAAGCAGTTATTAAGACTGAAGAAAATGAGTCTGACGAGCAAGAAAACGAAGAGTAGAAGGGTAAAAGTCGTTATGTCTATCGCATCTACGCAAGCGGATAAAAAGTCTAGTAATCACTTTAACAAGATTAAAGTCTCGGGTGTTATTTTAGTCGACAAGCCTCAAGGTATGACCTCTCAGCAAGTCGTATCGAAGGTGAAGTATCTTTTTAAGTCGCCAAATCATGACAGTAAAAAAGCGGGGCACACAGGGACACTTGATCCAATGGCAACCGGTCTATTGCCGATTTGTATGGGTGAAGCGACGAAATTTAGTCATTATCAGCTAGATGCGGACAAATCCTATCAAGCAACTATTCTACTTGGTGGTCAAACTGATACTGGTGATGCCGATGGACAAATCACTGCTAAGGCACCCATTCCAAAATTTGATGATGTACTTTTAGACAAAGTCGCCCAGCAGTTTTTAGGTGCTCAGCAGCAGATACCACCGATGTATTCTGCACTAAAAAAAGATGGCAAAAAACTCTATGAGTATGCTCGTGCGGGAATTGAGGTAGAACGAGCGCCTAGAGATATTGTAATCAAGGCCATTGATTTAAAAGCGCTTGATCATGAGAGAATTCAATTGACAGTGACCTGTACTAAAGGTACTTATGTGCGTGTACTCGGTGAAGACATCGCCAAAGCGATGGGTACATTAGGGCATTTGACTGCATTACGCCGTACGCAGGTTGGTGATTTCAAAATCAATGATGCGATTACTTTGTCAGACTTGGAAGCATTAGCGTTTGATAACAGGCAAGAGCAATTGATGCCGGTAGATGCTTGCATTAATATTGAAGCTGAGATGGTATTGACGTTTGAGCAGTGTGAGCGTATACACATGGGTCAACGCTTGAATGTATTTGAGCAACTGACAGACAGTCTGCGCGACTATATTTCAACTAGTATCAGTCATCAGTCGTCTGTGTCAGAAAACGACGATATCCAACTAGATAGTGATATTGTGAGTAGTGACGATGATCAACAACCCTTGATCCATGAGATTCCAGTTGATATTCGTTTGATAAATCAGCAAGGTCAGTTTCTTGGATTGGGTGCCGTAAGTCTCAACGGTAGATTGCAGCCTAAAAAGCTAATCCAGCGTTAATGTTACGATTCTTATATAACCCTCGTTTGAACACGATTTAGCTTACTAATAGTTTACACTAATCACATATCCTCACATTTTATTGCAGGTTTCACCTATGGTGGAACCTATTTTTTTTGTACTTTAGATCTACCGGATAGGAAGTCTGGATAGAAAAATAAATCTAACTAAGACTCTAAGAATAAGAACATAAAAAAATAATAAGATAAAAAGTCATATATCAAAAATAAAAACTAGGTTCGAAAGAGAATATTTAATAGGAACAAGATGGGTCAGAGGAAGACTATATAGCCAATAATAATAACGACTCATAAAAATAAAGTATGAATAATAAAACAACTAAAAGAAAATCACTCATAACGAAAAAAGGAATATCATGAAAACTATCGCTTTTTTACTACACAATAACTTCGAGCAAGCAGAATACGAAGAGGTTAATAATCAACTCAAAGATAAAGGTTACAAGACACTTCTTATAACCACAAATAAAGAAAAAGAAGTGCAAGCCATGCAGCAAGATGTAGACAAAGGCGACACCTTTATTGCTGATATTTTTGCAAAAGACGCAAACATTTCTGATTATGATGCGTTGGTATTACCAGGTGGTACTGTCAATGCGGATACGATTCGTGGCAATGAAGAGGCTCATAGTATTATCAATGCTATCAATGATGCAGGCAAGCCATTAGCTGTCATTTGCCATGCTCCTTGGGCACTTATCAATACAGGTATTGCCAAAGGTAAAACGCTCACTGCTTATCATACGCTGCAGATAGATTTAGAAAACGCTGGTGCAAAATTTGTAGATCAAACAGTACAGGTAGACGGTAATTTGATTACCTCACGTAATCCAGATGATATCAGCAATTTCGTTGATGCTATTGATAAGGCATTATCTTAATTTTTCTACCCATTTACTGAATAATTAATTATTTATATTTCTTAAACGTTCACAACCGTAACTGAGGAAAATATTATGTCAAATTCTAATCCAAACGATACCAAGCTTGAGCAACAACGTTCTGAGTCAGCAACTGCAGCGCTTAAAAACCAAACTGAGAACAATCATACTGAAGATAGTGAAGCCGCAGCAGATCGTATTGCGGACAACCTAGGAAATGCTAAAGAAGACAAGTAGAGTACGTAAAGTGTCATCCATAATAAGGTGACACTGATATATTTGCTTATCATCTCAATATCACTGATGACATTTGCATCTCAACGTAAAAAGTATAAAACAGCTACTTCAAAAAATAATAATTCAGGAGCTAATATGAGTAATTCATTGAATAACATGAATGAGCAAGAAAAAGAGATTGAAAGGCTTGCAGAAGACATCAATCCTAGCGAGCATGCTACTCCTGATAGTTTAGCAGAAGTTACCACAGCTGCACCGCTTGAAGATGATGAACTAGGCGGTAACGCGACGGAAGATGACGTTAAGAAATAAGCAAATTCTTTTGCCTATTGATAGATGAGTTAACTATAAAAAATAAATCTGATTTTACAAGTATTATGAAAAACTGCTGCTAGTTCAGCAGTTTTTTGTTATAATCACCGTCACATTTACATTAGGTTGAGATAAGACATCGTGCTTCATGGGCTGTCCAAAACGGATAGTTATATTAAGTGCTCTCTCATCGCAGCTTATTCTAAATGGTCGTTATGACTCATTAGCTTGTCGTACACTAGGTCAACTCTAGTAATGCAGGGTTGTCCTGAATGACGTGCAGGCTATTTTATTTACTATTCTACTGCTTTAGATCTTACTCAAATTCGAGAATGTCTTAAAGCTTTTAGCATTGCCGGAGATATTTATGCTAACTAATACCGATCGCGAACAAATCATTGCTCAATACCAACGTGGCGAAAATGACACTGGTTCTCCAGAAGTTCAAGTAGCACTATTGAGTGCTCGTATCAACGATTTGCAGAACCACTTTAAAGCACATAAAGCTGACCATCATAGCCGTCGCGGTCTTATCCGTATGGTTAACACGCGTCGTAAATTGCTTGATTACCTAAAAGGTAAAGATCTTGGTCGTTATACCACGCTTATCAGCCAGTTAGGTCTACGTCGTTAATCTAACGACAATAGTACGAGTGGATGCTAAAATAAAAGAAGCCCTCATATGGTGCTATTTTAGAATTTTTGCTGAATCGCTTGGAACTTGCGTGTTGCTATCGATAAAATAGATTTTTCTAAAAACGGTGTGGAATAGTTTCACGCCGTTTTTTTATGCTTATTCATTTTCAAGATTGATTTTGGATAGCATTGGTTATAAAGACCAATTCAAAGTAGGTAATAGAAGTTTTCGTAAAAACAGTAATACTAGAGCCTAGAGCTAAGTGTTTTCTATCGATAATTGCTGTGTTCCGCAATTCATTGGTCAATGGCTATAAATCACTGTAAAATAATGCCTTGTGAGTTTGATAATATATCTACTATATATATGGTGACTATTTATAAAATACCTGTTTCTTAGCTTATAGAATAGCTAGCTGCGCTAATACCTGACTCTCAAAAGCGCAGAAAAATAGCCTGTAGGGTTTTTAGCACCGAAGTCTTTTGACTTAAGGTCTTTTTGATAATATTTATAGTAAAGCCAAAATTGAATGACCAAATATACACAATAGTACGATGTCTAGCACCGATAGGCATATGGAATAACTAGGTAATGTTATTGGCACTGGTTGAGATGATTTCTGAGAGAAAGACTGTCAATTATTAGTCATATACACTAGTAGTCACATACACAGAATTTTAATGAAAAATATCAGCTTTTTATAATGCTGATATTACTTTCGTCAGTCAACATTAGGAAGATTATATGACAATGTTTAACACCATTAAGCGTGAATTTCAGTATGGCAACCAACAGGTTGTGATCGAGACGGGTCGTATTGCTCGTCAAGCAAACTCTATCTTAGTACATATGGGCGGCGTTACGGTACTTGTCGCAGCAGTGGTAAAGTCAGAGGCTAAAGAAGGTCAAAACTTCTTTCCGCTAACGGTCAACTATCAAGAAAAAATGTATGCAGCGGGCAAAATTCCAGGTGCCTATGGCAAACGTGAAGGTCGTGCAAGCGAGTTCGAAACCCTAACCTCGCGCTTAATCGATCGTCCGATTCGTCCTCTATTCCCTGAAGGTTACGTTAACGAAATTCAGATCACTGCGACAGTTGTTTCATCAGATAAGACTCAGTCTGCAGATATCGCTGCCCTAATCGGTGCTTCAGCGGCATTGGCCATCTCTGATGCGCCATTCAATGGTCCAGTTGCAGCGGCACGTGTTGGCTTTATCAACGGCGAGTACATCCTGAACCCAACGATTGAGCAGCTTAAAGAGAGTGATCTTGATTTGGTTGTGGCTGGTACGAAATCTGCGGTACTAATGGTTGAGTCAGAAGCAGCTGAGTTGTCAGAAGATCAAATGCTAGGCGCGGTATTATATGGTCATCAGCAACAGCAAATCGTTATTGATAACATTGCTTCAATGGCAGAAGAAATCGGTACTGCTAAGCAGCAGTATACTGCCCCTGAGCGTGATCAAGCGCTTACCAGCAGCATGAAAGAGCAGTTTGGCGAGCAAGTTGCTGACGCTTATACGATTACTGATAAGCAAGCGCGCTACACTAAGCTTGATGAAATCAAGCAGTCAATTATTGATGCACTTGCTGGTGATGCTGAGTCAGAAACTTACGCTGATACAGTATCTGAGCTTAAAGAAATCTATAATGATCTTAAATATCGTACGGTTCGTGACAATATCTTGTCAGGTAAGCCGCGTATTGATGGTCGTGACCTTGAGACTGTTCGTGCCCTCGACGTACAAGTTGGTATATTGCCATACACGCATGGTTCAGCATTGTTCACACGCGGTGAAACGCAAGCATTGGTTACGACCACGCTTGGTAACAGCCGTGACGTCAACATGATTGACTCACTAGGTGGCACGATCCGTGACCATTTCATGCTGCATTACAACTTCCCACATTTCTCAGTTGGTGAGACGGGACGCGAAGGTATTCCAAAACGTCGTGAAATCGGTCATGGTCGTCTAGCTCGCCGCGGTGTACAAGCGATGCTACCGGATAGCGAACGCTTCCCGTATGTCATCCGTGTGGTATCAGAGATTACTGAGTCAAACGGTTCATCTTCTATGGCGTCTGTTTGTGGTGCAAGTTTGGCATTGATGGATGCTGGTGTTCCACTAAAAGCACCAGTTGCTGGTATCGCCATGGGTCTGGTTAAAGAAGGTGAGCGTTTCGCTGTACTGTCAGACATCTTAGGTGATGAAGATCATCTTGGCGATATGGATTTCAAAGTTGCTGGTTCTAAAGATGGTATTACTGCGCTGCAGATGGATATCAAA
Source organism: Psychrobacter sp. Ps4 (assembly GCF_022129285.1). Lineage (NCBI taxonomy): Bacteria > Pseudomonadati > Pseudomonadota > Gammaproteobacteria > Moraxellales > Moraxellaceae > Psychrobacter > Psychrobacter sp. Ps4. The sequence goes on from NZ_JADQAK010000005.1 coordinate 49,355, forward strand.
ATCGAAGGTATTACGCCTGACATCATGGAGCAAGCGCTTAAGCAAGCCCATGCTGGTCGTATCCATATTTTGGACGCGATGAATAAAGTATTGCCTGAGAGCCGTACTGAAATCAACGCTCATGCACCAAACTATGCGGTTATCGAAATCAATCCGGACAAAATCCGTGACGTAATCGGTAAAGGCGGCGCGATGATTCGTCAGTTAACTGAAGAGACTGGTGCAGTTATCGATATCGATGATGGCGGCACGATTCGTATCTTTGGTGAAAACAAAGCGGCAACTAAAGCAGCTATCGGTAGAATCGAAGCGTTGACTGCAGAAGTTGAAGTGGGCAAAACTTATGAAGGTACGGTTGCTCGTATCGTTGATTTTGGCGCGTTTATTAACGTCTTGCCAAACACTGATGGCTTGGTACATATCTCACAAATCGCTGAAGAGCGCGTTGAGAATGTTTCTGACTACCTAAAAGAAGGTCAGATCGTTAAAGTCTTCGTCCAAGACGTCGATAACCGTGGTCGTATTAAATTGACTATGAAAGGTATCGAGCAAAGCTAATCGATATCTAATATAGTCAACATATAAAAACCGCTTTAAGTCTCTCGTCAAGAGTGCTTAAGGCGGTTTTTTTATGGGTGTAAAATCTTGTTTGCAGTAGAATATCTTATTAAAGTAACTGGCCTATATCAAAGTCTTTAGGAAGATGAATATCGATTTGAACTTTAGGCAAATCTTGTAGGTGCTGCTGTAAGAGTAACGGTAAGATATCAGCGTGCCAGTCTAACGCAAGTGAGCCTGCGTTTGCTAAATTGGCTGCGTTAGAAACGTTGGCTGTCTCATTTCGTAAGTGGTTATGAATAAGGGGACGTGCCAGTAGGGCAATTCTACGAATACCTTGATAACGGATGAGCGGGATAAGCTGCTCAGATAAATCATTCAACGCGGCAATTAACCATTGTGACCGTGTGGGGTGGTAAGGATGATTTGATACCACAAGATTAGCGATATAACTGGGCTGATTGCCATTACTGCTGATGTTTAAACCAGCTTGCTCAAGCGCGCGTTTATGCAGTAAGCAGCTGCCAACACTCAGACTGCCATCGCGGCATGCGCGATAGTAACGTTGATAATTATCAGCAAATAAAGTTTTAGCTTTTGTGAGAACAGGATCTAAAAGAATCCCTGCAGTATTGACTGGTAGAATAAGCAGCTGCGCGCTACTATTTAAGATAGGGGCGTGGGTAAGTTGCAAAGTCGCCATTGTCAGCCCCTTGATAAAAGTCTAAATAATTAGCTACTGTTTGTCGCCTTTTGTCTCGGCTTCTAATTGCGCTATTTGTTGTTCAAGTAGGGCGATTTGCTCTGCTTTCATATCAGTTAATTGCTTGTTCATCGTCAGTTGTTCAGCAGCCAATTTTTCTTGTTCAGCTAAGCGCTTACGCTCGTCCTCTAAGCGATCTATTTCCTCTTTGGCAAGACTATCTGTTTCTGGCAAAGCCGCATTTAAGATCGCATCAGCATTAGGTATTTGATTGACTGTGGTTGTCTCATTAGTATTTGACGTTAAGTCACTATTGTTTGAACTATTGTCATTATTACCTAAGGGCGTAGCATCTAATTGAGTAGCGCTATCTGGTTCGGTAGTCGACGGTGTACTTTCGATAGGCGCAGTATTAGTGTCTATCGAATTGTTTTTCCAGACCAAGTAGCCAATTAGTAATGCCGCTAATATAATAATTGACAACCATTTCTGGCGTGACTTACTGGACTTTTTTTTCAGTGACCTGGTTGACAGACGACGCATTTTTTGGCTTTTCATACTATAGTCGATTTATGTTAGAAATATAAGTAGCCATACTATAGCAAACTCAAAATAAAAAGCCTATCTATTGCTAGATAGGCTGGTAGCTATTAAGACTTGACGCTTAATATTTAAGGTTTGAATTTTACTGTGCCGCTGGTACCAGTAGCCATAATATCACGTGCAATTTGGTCTTCAGCATGGTTTTTGGCACTGATTGCATCAGGATCAGGGCGATGTTCGCTATGTCCACATAATGTGCATTCAATATACTCATCAGGTTCTGGGGTGACGACGTTTATTTGTACCACCGCATCCATCGCTTGACACTTAGGGCAGCGAACACCGGATAAAAACTGTCGCTTTGGTCGCGTTGATTGATAGCGCATTTAAATCATCCCATGTGTTGTTGAGGCATTAGCAGCAGCACTGCCTTTTTTAGTATCAGCAAAACCGCTATGACGTAACAACGCATCGATACTAGCACTGCGACCACGGAAGTTTTCAAAGTTGGTCTTGGCAGGGAAACTACCACCAACGGATAAAATTGTCTCACGGAAGGCTTTACCAGTGACTGGGTTAAAAATACCTTCTTCTTCAAACTTGCTAAAGGCATCTGCCGATAGCAACTCTGCCCATTTATACGAGTAATAACCTGCCGCATAGCCGCCTGCAAAGATATGACTAAAGCCGTTGGCAAAACGGTTGTAGTCAGGTGTCTGCATGATAGCAATGTCGTCTCGAACGGTATTTAGCGTGGCTAATATACCGTCATAATCTAGCGCTGGCGTATGCGCATGAATCAATAAGTCAAACAGTGCGAATTCGATTTGACGTAGGGTTTGCATGCCACTTTGGAAATTCTTCACCGCCAATAACGCTGCAAGTTTGTCTTTTGGTAATGGCACACCCGTTTCGACGTGGCTGCTAATCAGCGCAATACCTTCGGCATCCCATGCCCAGTTTTCCATAAACTGACTGGGCAGCTCGACCGCATCCCATTCAACGCCATTGACCCCAGCGACATCACCGACCGTCACTTGGGTTAATAAATGATGGAGACCATGACCAAACTCATGGAATAGCGTCAGTACCTCATCGTGAGTCAATAGACTTGGTTTGCCATCGAGGGCAGGGGTAAAGTTGCCCACCATAAAGCAGACGGGCAATTGCTGATGATTTTTTTCATCATAACTATAACGCGACTGAAAACCACTCATCCACGCGCCGCCGCGTTTACCACTACGAGCAAATAAGTCAAAGTAAAAACCACCAAGCACGTTATCATCAGCATCAAACAACTGATAAAAGCTAACATCATCGTGCCAGCGTGATACGAATGCCGTTTGCTCTTGGACTTTGATACCGTATAGACGCTCAACGATGGCAAATAACCCGCCAATTACTTTTGGCAGTGGAAAATATGGGCGTATTTCTTCTTGCGATAAACTAAATTCACTTTGCTTTACTTTTTCGGCGATATACGCACTGTCCCACGCCTGTAACTCCTCAATACCGTAATCCTGCGCATACTTTTGCAACTGAGCTAAGTCTTGCTTAGCCGCTGGAGTTGCTTGCGTGGCCAAACTCCGTAAAAAGGTTTCTACTTCTGCCACGTTATCTGCCATTTTAGTCGATAGTGAGACTTCTGCATAATTGCCAAAACCTAATAGCTTGGCTTTTTGCTCACGTAATTGCAGGATTTGACTCATGATATCGGCGTTGTTTAGCGACTCACCTTTGGCATTGGTATGCGCATCAAACTCAGAAGCACGGGTAACATAAGCGCGGTATAGGATCTCGCGCAGTTCGCGGTCATCCGCATGGGTCATGATGGCAAGATAAACAGGAATGTTTAAGCTTGCCACGTAATAAGAACTTGGTAACGCATCGACTTCTACTTGCGTGAGCGTACCGTTGGCAAGCGCGCGCGCTTTATACTGTTCGCCAACATCTGCGAGTAGCGCCAGTCCACTTTCGGTTAGACCTGCCAATTGCTCTTGCTGCAGCGGTAAGGCATAAGCTTGGGTGGCATCCAATACGTTATCTGAAAAGGTCGCTGATAAGGTAGAAAGCTCACTTTGAATAGCCGCAAAATTTTCTTGTTCATTTTTTGGTAATGCGACACCTGACAGCTCAAAACTGCGTAGCGCAAGCTCAATAGCCCGCGCTCGTGCAGGCTCAAGCGTAGCAAAAAATGCTGTGTCATTGACGATAATTTGATAACGATTAAATAGCGGCTGGTGCTGTCCCACTCGTGTGCCATAAGCAGATAATGTGGGTAGTAGCTCATGATGGACATGACGAATGTCATCATTGCTCATGACGCTATTCAGGTGCGATAAAATACCCCAACTGCGATCCAATGCCAGATTAATATGATCAAAAGTCATAATATCAGCCAGCGCTTGCTCAGCACTGATATTAGCAGCGCTGTTATGGCTATCAGTATCTGCGCTCATCTCATCTAAAAATGTATTGGCTGCATCGATTGCACTGATGACATGGCTTTGTAATGTACTTGGCGAAACGTTGTCAAAATCGACAAGGCGTAAATCTGTAGGAAGGGTTTTCATAAAAGTATCCGATATCTGATCGTAGTGAATGAATTATTATTGAGTAAACGTCGCTTTATATAAGAGATTGGCTTGCCGTGACATCTAGAACATCATTAGCGTTGTGTTATTTTTCTTTTTTGCTGTCTTATCGATAAGCTATATAAAAGATGGGTTCGTTTGACGAAAATACAACCTAATCATTGACTATAAAGAAAGTGAATCGAGAAGATAGTGGATATTTAAGGGGTTTAAAAGGGATCAGTCAGTCTTTTAGAACAATACAGAGTGTTCTACTTACAAAGCGCTATCATTTGCTTGCAAATTAACCCTACAGCGAGTGAGGTTTGACTGCTAGCATCAAGGCAATGGAATAAAAAGATTAAGCGCTATTGATAGCAAAAACTATGAATCAGTTGATTCATATTAAAAATCACAATGTTAAAAGTAAATGATAATAAAACAAGGAGCAATAAATGAAAGCGACTCTCAAAAGTTTACGTGAAACCAAAGCCAATCCTGCGGTTAGTATCTTTGTTAAGACTCATCGCGAGCATCCTGCTAATGATCAAGATCCCATTGCCCTGAAGAACCAATTAAAAGTGGCTGAAGAACGCTTAACCAACGAATACGATAAGCGCACAGCGACTACCATACTCGATAAGATCCATGATAAAACCAAAGAGCTAAATCACAACTTAAATCTTGATACCTTGGCTATTTTTGCTAGTACTGAGGATGTGCAAGTTATCCGTATGCCGATTGACACCACGGAGCGTGTGGTGATTTCACATCGTTTTGCGACTCGAGATTTGGTGCGTGATATGGCAAGCGCGGTCCATTATTACACCTTGGTGCTCACTCGTGATAATGCCCGCTTGATTGAAGCGTCTAATGATCGCGTAGTGAGAGAGTTCGATAAGGACGACGACCTGCAAAAAAACATGGATAATATTCCATTTCCTATTGAAAACAATGGTTTGTATACGACAGGCGACGGTGGCTCAGATCGCTCATCTAATAATGAAAGCAGCTATCTAAAAGAGTTTTTTAATCAGGTGGATAAAAGCGTACAAGAGTTGTGGGGTGAGCACAAAATGCCTTTGGTCGTAGTTGGCGATGCTAAAAATATCGGCTACTATAAAGAAGTTTGTGATCGTCCAGACAATATCATTGCCACAGTGTCAAATGCGACCAATCTAGAAGATGGTAGTGCTCAGCATATTATCAATAGTGTGCAAGAGGCGGTGGAAGGCTATCGTACATCACTGCATCAAGCTGCCATGGGTGAGATTGATAAAGCACGCGGTGCCAATATGTTACAAACAGATCTACAAGAAGTCTACCGCAGTGCCTTCCAAGGTGCAGGCGAGACACTTTATGTCCGTCGTGGTTATATACAATCGGCCAAAATTGATGAAAAGGCACAGACTTTGAGTCTTGCAGATGATGCGGCTTCAGAAGGCGTTACTGATGATGCCATTGGCGAAATCATTGAGCATGTCATTCATAATGGTGGCGAAGCAGTATTTATGCCACAAGATATTATGGGCGAAGATCAGCCAATTGCTTTGGTGACACGCTATTAGTTGATAGATAGTGGCTATTAATTGCTAGCTAGATAGTGCCTAGTGATGACAATCCTTTGCGAATTCGCCATTGATAGAAGATAGGTATAATATGGGAGCATTGGTTCGATAAGAATCAATGCTCTTTTTACATTGATGATATATTAATCCTTTATCTAAAACTTATACTTGATTGCCTTAGGTTGTTAAATGATGCGAAATAACATACCAAATACTCTTATGCTATTTAGCGTCACAGTAATGATAGCCTTTAGCTCCAGTCTCAGTATGGCAGAGACAGATATGAATAATATATCTGTGAGCCATCTATCATGGGGTCAATTGCCGCCTTCTATTCAAAACTATTATCAAATAGACTCTAAAAAAAATAAAATGAGGCTAAAGACCAAAGATATTGTTGCTATTCGTTCTTGGATTGGCACAGTAGGAGAACAGTATTTGGTTCAATTACAGCGTTTCAATTCAACCAATAGCCCTGACGAGCCAGCAGGAGAGGTCTTCACGCATTTATATGTTATAGATGAACAAGAGGCTTTACGTGTATGGCAAATATATGACTATGTACCCTGCGATGGGTTAGATGTAATCGCAGAATTCGCTAAAAACACCGCCGTAGTGACTGATATTAATAATAACGGTGTTGTCGAAGTGAGTGTGCCTTATTATCTCGGTTGCCGTGGTGACGTAAGTTATGATGAGATGAAAGTAATCATGTACGAAGGGCAGCAAAAATTTGCTGTCCGTGGTAACTCTGCAATTTGTAACGCCAAGACAGACCAGCCAGTTGATGCTACTGGTTATTATGGTGGCGACTATAAGGTTGATGAAAAATTACTACAGCAATCAGCGCTATCAGCTCCTCAAAAATCAGTATTTAGGCGTCACTTGCAATCAGTGTGGCGAGATAGCCAATGTTCCATTTATTTTAAGTATGATGACTAATTCTATGACTACCACAACCTCTTTTGTGCTAACCAGCTATAACATTCATAAAGGCATGTCGCCGATGAATCGCCAAGTTAAAATACAAGGTATCGCCCAAGCCCTTGATATCATTGGCTCTGATGTACTATGTCTCCAAGAAGTGCAAGGTCAGAATCTTAAGCGCAATATGCAGTACAACGAATATCCTGACCAATCGCAACATGAATGGTTTGGTGAGTATTTACAGCTGCAAAATAGCTATGGTAAAAACTCAGAGTATGAAAATGGTCATCATGGCAATGCGGTATTGAGCCGTTTTCCATTGGATCCTAAGCATAACGTCAATATCACCGTTAATAAGCTTGAGCAGCGTGGCGTCTTGCACTGCGAAGTACAACCAGTTGGATGGGATGTACCAGTGGTTGTACTGTGTGCACACCTAAATTTGTTTGAGCGTGATCGCATCAAGCAATATGAAGCCATTGCCAACTATGTTCGTAATGAGATTGCACCTGATCAACCACTGATTTTGGCAGGAGATTTTAATGATTGGAAAAAAATGTCTTGTGATAAGCTAGCTACTAGCTTGGGTATGACCGAAGCTTTCAAGCATTGTCATGGCAAACTGCTGCCAACTTTCCCAGCCAAGCTTCCTGTGCTGAGCTTAGATCGTATTTATGTGCGTAATCTAAGAGTGAAAAATGCTTGGGTGCATACGGGCAAACCATGGTCGACACTGTCTGATCATCTGCCACTCAGTGCGGAATTGGCACACTTATAAATGATTATTAGATAAGCTTAAGTTATTCACTAAAAATAAAATTGAATGCAAATATAAAGTAATAGATACCTATAAGGATATATAACGATGTCTACTCTTTCTCATAATCCGCTACCAACGACCCAACATGCCGTACTCATGCTTGAGTTTGGCGAACCTGAAGTGATGAGCTATCAAGAGGATGTGGCCATTCCTGTGTTGACAGATAATCAGGTATTGGTCAAAGTTGCTTATGCGGGTATCAATCCTGTCGATTACAAAACACGTCAAGGCAAAGGCTGGGGCGCTGATGCCATTCAAAAAGAAAAGTTTGATAAAAATGAGCCTGCAATTTTGGGCTTTGATATGTCAGGCACTGTGGTCGATAGTCGTAGTGAGCAATTTACTATCGGTACACAGGTCGCTGCCCTGACTTTTCATGGTGGCTGTTATGCAGAGTATGTAGCAGTCGATGCTGACATGCTGGCAAAAGTACCGGATTCTGTCACGTTACAGCAAGCAGGTGCGCTGCCTTGTATCGGACAGACGGCGATACAGTTTGTAGAGTTTGCAGATATTCAAGATGGTGAGCATGTGGTGATAAACGCGCCAGCAGGCGGCGTGGGTCACTTGTTGATTCAGCTGCTCATGGATAAAGTGGCTAAAAACAATATCAAGGTGACCGTCATTTGCTCACCAGAAAAATATGCCAAGCTTGATGAAATAATAGATACCAATCAGCTTACAGGTTGGATTGATTATACCAAAGATGGTGAATTCCCTGAATTACAGGCAGATGTGCTACTGGATTTGGTCGGTAATGAAGCAGGCGTGCGAGCGCTTAGCGTGCTCAAATCTGGTGGTCGCGTCAATGTGTTACCAACGATTTGGGTGGATAAACTCAAAGAGGCGGGTAGCCAGAAACAGTTAAAGGTAGCAGGTTATAAGGCGCAGCGTAGTGGTGAAGATATGGCGCGAGTTTTACAGCTCGTTGCAGATGGTAAGCTAACACTACGTATTCAGCAAACATATCCTTTGTCTGAAGTGGTCGCGGCTCATCATGAGCTACAAAAAGGTGCTGCTTTTGGCAAGATCGTTTTAAAAGTGAGCTAGGACATGTCTTCAATCTGAAGGCATGCGACTAAGTGGGCTAAAAATGGTTAAATCTTTCTAGACTGCATCAAATAGCACTGTTAATATTCCGATATTAACGGTGCTATTTTCCTTGTTTGGCTACCGTTTAGCTCATTTTTATCACCATTTTCAAAACGAGGACGCGCTCTAGCTTATATTAAGTTGCATTAATTTAACGCGATAGCACTTTTCGAAAGGTGAGGCTGATGCGCCCTGATGCGACAGTTTTGGTTTTTGTAATGGTGTGCTTCCAAAAATCCTGCGTATCGCCATGCATAACGATAAGCTGACCGGACTCAAGATATAGCTCAACTTTGACGGGCTTATTCTCTTGTCTAATAGTTTTATGCTTAAAAACAAATTTTCGCCTAGCACCGAGCGATAAAGAAGCGATAATCGGCTGCGCGCCCAGCTCTTTTTCATCGTCGGCATGATAGCCCATGCCATCAGCACCAGAGGGATAGTGGTTAAGTAAGCAAGAATTAAAATCAACGTTGATACCACTGCTTGATAACTGCTGTTCAATATGTCGTTTTACGTGCAACATCTGCTTTGTCCATGGAATGGCTCGACGCGTCTGTCCAGAGTAATGATAACTGACATCGTGGTCACCCATCCAGACGATTTGGCGAGTGGTAACATGTGTTTTACCAAACAACGTCACGATGTCAGACTGCCAAGGTAGCTCATTTAGTAAATTCTCATACAGAGCGTTAGCATCATTAATAACTACCCCTAAGTCATTGACCTGACCATCGTAAGGCAATAGGTTATCAGTCGGTGTAGGCGCAAAAAGGTCAGTCATCACTTAGACGGCTCAGCTTATTTATGACTATGATAATGCTCATTGATAACTTGAGCACATAATTCAGGTGCTTCCATCGGCAGTAGATGACCGTAATCTAATAAAGATATGATGCTGTCATCAGGGACGAATTTTTGCCATTGTTGTCGCACTTTATGGTTGATAAACAACGTCGGCTTGCCAGTGATAAGGGTATAAGGACAGCTCAATTGCTTGAGGGCGGTATCGATATGCGGCGCACCGAAATAGTTGGCGAGCTCTTGCTCAGGCGCAAATATCAGCGTGTAACTGCCACTGGTATCTTTGGATAAACTTTGCTCTGCAAATACCCGCAAATGCGCATCACTCATGCGCCTATAAGCACGTTGAGCGCGTAAGTTCTCATAATAATCATTGATGCTTGCCCAAGTAGATTGTTTGGTGAGAGTGCTTTTAAATGGTTCGCGACTAAGCAGAAGCTTACGCGGCAATAGATTATAGAGTCTGGCTTGTGGTTTGGTAAAGGTCACAGGCTCTATTAAATATAGCTGTGAAAACAGATCTGGGCGCTGGGCTGCAGCGATGGCAGTGGCAGTGGCTCCTTGCGAATGACCAATACCAACGATGGGTTTGTCTTGCGTTTTTTCTAAAAACTCAATAAGTATCTCAGCATCCTGCTCGCGCGTAAGACGCCGCCGCTGCGGCTTGTCATACCAATAGCCACGAAGCGCAAGCGAGCTGATTTTGAAGTCAGTTGCCAGCGCATTTAATAAGGGACTATAAGTACCAACGGTAAAACTATTGCCACCATAAAAGTGTGCTGGCACGCGAGAGGCAGTACATGACTGTATCGATGGCGTAAGCTGGCTAAGGTTATAGTAGCGCGCTTGTTTTCCACTAATATTAATATTTTTTGCAAATGCTTTCATAATGTACACACCTCCTTGTGTCTGATTTCCAATGAAAATTAATGATTGTACTTAGCTGTCTTCACCTAAAAATCCGCCACTTTGTCGGTGCCACAAGCGAGCATAAACACCGTGTAGATTTAACAACTCATCATGGCTGCCTTGTTCGATAATTTGACCTTTATCCATGACCACCAATCGATCAAGTGCGGCAATGGTAGAGAGACGATGGGCAATCGCAATGACCGTTTTACCTGTCATGATGTCATTGAGGCTTTCGGTAATGGCAAATTCAATCTCAGAGTCAAGGGCGCTGGTCGCTTCGTCCAATAGTAAGATGGGCGCATTTTTTAGCATAACACGTGAGATGGCGATACGCTGACGTTGACCGCCAGAGAGCTTGACGCCGCGCTCACCGACTTGGGTATCAAGCCCTGTATTGCCTTTATCATCATATAAGTCTTTGATAAAGTCCCATGCTTGCGCTTGTTTGGCAGCGGTAATAATTTCTTCGTCGGTTGCATCAGGACGACCGTAAGCGATATTTTCACGTACTGTCCGATGTAGCAAAGACGTATCTTGCGTCACCATACCTATCTGTTGGCGCAAAGACTCTTGGGTGACTTCATCAATTGCTTGTCCATCGATAAGAATTTTACCGCTATCAACATCAAAGAAGCGTAACAATAAATTAACCAAGGTGGATTTACCGGCACCTGAGCGCCCAACCAAGCCTATTTTTTCGCCAGGTTTAATATCTAAATAAAAGTTATCGAGCAGTTTAGTCTTCGTAGTAGGCGTTGCTGATGTTTTCACTGTATCTAAGCTATCGCCTTCAACAGCGTCGCTATCATTCTCATAACTGAAATCAACATGATCAAAAACGATACGACCTTCGGTGACTTTCAAAGCGGGTGCGTTGGGCTTATCAATGATTTTTTGCGGCGCTGATAAGGTACGCATGCCATCTTGTACGGTTCCGATACTTTCAAATAGACTGGCAGTTTGCCACATGATCCAACGAGTCAAACCGTTTAAACGTAGTGCCATGGCTGTCGCGGCAGCAATCGCACCGACACCGACCGCGCCTTGTTGCCATAAATATAAGCCAATAGCTGCAGTGCCACTAACCAAAATCACACTGATTAGATGGGTTGATACTTCTAAATAACTGACCCAGCGCATCTGTGCATGGACGGTACCTAAAAATTGCCCCATGGCATTTTTGGCATAACTCAGCTCACGGCGTGAATGGCTAAATAGCTTGACGGTCATGATATTGGCGTAAGCATCGGTAATGCGGCCGGTCATCAAGGCACGGGCATCGGCTTGCACAATGGCAGTTTGTTTGAGCTTAGGGATAAAGTACCAAATGGTCAGCGCAACCAAGACTAGCCAAACGATAAACGGGATTAATAATAGGCTGTCCAGATTAAATAAAATGACACCTGACGTAATAAAATAAACGGTGACATACATAAACATGTCGGTGACGGTCATGACCGTATCGCGTACGGCCAATGCAGTTTGCATTACTTTGGCTGAGACACGTCCAGAAAATTCATCTTGATAAAACTGCATCGATTGCCCAAGCATCCGCTGGTGAAAGCGCCAGCGCATTTGCATGGGAAAGACGCCTTGCAAGGTCTGAAAATGGATGAATGATGACAATGCAATCCATAGCGGACTCACGATCATGACAGCTAGCATGAGCAGTAGCATATCGCCTTTTTCTAACCACAGATTCTGCGGTGTATAGACGCCTAGCCAGTCAACGATATTCCCAATCCAAGCAAATAGCATCGCTTCATAGATGCCAATGCCCGCAGACAAAATCATAAATATCAATAGCCAGCCACGTAAACCGTTGGTACACGCCCACAAGAACTTTAGCATGCCATCACGGGGTGAAGGTAGCGGCATAGGGGTTTCAGGAAAGGCAGGGAGGCGAGTTTCAAAAAATCGAAATAGAGCATTCATAGGCAGTCATAAAACATCAATAGCAGTACGCCAAAATCAACGACATTACTCGTTATTTTGAATCTTTACTTTTGTTATTAGGATTGAGTACTATTTTAGCAAACTTCCCAATCAGACCTGCATGCTAATTGTAAATTGACCGCTAAAGAGCTACTTGTCAGCAGTCGAATAAAAGCCAATAAATAGATTGCTGTGTAAGAAATACTTTGTTACATTCTATGGCTTTATCCTGATTGGCAGTTCGCGCTTTGTCTTCAGTATATGAATGATGACCGAATAATACCCCCGTAAAGTGGCAGTTTAACAAGGTAATAGCTCATGATATATTTGACGATAGCGGTGCTTTGTAGTGTCGCCGTTTCAGTATTGCTAAAAGTGTTACGACAGAAAAATATAGACATACGCCAGACCATCGTCGCAGGCTATCCGGTCGCTTTTCTGCTGACGTGGTTTTTATTGAAGCCAGACGTCAGTGGCATGAATGCACTTGGCGGTGCTTGGGCGATTATTATTGCTCTTGGTATCCTACTTCCCGCCGTGTTTATTGTCCTTGGAAGGGCGATTGAATCTGTGGGAATGGTAGCAACCGATGCGGCTCAGCGGCTATCGTTGATTATTCCTATCGTCGCGGCTTTTTTATTGTTTGGTGAAGTACTGACCAGCACGCGAATATTTGGGCTGTTATTAGGCTTTCTAGCACTCGGAGCGTTGATTTATCGTCCACAGCAGGGTCAGATTAGCAGACAAGCGAAGCATACACCGCTATGGCTGTTTGGCGTATGGGCAGGCTATGGCATTATTGATATCTTGTTCAAGCAAGTTGCCAAGCAGGGCACTGCTTTTCCTCTGACATTATTTGTCAGTTTTGGTTTAGCAGGATTATTGCTGTTTATGTATTTGCTGATTACGCGGGTGCGCTGGCAGGGGGATGCGCTGGCAGGGGGATTGTTATTAGGTGCGCTCAATATGGGCAATATTTATGCTTATGTACGTGCGCATCAATTATTATCCGAGTCGCCTAGCATCGTCTTTACCGGTATGAATGTCGGTGTCATTGCAGTGGCAACCTTGATAGGGGTTGGTGTGTTTAAGGAGTCGCTTAACCGTATTAATGTATTGGGTTTATTATTAGCCATTTGCTGTGTGGCAGTGCTGTTTTTAGCATAAACGTTCAGCCTAGTGAGTTTGCTTATAGGATAGGTGATAATTATTTTATCAACGCGTTAACTTATCAGATATAGGCACAAAGAGCGTCCTATGATAAGGTTGTCTACAAACAGTAAGGCTGATATAAGCCAATAAAAAGCGATTTACTTTGTGACACTTGACCTCAACCAATAACAATAGGACGCACTCTCAATGGAATATCAAAACCAATATAAAAAACAGCTACAACGTATTAAAAATGGTTCAGGGTTCATTGCGGCACTTGATCAAAGTGGTGGCAGTACACCAAAAGCGTTAGAGAATTATGGTGTCATAGGCGATGATTATGACAACGATGAAGCCATGTTCGACCAAGTGCATGAGATGCGCGCGCGTATCATGACTTGTGAGGCTTTTGATAATGAGCGTGTGCTTGGGGCGATTTTGTTCGAAGACACGATGGAACGTGAGGTCAATGGCAAACCGACGGCCAATTATCTATGGGAAGATAAAAATATCGTCCCATTTTTAAAAGTGGATAAGGGTTTGGCTGAGCAAATGAATGGCGTCCAAGTGATGCGTCCGATGCCAAATTTAGATTTGTTACTCGATAAAGCCAAAAACTATCCAGTATTTGGTACCAAAATGCGCTCAGTAATTTATGAGCCGAATTTCGATGGCATTGAGCTGGTCGTGCAACAGCAATTCGATGTGGCAAGACAGATACTCTCAAAAGGCCTGATGCCAATCGTAGAGCCTGAAGTCGATATCGACAGTAGCAAAAAACATGAATGTGAAGTCATACTAAAGACCAGCATTTTGCACAATCTGGATCGTTTGACTGACGACCAGCAAGTCATGCTAAAACTGACTTTACCAGAAGAAGCGGGTTTTTACCAAGAGCTGATTGATCATCCAAAAGTATTAAAAGTTGTGGCGTTATCGGGCGGCTACAGCCGTGGCGATGCTTGTGCCAAGCTTAAGCAAAACCCCGGTATGATAGCCAGCTTCTCACGTGCCTTTACCGAAGGATTGAGCAAACAGCAAAGTGATGATGAGTTTGCTAATACTATCAACACATCTATCGAAGAGATTTATGAGGCGTCGAAAGTTTAACAACTGTATTTCAACAAATAGAGTTTAAAAGCTATAATTTGTACTCACCAAAATCCCAACAGATAAAAGATCTGTTGGGATTTTTTTGTTTATTTGTATTGATTTAGTATCGTTTTCAATTTATTATTAGCGAAATTAAGTTCACTTCTATATTGATCTACCGTTAACCTAAATGGATATGTATTGATGAATAAACGCTATCTAAGTTTGGCTTTGGCTTCTATGTTGGCACTTTATGGCTGCGGTGGTGGTAGTGATGGCGGTAATAAAAATAGTGGTGGTACGCCAGAGACGCCAGTCATACCAACTACTAAACCAGATAAGATTGAACCACAGGTGCCAGATGTCACCTTTTCTAACGAAATGGCGGCTGAAGAAGGCGAGGACGTCGATCAGTACATTCGCGCACCTGCTAGGTTAAATAACGAAACTGGGAAAATGTATAAGGTTTTGCCAATTTCTGGGACTCACCTTGGAAACCTATATAACGCTGACAGTATTGAAACTACTAGGATTTTTTACCCTGAAAGCGATAGCTATGTGACTGTCAACAAAGGCAATCTTGCTACCATGGCCTCTTTTGAAGATTTGCTACAAGATAAAAACCCAAGTCTACCTGATATTTTCAACATGCTATCTGGAAATCTTGTAGACACCAGTAGTAATAGCTACAAGCTCTATAAAGGTAAACGTGAAGCTGAGTTTCTTCGCTATACGTGTTCTCGAGCGTTAACGCTTGGTGAGCAAGAGCTATCAATGCAGTCTCAGGATTTATCAAATTTTATCAATCATTTGAACAACAATACTTTTTGTAAAGAGGATACGGCAGTACTGGCAGCCAACTTACCTGAGGATAAAAGTAAGGCTTTGAAAGCTCTGGGTGTAACTATTGAACCCTATCTCACTCAAGAAATAGCGTGGGGGAAGACAATGGCATGGATTGGCGTGGCTTATAGTGATGACGTCCTTGGCACTACGAGCTCAGTACAGCAAATTATTGATGAACTATCTCGCAAAGGTATTCACCATATTGGTTTACTCAGTGCGATGGGAGGCACTAACGACAAAGTTATGCTGAGTTCTCTGACAGAAGTAGATGTTGTTTTGGGTAATTTGGATGCTTCAGCAAATGAGACAGATTTTTCAGAACTGAAATCCAACTTAAATCAAAAACTGGATAGTTATAAGTTTGAAACAATGAATAGAGGCGGACAGAAAGTATGTATGAGTTACAACAGCAATAAAATATTGACATCAAGCTCCTATGAGGCTGAGACAAATATCAAAGGTGAAGTAACACAGTGCGAAGGTTCTGCATACCTCTATATAGATAAACCTGATATTCGCTATAATGAAGAAGTTTATTCTTACGCAGAGTTTTATGAGTACATAAAAGGACTCAATAATGCCCTAGATAATTTTGGCAGTGACAAAGAGTTTTACATTGTTTCCAAGCTAGAATCTGGAGGTATTGATGAAATTCGAAAAATTGAGAAAAAATATCCACTGAATTGAGTATTTAGTTTTTAAAGATGTTAAGAGTTATTTTAAAAAAAGCTCGAACCTGATTATCAGGTTTGAGCTTTTTTGATGCGCTGCTATATAGGTTGCCTACATCTCTCTATATAACTGACATCCTTCGCTAGTATATTTATCACCTCAATCAAATGATTCATATCCATTAAGTCATCTATTTATGAAATAACTTTTTGGTTAGCGGCATCTTTATCCAGTCCTGCCGCATAATCCCGCACGTTCTGAGTGATTTTCATCGAGCAAAACTTAGGTCCACACATCGAGCAAAAGTGCGCCGTCTTATGCGCGTCTTTAGGCAAGGTTTCATCATGGAACTCACGGGCGGTATCTGGGTCGAGCGCCAGATTGAATTGGTCGTCCCAGCGGAATTCAAATCGGGCTTTAGATAACGCATTATCACGAGCTTGTGCGCCCGGATGTCCTTTGGCAAGGTCGGCGGCATGAGCAGCGATTTTATAAGTGATGATACCGTCTTTAACATCTTTTTTATTAGGCAGACCTAAATGCTCTTTTGGCGTCACATAGCACAGCATCGCGGTACCAAACCAGCCGATCATTGCCGCACCAATTGCACTGGTGATATGGTCATAACCGGGTGCGATATCGGTGGTTAAGGGTCCTAAGGTATAAAAAGGTGCGTCGGCACAAACTTCTAATTGCAAGTCCATATTCTCTTTAATACGGTTCATCGCCACGTGCCCCGGACCTTCAATCATGACCTGTACGTCATGCCTCCACGCCACTTGGGTCAACTCGCCAAGGGTACGCAGCTCACCAAATTGCGCCTCGTCATTGGCATCTTGCAAACAGCCTGGACGTAAGCCATCGCCTAGACTAAACGCCACATCGTACTGCTTCATGATTTCACATATATCTTCAAAATGAGTATATAAAAAGCTCTCTTTATTATGAAACATGCACCACTGCGCCATGATAGATCCGCCACGCGAGACGATGCCCGTTAAGCGTCCAGCAGTTAGCGGCACGTACTCTAATAAAACACCCGCATGGATAGTAAAGTAATCGACACCTTGTTCGGCTTGCTCAATCAGCGTATCGCGGAATATCTCCCACGTTAAATCTTCAGCCACGCCATCGACTTTTTCTAGCGCTTGGTAAATCGGTACAGTACCAATCGGCACTGGCGAGTTACGAATCAGCCATTCGCGCGTTTCGTGAATATGATTGCCAGTCGACAAATCCATGATGTTATCCGCACCCCAACGCGTGGCCCACGTCATTTTAGACACCTCTTCATCGATAGAAGAGCCGAGCGCTGAGTTACCAATATTGGCATTAATTTTTACCAAAAAATTACGCCCGATAATCATCGGCTCAGATTCAGGGTGATTGATGTTATTTGGGATAATGGCGCGACCTGCAGCCACTTCACTCCGCACAAACTCAGGAGTGATAACCGTCGGCGTATTAGCGCCAAAGTTTTCACCGTCATGTTGACGCATATCGGTCAGCTCATGCTGTTTTTGCGTTTCGCGAATGGCGATGTATTCCATCTCAGGGGTGATAATGCCGCGGCGTGCATAGTACATCTGCGTGACGTTGCCAGCTTTGCCATCGACATCTTTGGCGCGGCGAGGTTTATCGATATGAGCAAATCGTAGATTGGCAGTGCTGATATCGCGGGCGCGTGCCATTCCATAAAAGCTAGACAGTCCGCTTAATTGCTCGGTATCACCGCGCTCATTTATCCAACCTTCACGCAGTTTCGGCAAGCCTTTGGTCAAATCAATCTCGACGTTGGGGTCGGTATACACGCCAGAGGTGTCATAGACATAAAACGGTGGATTTTGCTCCCATTCGCTTTCAGGGACGCCTTGCACAGGGGTAGGATCAAGGGTGATTTCACGCATGGGTACTTGAATATCGGATCTAGAGCCTTCGATATAGACTTTGCGCGAAGCAGGTAAGATGCGATGCAAATCACGCGCATCTTCCTCGAAGCGCGCATCACTGGCACTGCGGTGAGCAGGGGTCTTTAACGCATCTGTCTTAGAAGGTTTTTGAGAAGGAGAAGTGGCTAATAAAGTTGTCATATGCTGTCCTAGCGTGTTGGTTTTTGAATAAAAGCAACACCGCCAGTAGCTGCGGGGGGAGCATCTGTGATCCAGACAAATTCAGCTCATGAGCATCAGCCTACGACCAAATAATATAGTCACGGATGATGCTCATCAAACGTTGGACGCAGCTTTATATCAGTCTTCACTACTTAATAGCACATCACGCACATTAAGATAGTAATGAGGATAAAAAAGGCATTTCTGCACGTCCTTTGCCATAAATAACAAAGTGCTTAAGACTTCCCTGCGTCGGTACTAACCGCATCAGGTTCGGCGGGTGATCTCTCAGCGAATGTATAAAGGCGACTACTTTAATAAGGAAAGCTTATAAAGTGAGCCGATAATACACCGCACCCCGAGTCTGTCAGTGTTGTAAATCACATCAATACTAACAAAGTTCTGCAATGAGGGCTAATGATATTTAGATGAAAATATCAGGCGTTGAGTTTGAGGTTCGATGTTTTTATGAGAACGACTCTAGAGTACCAGTGATTGAAATCACTTGATATTACTGAGCTGTAGATAGCTTATCTAAATATTATGTAAAGCGAATGAAAGATTCTGGAGGTTGTCATTAAACTGTCATAAAGATTTGGCAAGATAGCACGCATGTCATAAACAATGCTTTTTTGTATCGTTGTTAAACTTTAGGAGTCCTACATGCGTTATTCGTTATTAGCAGTGGCCGTTAGTTGTACATTAGTGCTTACGGCATGTAATAAATCGACTGAAACGACAGAGCCAGCTGCGGATAGCAGTAGCGCTGTCACCACCACTGAAGCAACTACTCAGACAACATCTGCTTCTGCAGCAGGTTTTAAATCTGCTGAGAATATCGCTATGAATATCACGGGTGCAGGGGCATCGTTCCCGCAGCCTATTTATGCTAAATGGTCTTACGACTACAACGCTGCTACCGGTGGCCAAGTCAATTACCAATCGATTGGCTCTTCTGGTGGTATCAAACAAATCGAATCAAAAACAGTCGATTTTGGGGCGTCTGACGCGCCGATGACGCCTGAAGAGCTAGACGCAGCAGGCTTGATTCAGTTTCCGACGGTTATCGGTGGCGTCGTGCCAATCGTCAACATCGATGGTATTGAGCCGGGCGCGTTGAAATTAGACGGTGCAACGTTGGCAGACATCTATTTGGGTAAGATTAGCAACTGGAATGACCCAGCCATCAAAGCCATGAACCCAGATTTGACTTTGCCTGATGCAGCTATTACGACAGTATTCCGCTCAGATGGTTCTGGCACAACGTTTAACTTTACGGATTATCTTGCTAAAGTCTCGCCAGACTGGAAAGACACAGTTGGTGTTGATAAAACAGTCAAATGGCCAACGTCTGCGACTGGTGCAGGTGGTAAAGGTAACGAAGGGGTTTCAAGCTACGTAAATCGTATGAAAAACTCTATCGGCTACGTTGAGTATGCTTATGCCAAGCAAAACAACATGTCACATACTGCATTGAAAAACGCTGCTGGCAACGTCGTTCAGCCATCTGCTGAGACATTTGCTGCGGCAGGTGATATCGACTGGTCACAGCAAGCAGGCTTTTATAAAGTCATCACCAACTCTGAGACTGAGCAAGCATGGCCGATCGCTGCTGCGACCTTTATCCTAGTACATAAGCAACCAGAGAATCCTCAGCAAGTGGCTGGCGTGTTGAACTTCTTTGATTGGGCTTATACCCAAGGTGATGACGATGCTATGGCACTCGATTACGTACCATTCTCTGATGCAGCGGTTGCCTTATTCAAGGAAAAATGGAACGAGGTAAAAGGCAGTGATGGACAGCCTGTGTATAAGCCTGCTCAGTAACCTGTTTCTGCTAAATATTCTTTAATACCTTGTCAGTGCCTTACTAGTCCCTTTCGAGTTATCCTCTCGAATAACTATTCTCCGGTAGTTATTTGAGAGGTTTTATCACAGCAAGTTTGATGACAAGTTTGTTGTGATAAAACCGAATGAATGCTTCTACTATTTTGACTTGATTCTATTTAATGCTGAGACACTTATGAATGATTTAAGGTCCCAACTGGCTAAACAAAAGCGCTATGACTTATTGTTTGTGAATGCTACTAAGGCTTTTGCCATATTAGTACTCTTATCGTTGGGCGGCATTTTAGTCTCCTTAATCATCGGAGCGTGGCCGAGCATTCAAACATTTGGTCTTGGATTTTATACCAGTAATAATTGGGATACGGTCGCCAATGAGTACGGGGCTCTTGCCCCTATTTATGGCACGCTAGTAACGTCATTTATAGCTATTCTCATTGCAGTACCAATCAGTTTTGGCATTGCCATATTTTTGACCGAGATGTGCCCAACCTTCCTCAAAAAACCACTTGGTATTGCCATTGAGTTATTAGCGGGTATTCCTTCTATCATTTACGGTATGTGGGGATTGTTTGTCTTTGCGCCGTTCTTTGGCGATCATATTCAGCCTTGGTTTATTGAGCACGTCGGTCCATTGCCTATCATTGGCAAGCTATTTACGGGCGCACCAATGGGATTGGGTATGTTTACCGCCTCGTTGGTACTGGCCATCATGATTATTCCATTTATCGCCGCCACCATGCGCGATGTTTTTTCGGTCGTGCCAGACCTACTCAAAGAGTCGGCATATGGTATGGGCGCAACGACGTGGGAAGTCATGTTCAAGATCATTTTGCCGTATACCAAAGCTGGCGTGGTTGGTGGCGTGATCTTAGGACTGGGTCGGGCATTGGGTGAGACGATGGCAGTGACTTTCTTGATTGGTAATGCCTTTAACATCAGTCCGAGTCTGTTTACCTCTGGTGTCACTATTACCTCAGCTTTAGCCAACGAGTTTGCCGAAGCGTCGAGTGAGCTACATTTGGCTTCTTTATTACATTTAGGCTTAATCTTATTTGTCATCACCTTCATTGTACTATCTCTAGCAAAACTCATGCTCATGCGCATGGATCACAAGGCAGGCAATCGGTAGTCGTTTGACAATCTTGATAGGTCTTTTACGGATTGATTGGACATCAATAAACATTGATAGATATTGATAAAAGATATGGGAAATAAATAGTATGGCTGCTAACAATGCGATCAATGCACCACTACCGACTCAGCCAAACAGCGCTAGCCGCTACAATCAAAGCCTTTATAACAAGCGCCGTTTGACCAACAAGTTAGGTCTAGGCTTTGCCATGTCGGCGATGGTTTTTGGACTGTTTTGGTTGTTTTGGATTTTGTTGACGCTCTTTGTTGAAGGCTTTCAAGGTATTGTGCAGCTGCCTATTTTTACTGCTGACACACCGCCACCGATGAGTGCGGGCGGGCTGCGTAACGCCATTGTCGGTTCAATAATGCTCGCGTTTTCAGGTTTGTTTATCGGTGCACCTATTGGCCTCATGACGGGTATTTATTTATCTGAGTTCGCTCAAGGCAGTATGCTTGGCAAGGTAACGCGTTTCTTAAATGATATTTTGCTATCCGCACCCTCGATTGTCATCGGTCTCTTTATTTATGCATTGATGGTAAAAGGTCAAAGTTTCTCTGGTTGGGCAGGCGCGTTAGCATTGGCATTAATCGTTATTCCTGTGGTCGTGCGTACCACTGAGAATATGCTCAATCTGGTTCCTAATAGCATTCGTGAAGCGGCCTACGCACTTGGCACACCCAAGTGGAAAATGGTGACTCAAGTAACGATTAAGGCGGCTAGAGCAGGACTGACCACTGGGGTGTTACTGGCATTTGCTCGAATCACTGGTGAAACAGCACCGTTGCTATTTACGGCGCTTAACAACCAATATTTCAGTACCGATATGAGCCAGCCTATTGCTAACTTACCCAATACCATCTACCAGTTTGCGATGAGTCCTTATGATAACTGGCATACCTTAGCGTGGGCGGCAGCGTTGCTGATCACGACCTCTGTCTTGGTATTAAATATTTTGGCGAGATTCATCGGTAGTAGAGGTCAGGCTAAATAAAGGCTGATGGTAAATTAAGGCTTGTCCTAGATTACCTCGAGCATTTACTTCCATTTATATTCATTGAGCTGGATTGGAACACATTATGAATGACGTCATGAGCAAAATCCGTACAAAAAAGCCTGTCGATAAATTCAATGCGGCAGATAAATTTAATCCAACAACAGACAGTTTATTAAACAGACCGATGTCGACGGCAGCACAAATGGAGCAGCCAGATATTGCCAGCCTAACCAAACAAACGCTTCATGATATTCCCAAAAACATGCCTGCTGCAAAAATGCAAATTCGGGATCTGAATTTTTATTATGGTGACTTTCAGGCGCTAAAAAATATCAATATCGATATTCCTGATAAAAAAGTCACTGCTTTCATTGGTCCTTCAGGTTGCGGAAAATCGACGCTGTTGCGTACCTTCAACCGTATGTATGATTTATATCCAGGGATGCGGGCAGAAGGCAATATTAATCTTGATGGCAACAATATCTTGGGCAAAGACGTCGATGTCAATTTGCTACGCGCCCAAGTCGGTATGGTCTTTCAGAAACCTACCCCATTCCCGATGTCCATTTATGACAATGTCGCCTTTGGGGTACGTCTTTATGAAAAATTAAGCAAAGCTGAGCTGGATAATCGGGTGGAATGGGCGCTGAAAAAATCCGCACTATGGCCAGAAGTGAAAGACAAATTGAAAGCGTCAGGGCTTTCGTTATCCGGTGGTCAGCAGCAACGCTTGTGTATCGCACGTAGCGTCGCGACCAAGCCTGAAGTGTTATTGCTTGATGAGCCGACATCAGCGTTAGATCCTATTTCGACAGGTGCTATCGAAGATTTGATTGAAGACTTAAAGCAGGATTACACCATTGCCATCGTTACGCATAACATGCAACAGGCCGCGCGCGTGTCTGACTATACCGTTTATATGTACTTAGGCGATATGATTGAGATGGGCGAGACCGACCAGATATTTACCAAGCCTGCCCAAACCGCCACAGAAGACTATATTACGGGTCGTTATGGCTAACATCGCGGTCTGAGCAAGGACGACGTGCTCGATACGTTCAATAAGATATCATGAGCCAATCTGTTCGACTCAACAGCCACACCGCGCTACCAAAATATGGATTTTAGGGAATACCTCTTATGCAAAGCGATAAGCATATCTCCAAAAGTTTTGACCAAGACCTTGATGAAGCTATCCGTTTGTTTTTATACATGGGTGATAGCGCGGCCAACCAAGTGGCGAAAGCGATCCATGCGCTTATCGATAAAAATGAGACACTGGCGCAAGAGGTGATTGATATGGACTTTGATATCAATCGAATGGAAGTCGAGTTGGATGAGCATATCTTGCTATTGGTCGCAAAACGTCAGCCCGCCGCCAGTGATTTACGCTTGGTCATGTCCATCAGTAAAGGCGTGGTTGATTTAGAACGCATCGGTGATGAAGCCGTGAAAATCGCTCAGATGGCCAAAAAAATTGCGGCACAAGGTAAACTGTCATATGGCTATGCAGAAGTTCAACATCTTAGCAATCAGGTTCGTTTGATGCTGCACAATGCGCTAGAGGCATTTAGCCAATCGAATGCTGAGCAAGCGTTTGAGGTCATGCGTAACGATAGCATGGTCAATGATGAGTATCAGTCAGCCATCCGTGCTTTGATGACCTATATTATGGAAGATTCACGGCACGTCTCAAAAGTCATTAATATTATGTGGGTATTGCGCGCGCTTGAGCGGGTAGGCGATCATGCACAAAATATTGCAGAACTGGTGATTAACTATATTAGTGGGCAAGATGTGCGTCATTCCGACTATGCGCTGGTAGAAAAAGCGGTGCAAGAAGCCAATGACCGTATGGCGGCGCGCCAAGTCAGTACCCTGTCTGCCACTAAACCTGCCATCAAGTCAGCCACGGATGTTGTAGACTCAAACGGTGATGAGGGCTAAAAAAAACAGTTCATCGTTAATTTTACATCCAAAAAAACGCGCTATATTAAATAGCGCATTTTTTATATTGTGGCAATAATAAAAACAATTAGCTCTCTGGCGTCCAACCTTGTGCACGCTCATAATCTTCATTATCTAAAAATTTATCACGTTGTTCGGTGAGGAATTTTTTGGCAGCAGGATCTAACATACTTAGATGGTTTTCATTAATCAGCATCGTTTGCTGTTCAAGCCATTCTTTCCACGCTTTGTCAGATACCGTTTCTTGTAGCTCCTGACCTTTTTTATTAGGGAAAGGCGGGTGCGGCATCTTTGGCAATTCTTGCTGATACTTACGGCAAAATACCGTATTGGCTTGTGGATTAAAAGTCTCAGTCATGAGGCGCTCCTTATTAGGGTTTGGTTATTATAAGAATATATTATTGAATCACTCATGAGAATAGTTATACCAAACCCAAAAAGTAAGATTGGCTGTGTCAAACTCGCTTAGCCTACAAGGCGTAGTACTTTCACTCGTTTTCCTTGCTACTCTAATTTCTGTGAATGGTATTAGTTAGCACTTATTCAGCATAAGTGACTTAAATATTATTAGCTGAATTTACTTTACCCCATCATGGTATCAAAAACACCCGCAGCAGGGGCGGGTGTTTTTTATGGTAAAAGCTGTCTGGTCAACAATGCGCCTTTACGCAAATACCTCTAAACGGCTGCGACCGCGAGCAACTGCTTGCTTAACTTGATTTGGCGCTGTACCACCTAAGTGGTCACGGGCTGCTAATGAGCCTTCTAGCGTTAAATATTCAAAGACATCATCACCGATTGCATCGCTAAATTGCTGTAGCTGTGCCAATGACAAATCGCTCAAATCAACACCTTCTTTGATACCCAAAGCAACGGCATTACCCACCACTTCATGAGCATCACGGAACGCCACGCCTTGGCGTACCAAATAATCTGCAAGGTCAGTCGCAGTCGCATAGCCTTTCATCGTAGCGGCGCGCATGTTTTCTTTATTTGGAGTGATATTCGGTAGCATATCAGCAAAAGCCAATAAACAGCCGGTAAGCGTATCGACGCAATCAAACAACGGCTCTTTGTCTTCTTGGTTGTCTTTGTTATAAGCCAGTGGCTGGCTTTTCATCAGGCTAAGGAGTGTCATCAATTGGCCAAAAACACGTGCTGCTTTACCGCGGACCAACTCTGGCACATCAGGATTTTTCTTTTGCGGCATGATAGATGAGCCAGTACAAAAGCGATCAGGGATTTGTACAAAGTTAAACTGCGCTGACATCCATAGGATAATCTCTTCGCTCATCCGTGACATATGCATCATCAAGATAGAAGCGGCTGAGGTAAATTCAATCGCAAAGTCACGGTCTGATACGGCATCAAGCGAGTTTTGGCAAATACCTTCGAAACCTAACAACTCAGCAGTAATGGTACGATCGATTGGGAATGTCGTGCCAGCAAGGGCAGCACTACCAAGTGGCATCTGATTAATACGGCGGCGCGCATCGACCAGACGTTCGGTATCGCGATATAACATCTCAAACCACGCCATGACGTGATGACCAAAGCTCACTGGCTGCGCCGTTTGTAAATGCGTAAAGCCGGGCATAATAGTGTCAGTATGCTGCTCAGCCAAATCAAGTAAACCACTTTGCAAGCGTACTAATAAGGCAATGATATTATCAGTCTCTTCGCGTAGCCAAAGACGAATATCGGTGGCAACCTGATCGTTACGGCTACGACCCGTATGCAGTTTTTTACCAACAGCGCCGATGATGTCAGTCAAGCGCGACTCAACATTCATGTGCACGTCTTCTAGCGCGATTGACCAGTTAAACTCGCCAGCCTCAATCTCGCGCAGTACCTGATGCAGACCATCAATAATGGTGGCTACTTCGTCAGCGGTCAAAATGTCACATTCTTTCAGCATGGTCGCGTGGGCGATTGAGCCTTGAATATCGTGACGCGCAAAGCGTTGATCAAAGCCAACAGAGGCGGTGAAGGCAGCGACAAAGCTGTCCGTCGCTTCACTGAAGCGTCCGCCCCACATCTGCTGACCTTGGCTGTTTGAAGGACTGCTTACAGGGTTGTTTTGTGCAGCGTTATTTGTTATCGGAGCATCTGTGCTAGAATCAGAGACAGATGGGTTTACATTTGATTCGGGACTACTAGGTTTTGAAGAATTGGCGTTCATATCGGTACAAGACAAGTCAGCAGAATAAGAGCTCAAGTATAGCAAAGGATGAGGTTGCCTTACTAGCGGAGCGCTTAGAGTTTTTTATTCCTAAGCTCATGGAAGTCATGAAGCCTTGGCAGTGGTTCATTTATATCTTTTTTTGGTCACTATTTGTCACGGTAATAAATCGCTATGATATTGCCACGTGGTCAGATTTTTTGATTCAGCTGTTTAGCAGAGTCCTGCAAAACACCTTGAGTATTATTCCTTCCTTATACCTCATTGATTATTTGCGCCCCATTTTTAAGGGCATGAGTATACCTAAAGCCAGCATGTATGTGCTTGCCTTACTCATGGTGGCATCTACCATATCCATGATTTTAGTCATGCTGGTGATGATTAATATTGGTTGGTTTGAATATGATCGTCAGACTTTTATTCTAAATATATTATTTAATGTATTGATTAGTGGTGGCTTTACCTTGGTGTTCTTACTGTATTTTTTACGTCGTTATCGTGAGACGAATGCGCTCAAACAATCGTTTGAGCAGAAATTGAGTGCACAAAATGATGTGATCAAAGCGCGAATTGCCCCGCATTTTTTCTTTAATACCATTAATACCCTTGTGTCACTGATAGAGTCCAATCCAGCAAGAGCTTCTGCTTTATTACAGCACGTTTCTGCCTTATTCCGTGCCAGTTTCAATGGGGCACGAGAGATTAGTTTTGAAGAAGAAATTGCTCTTTGTGAGCACTATCTAGCGATTGAGTCTAGCCGCTTAGCGGATAAGCTTGAAGTGAGTTGGCAATTGCCTGACGAGGATGTCATGTATGACATGGTGATTACCGCCTTGACCTTACAGAGCGTGCTAGAAAAAATGCTGCTGAATGTGGTGGAGATGACCACTGAAACCATTTATATCAATATTAGAGTCACTTGGCAGCAGCATCGGGTTGTGATTACGATTGGTGTCGCGCTGCCGAAAAAAACCATGATTATTAACCATGATTTACGTCAGCACATGAACTTTTATATTCAAGCGGAACGTTTACGGGCTTATTTCGGTCAAAGTGCGGATATTAAAAGTAGCGTTACCAGTAGTCGAATTATTACCGTCATCGACTATCCGCTGCAAGATGTTAGTTTATGATCGTTTTTTTTGGGCTTAATTTTGTATTTTATTTCTCAAGAAATAGGTATGGCATACTTATTGCACCATCTCTATAGCTAATGGAATGGGTTGTTTTACTTTGTATTTAGCCATGATTCCCCATAAAAATTATTATCGATAAATGCATCGCAATAAAACTCAATGCACAAGGCTATCAACGTCAATATAGCCAGTCATTGTTTTATGAAATAATTAAAGATTTTTATGCTAAGTGATTGGTAATGAGTGCTAATATGTTGGTAAGGTCATTGAAAAAAATACTAATTTTATCCTGGGATTGGAGTTTGCATGCGTATCGTAGTTTGTGATGATGAGCCACTAGCACGTGAGCGTTTGGTTAGAATTGTACAGGAGTCAGGTCATCAAGTCGTTGCTCAAGCAACCACGGGTGCAGAAGCCATTATCGCTGTCAAAACTCAGCAGCCAGACATCATATTATTAGATATTCGTATGCCTGAGATGGATGGGGTGCGCTGTGCGCAAGAGCTTGCCAAACTTGAGCATCCGCCAGCCATTATATTTGTCACCGCTTATGATCATTATGCCATTGCCGCGCTAAAAGCCAATGCGATTGGTTATTTATTAAAGCCTGCCAATAAAGACGAGTTACTAGAAGCACTAGATAAAGCGAAAAATTTGAACGCGGCGCAGTTAAATGAGATTCGTAAACTCGAAGACCCAACAGCGCGTCCAGTACGTGAGCATATCGCTGCTCGTACTCACCGAGGCGTTGAGCTCATCAAGCTCAAAGATATCTATTATTTTACCGCCGATCAAAAGTACGTCAAAGTCCGTCACAAAGATGGCATTGTCCTGATTGATGAGACGCTAAAAGAGCTTGAACAAGAATTTGAGGATCGGCTTTTTCGGGTGCACCGTAATGCCATCATCAACCTTAGCTTTTTGGACTTTTTAGAAACGTTGGATGCAGGACAATATCAAATACGCTTTAAAGGCATTGATGAGACACTCGCGGTTAGCCGCCGTCACTTACCTGCATTACGTGACAAGATTCAAAGCATGTAAGCTGCGGTTTGTCTAGTGAAATAACAGCAAAATAACCGTGAAATAATCATCCCATATCATCAAGCCTTTATTTATGCTTAAATAGGGGTATTTTTTTGCGTCAGCATTGACTATATATGGTTTATATCGCCCATTTTTTGTGGAAAATTTGCAGTATTGTTTAATACTGACCTGCATAGTACTGACGTGAACAGTATCGAATTTATTGAGGCCCTTTATGAGCAATCCGCAGCAAACTGCTTTGACTACCTTGAATATCGCCACGCGTCAGAGCCCTTTAGCACTATGGCAAGCTGAGCATATCCGTGCTCGTCTACTAGATTTTTATCCTGAATTGACGATTAACTTGCTAAAAATTGTCACTAAGGGTGACAAGATTTTGGACACACCTTTGGCTAAAATAGGCGGTAAAGGTTTGTTTGTCAAAGAGCTTGAGCAAGCACTATATGACAAACAAGCGGACATCGCGGTACATTCATTAAAGGACGTACCGATGCAGCTTCCTGAAGGCTTGATGCTGGGCGTCTATTGCAAACGCGCCTCACCGACTGATGCTTTTGTGTCTAACACCTATAATAGTATTGATGAGTTGCCGCAAGGGGCAGTCGTTGGCACGTCAAGTTTGCGTCGTCAGTGTCAGCTTAAAGCCTATCGCCCAGACCTACAAATCAAAACCCTACGCGGTAACGTTGGTACACGTTTGGGCAAGCTAGATGCTGGCGAGTATGATGCGATTATTTTAGCAACCAGTGGTTTGCAGCGTATCGAGCTGGATGAGCGCATACGCGGCGAGCTTGATATCAATGCCTGCCTGCCTGCGGTTGGTCAGGGCGCCTTAGCGATCGAATGCCGTGAAGGTGATGATGAAGTGTTAACATTACTGGCACCACTGAATGATGATAAAGCTCGTATCCGCCTCATTGCTGAGCGCGCGCTAAACCGTCACTTAGAGGGTGGCTGCCAAGTGCCGATCGCCGCTTATGCCGTGTTACAAATGGCGGATGAAACGAGCAGCAACAATGATGATAACGGTGACAATGGCAATAACGACAACGGCAATGTGTTATGGCTACGTGGCCGCGTCGGTCAAGCGGATGGCAGCGAGCTGCTAAAAGCAGAAAAACGCGTCACGTTGATTGGCACACAAGCCGAGCAAGAAGTACAGGCTAATCAGCTTGGTATTGATGTTGCCAATATACTGCTTGCCGATGGCGCGGGTGATATCTTATCAGCGATTTATCATCCTGAATAACATACCAGTATTTTGATTATCTTAGTCATAGCCCCAGTATTATTGATGCTAGGGCTATCGTTAAGCCAATTCTATCAGTCTTTTGTCATGGTACGTCTATGTCATCAACATTAAATCACGCCCAGCTTATTGCTAACGGTCAATCAAATAATGAGTCATCACTCACGCAAGTAGTCATTAATACTCGCCCAGTGGAGCGTGCCGCTGCATTGACGGATCATCTACAAGCAGCAGGGCTGACGGTGGTGGAGATACCAATGTTGACGTTACAATCGCGCCCAACGACTGAGCAAGACATGACGCTGATGCGGCAGTGGCTAGCAGGCAATTATAAGGCGCTTGTGATTGTTAGCCCAACGGCAGCCGCTTCAGGACTGGCTGTGTGGCAAGCGCTTGAAGATGAGCGTCAAGCTCAAAACCATGACAATGACGATGATAATAATAATGAGCGAAAAGATATAGCAATTAATGCTCTGCAAGCGCCGAGCTATTTGATTGCCGTGGGTGAAGCGACCGCGTCGGTATTAAACAATGCCAAAATCGAGGCAACGAATTACCAAGTGCTTCAGCCTCATATTGCCAATAACGAAGGTATGCTAGCGATGCCTGAGATTGAGCGTTTGCAAGCAGGTGACAAGTTGCTCGTGTGGCGCGGATTGGGTGGTAGGCGATTATTGGTCGATACGTTGCTGGCACGCGGTGTGCATATCGATAGCATTGCTTGGTATGAGCGCATAATGCCAGTCGAGGCGATGGCTCAATACGAGCAGTGGCTACAAGGGGTTTTAGCTCGCAATGGTATGCAAGATACATCAGCTAGTCAGCCAAAGCCAATCGTTGTGGTCAGTAGCGGTACAGCCTTTGAACATTGGGAAAGCATCGTTCGGGCTGTAACAGAAAAGGCATTAGAGCAAGAAACAGCCAGAGAAACTCCTGCTATTTTGCCCTATAAATTGTCAGACTTTTCTTATGTGGTGTTGGGTGAGCGTTTAGCCAATATGGTCGCTGAGCAGCAGTTAAGTTATTGGCGTGTGGAAGATTTGGCGCCAGAAACCATTCTTGCTGCTATCCATGCTAAAGCCTGTTAAATGTATAAATGTACCAACCGATGATCTGTCCTTATCTATTATGTTTCACTTTTTATTTATTCGCTTTAAACTTGTTTTAGCCAAAATAACGGTGCTGCCTTATGTCAATAAATTCTGAATCGTTATCTCAGGAACCTTCTGCTACTCAGCAGCGCCGACAAGCAAATGTGTTTTTGTTGCGCCTGCAGTGGCTGGTTATCTTGTTGCTTATGGCAGCCCTATTGTGGCTCTACATCAGCCAGCAGCGTTTCCAACATAGTGTTAATGAGCGTTTGCAAAGCAACGAGCAAGTCGTCAGCCGTCTGAATGAGATGGATGACCGTCTATTTGCGATGAGTCAGCAGACGCTGCCAGAGCCTCGATCTGCCGCCAGTAGCCAAGCGCAAAACCAGTTAGATTTACTGCGTATTCAGATACAAGCCGCTGATAGATTGTTGGCAGACAATAACGACAGTGCGGCTATTGATTTGTTGCGTGGTCTGCATTGGCAGCTTTCGCAAAGTAGCAATGAGATTGCTCCAGCGCTAACGGTTGTGATCAAACAAAGCTTGATGAAAGACATCGAACGTTTGCAGGCGAGCAGCACTCAGCCTAGTCCTTGGCAGCTACAAAACCTCGCCATCCAAAATATTCAAGAGTTTTTGCACAGCTATAAGCGTGTGAGTAGTGAGGCGACATCGCACAATAGCGCTGATAATAATATGAGCCTCTCGCGCAAACAACTGACCATTCACGAAGTGATTATGACCTTAAATCTGGCCAGTCAAGCCAGCAATATGCGCGAACAAGAGCAGCTGGTTGGTTATTTGCGTCAAGCACGAAATCAACTACAAACCTTGGTGCCGAAGTCTGATATTCCTCAAGAGTCAGCGCCAAAGGCAGCCATGACTAATACTGAAAGTTCCTCTAATGCTGCGTCCACAGGCAAAAAACAAACCTCTACCGACAAGAACCTACCAACCAGATCTTCTCCCACAAATATCGCAGAAGTCATAGATTGGTTAGATAAATTGATTGCCAATGCACCGAAACCAACGCCATTGTTGACCACTCAGATTTTGGATAAATCTCAGCGTTAGTGGTTCAATGGATGTTGATTGATAGATTTATGAATACAAAAATAAGAGAAGTGACGTTATGGACAGTTTGAATCAAGCAGCACATGCAGCCTCCAATATCGCAGATAATCATCCTGACGAATTGTCTCATTATCCCATTATTCATCACCAGCCCATTCACTGGGGCGAGATGGATGCGTTTAACCATTTAAATAATGTGATTTATTACCGTTATGCTGAATCAGCACGAATTGGCTATTTGCAGGCGCTAGGTATGTTTGATGGTAATATGGTGACGGTATTGGCACAATCTAGCTGCCAGTATTTACGCCCTGTGACTTATCCTGATACTTTGCTATTAGGAGTGCGCTGTCAGCGCTTGGGCAATACGAGTATCGTGATGGAATATAGCTACTATAGCACCGCGCAAGCGTCCATCGTCGCGACAGCTGAGGCAGTCGTGGTACGTCTCGATAGTGAGGGAAAGCGTAAATTAGCTTGGACAGAGGAAGAGCGCGCTCGGCTATTGGCATTAGAAGCGAAAGTTGGTCATACACCAAAGCTTTAGCACTGAATATTAAATATGTGAAAAAAGGGCACGCTAACGTAACGTTAGCGTGCCCTTTTGCTATTTGACTGATATCGAATTAGCCAGTCAAACAGTCAGTCAATCAAACATTAATCTTGCTTTGGCGCATGTACGAAATCGATGACGTTCAAGTCAAAGCCTGATAATGCGTAAAACTTC
Organism: Psychrobacter sp. Ps4; assembly: GCF_022129285.1. Taxonomy (NCBI): domain Bacteria; kingdom Pseudomonadati; phylum Pseudomonadota; class Gammaproteobacteria; order Moraxellales; family Moraxellaceae; genus Psychrobacter; species Psychrobacter sp. Ps4. The sequence continues at coordinate 82,116 of NZ_JADQAK010000005.1, forward strand.
ATGGGTGATGATAATAAACGCATATCACGAACGCCTAAATGACGCAAAATCTGTGCACCAACACCAATGCTGCGATACGGCTGCTGAGCAATGGTCGATTGCGATTCATTGTCTGCCGCTTTGTCTAACGCCTCTCCTAAATCTATTGGCTGGTTGCTACCAATCCAAACTAATACGCCGCGATCTGAATTACTAATTTCCTCCAGCGCTGAGCGTACGCTCCAGCCACTACGACCCGTCATATCATTTTTGGCAGCAAACAAGTCGCGTAGTGGGTGAAAACCATGGACACGGACAGTGCTGACGCCTTCGCTCACATCGCCTTTTACCAAAGCCAAATGCGTTTCATCAGCGCCAAATTCGCGGAAGCGATGTAGCGTAAAGGTGCCGTATTCCGTTTCAAAAGGACGCGACTCAATTTCTTCTACCGTTTGCTCGTTCGCGATGCGGTAGTTGATGAGGTCAGCAATTGTACCCATCTTGATGCCATGCTCTTCGGCAAATATCTCTAGATCATCACGGCGAGCCATCGTACCATCGGCATTGATGATTTCGACAATCACTGCTGCGGGCTCAAGCCCTGCTAGGCGTGCTAAATCACAACCAGCTTCTGTATGTCCAGCGCGATGCAAGACGCCACCATTTTGAGCCATGATTGGGAAGATATGTCCAGGCTGGACGATGTCTTCAGGTTTTGCCGAAGAAGAAACCGCTGCTTGAATTGTACGAGCGCGATCAGCAGCAGAGATACCCGTTGTAACGCCTTCAGCGGCTTCGATAGAGACCGTAAAGTTGGTACTAAATTTTGCCTCGTTACGATCAGACATCAGCGGCAACGCCAACTGTTGGCAGCGTGCTTGTGACAAGGTCAAGCAGACCAAACCACGTGCATGAGTAATCATAAAGTTAATATCTTCAGGGCGCACATGGGTCGCTGCCATAATGATATCACCTTCATTTTCACGGTCTTCATCATCCATTAAGATGACCATCTTGCCAGCACGAATGTCTTCGATAATCTCAGGAATCGTATTTAAACTCATAGTAAGTCTCAATATTTTATTATTTATAGATAGGTGTGATGTGGAATACAAAGCATTATCTGTCTATTGTAACAGTAGATGCTACAGAGCGCTGTTGCGGTTAGGCAAAGTGCATCGGATCAAATTGATCCACCGTAGACATTATCTAATCATTGCTTATATATCAATATGAGGACATTTTAACGCTTTTCAGCCCACTGTGCTGATTCATCTCAAAACTATATGGGCCAGTCTGTCAAATATAGTGATAAGTATTACTAATGGTCCCGACGATTCATATATTCAATGACGCAGTAAGCAATGGGCTAACCTATATTGTGAGCCATCAGTCGTTACTGGCTGCTTGGCTTTTTAGCCAATCCATAAACTGTTTACTGTGTTGCTCGCGCTGGTTGTCGGCAAATTCATAAAAGCTGGTACCTACTAAATTATCTGGTAAATAAGACTGCGGATAATAGTGATTGGGATAATCGTGTGGATAGGCGTAACCTTGACCATAGCCTTGATTGCGCATCAGTTTGGTTACGCCATTACGTAGGTGTAGCGGCACAGGAGAGGCATCTTTTTCTGCCAACGTCATGGCAGCATTGATGGCTTTATAAGTGCTGTTACTTTTGGCACTGGTCGCCAGATAAACCACTACTTGTCCCAAGATAATACGCGCTTCTGGCATACCAATTGATTGCACACTACGTAATGCTGCATCGGCAAGCAGTAAAGCATTAGGGTTGGCATTACCAATATCTTCACTGGCCAAGATGACCAAACGCCGCGCGATAAAATCAGCAGGCTCACCGCCAACTAACATCCGCGCCATCCAATAAAGCGCAGCATCAGGGTCTGAGCCACGTACGGACTTTATCATCGCCGAGATAATATCGTAATGCTGCTCGCCATCTTTGTCATAGCGAACTAGAGCTGTTTGGGCGACACGAGCGACCAATTCATCGTTAATGACGAGGGGTGATTGCTTAGTGTCCGCCGTTTGAATAGCCAGCTCTAATAAATTCAGCGCCTTTCTAGCATCGCCATGCGCCAGTTGGCTGATAGTGTCCTGTGCTTGTAAATCAACCGTCAAATTTTTCAGCACTGAATCTTCTGAAATTGCCCTTTGCAATACCGCACTGATTTGTTCAGGCGTCAGTGGCTCTAAACGATACACTTGGCAACGTGATAGCAGCGCATTATTGATGCTAAAGGACGGGTTTTCAGTTGTCGCACCAATCAAGGTAATATCACCAGATTCGACCGCGCCCAGTAAGGCATCCTGCTGAGCCTTGTTAAAGCGGTGTATCTCATCGATAAACACCACTGGCGATTCAAATGCCAATGAGTTCTTATTGTCTAACACTTCTCGCAGCTGTTTGACCCCAGTATTCAAGGCAGACAAGGCATGAAAAGGTCTGCCAACAGCATCAGCCAGCAGCATGGCAATAGTCGTTTTGCCGATGCCAGCTTCACCATGCAAAATAATCGATGGCAGATGCCCTTGTTCGACCAAACGCCGCAAGGGCGCACCTGCCGCTAGTAGATGTTCCTGACCAATGATTGCATCAAGTGTCGTTGGGCGCATACGCTGAGCAAGGGGTGTATCGGCATGAAAATTAGGCGGCATAGAAATCTCTATTATCAATTTAAACAGCTATCAATTAGTTCATAACGACAGTGATTAATGGGTTTTTATTGTTGCATCTAAATGACTACATCCTAGATTACATTCATCATTGCTATGGAAAAAGACCATATCTGTCTGTTTGGCATGATTTTCGCACTAATGAATATTAGACATTAATGGTGAAAGTAGGCTAATTTATAAAGATGCTATTTGGTATGTGTCTTGGTATGTGGCATACACAATAGGCTAACGCAGATTTACGTTAATAAAAGTCAATCAAGTGTACAGCTTATGTCCCAAACACTTTGATTTTTATGCTTTTATCCCTATTAACGGTTCAACAGCATTGATAGATCGCAGATATCACGCGCGATACGCGCGATTTACGATCTATCATTTTTGATCATCCATTCATTAGGCATAAGGTATTACCGTCATGATGTCTCCGCCGATATTGCAGCGCTTGTTTGCTCGCTATTTATATGGCAGTGCCAAGCAGCAATCACGTTTGCTTACTACAGGTGAGATAGCGCTGGCGCGCTCAGTATTTGGCGACAGTATCAATCTCGATGAGGTTCAGCTCAAGACTGCTTGGTGGGTGTTGAAACATTATGCCGTTAGTCCTAATGGCAATATTTATTTTAACCCAGCAGATTGGATAATAGATTTTAGCGATGCTTCATTGAGTAAAAAAAGCTGGCTGATACATGAATTAACCCATGTATGGCAATTACAGCAAGGCTTAAAAGTGGTGCGCGGTGCGCTTATTGATCGCCGTTATGATTATGTGCTCAAGACAGGCAAATCCTTCTTTAACTACGGTATCGAACAGCAGGCGCGTATGGTTCAGGATTATTTTATTCGTCGTCAGCGTGGACAAGACTGTCAAGCATTAGAAGCTTGTACTCCATTTTTAATCGTGAAGTCTGACGACAATATGAAGTGATATCCATTGGCAATGGATTGCCATGACGACTTTGGTTTTTATTATTTTGCCTTAACAAGGACACGTACCCTTATGTTTAAATTTTTGCCAAAAAAGCCTAATTATAAAATGAAGAAAGGTGTGGTTGATAATTCTATCAATCAAAACAACACCCTTTTACAGCACTCGTCAACCTTGCTTGCGGTAACACTTAGCGGCGTACTGCTGTTAAGTGGTTGTCAGCAGCAAGCAGAGACTCAACCTGCGCCAGAAGACAGTCAGAGCGTTGAAAAAACGAGCACTGAAGACAGTCAGCCTATGCGCCCAAGTGATTCTGCTGCTGCCCGTATAAAGCAGTTTCAGCCCATATATGTCGCGCAAGCACAAAGGCTACAGCGTCGTTTACAAGCAGAGTATGAATCCCTACAAGCCGCTGATAGCTCAGATAGTGAGGATTCATTGCTGCTTAATGATGATACTGCTAGCGATACTAATACTGATAACGTGATGGAGAATAAAAATGACACAGCTGATAGCAGCTCACTATCTGCTGACACCACAAATGATGAAGTGGATATCTCCGCTGAGGCTGATATCAATACCAGTACGGAAGTTGGCGAGCGTGATTTAACGGTGTTAAAGCGCATTAGCCTTGAGCCGCGTAAGCCTGTCATGCTAACAGAAGATCAAATCATCGAAAGCTACCAGCAAGCGATAGAAGCGCTTTATCAGCCTGTGACGACGCCTCTTAGCGCAGAAGATGTTGATACGTTAATCAATATCGCGACATTGGCTCCGCAGTTATTTGAGCATGCAGAAATTGCCGGTAGGCTCAGTGCCAAGAGCCCAGCATTAGCGCGTTTGATTATTCAGCATCAAGTTTGGGAGCAGATAGAAGCTCAGCAAGTGATTGATATGCAGCAGATGAAACTGAATCAACAAAAAGAATTTGAGACGCTTATGACTAAGTTTAATGACACCATTAAAGGTTATGATGAGCAAATTGCCAAATATGAGCAAACACTAAAAGAATTCCAGTAGCCGCAATTCTGTCACTCACTCAGTTATTCATTCAGTAACGGATAGGGTTTCTATAAAATGTAATGTGGCTAACCGTATCAAATGAGACGGTAAGAACCATAAAACAAGAACCATAAAAAATCCCGCACGATGGCGGGATTTTTTATGGTTCTAAAAACTAAAATATAAGTGACTATTTACGGTCTTCAACTTTAACGAAGTCGCGATGCGTTTCACCAGTGTATAACTGACGTGGACGACCGATTTTGAACGGTGTGCTGTGCATCTCTAACCAATGGCTGATCCAACCAGAAGTACGAGCCAATGAGAAAATAACGGTAAACATTGACGTTGGGATACCGATGGCTTTAAGGATAATGCCCGAGTAAAAATCAACGTTTGGATACAAGTTACGCTCAACGAAGAACGGGTCTTCTAAAGCGATTTTCTCAAGTGCCATGGCAAGCTCAAGCTTAGGATCATTGATGCCCAATGCGCCTAATACTTCGTCACAAGTTTCTTTCATTACTTGTGCGCGTGGGTCAAAGTTTTTATAAACGCGATGACCAAAGCCCATGAGCTTCACTTCACGGCTTTTCACTTTTTCCATGAATTCAGGCACATTTTCAACTGAACCGATCTCATCTAACATCTCAAGCACGGCTTCGTTCGCGCCGCCATGTGATGGTCCCCAAAGGGCGGCGATACCAGCAGCGATACACGCATAAGGGTTAGCGCCAGTAGAACCAGCTAGACGTACCGTAGACGTTGACGCGTTTTGCTCGTGGTCAGCATGCAAAGTAAAGATTTTGTCCATGGCGCGAGTGATGACGTCATTGGTTTGGTAATCAACATCAGCAGGCGTGGCAAACATCATGTATAAGAAGTTTTCAGCATAGCTAAAGTCATTGCGTGGATACATGAACGGTTCGCCTTGCGAGTATTTATAACTCATCGCAGCAAGCGTTGGCATTTTAGCGATTAGACGGATAGCCGTGATTTCACGATGCTCTTCGTTACTGACATCTAATGCTTCATGATAAAACGCGGATAAAGCACCAACGACACCAACCATAATGGCCATTGGATGTGCGTCACGGCGGAAGCCTTCAAAGAACTTACGCAATTGATCATGAACACCCGTATGCTTACGGATTTTTTCAAAGAAATCTGCTTTTTGCTCAGCGTTCGGCAAATCGCCATGAATCAAGGCATAAGCCACTTCTAAATATTCAGCATTGTTTGCCAATTGATCGATAGGGTAGCCGCGGTGTAGTAGCTCACCTTTACCGCCATCAATATAAGTAATCTTTGATTCAACAGGGGCGGTTACTTTAAAACCAGGGTCATAAGACCAAAATCCTGATTCTTGTAGAGCAGCAATATCTAGAACTGGACGCCCTAAAGTACCTTCGATAATAGGAAACTCGTATTCTTTACCATTGACGGTTAGTTTGGCATTAGTGTCAGCCATAAATTGCTCTCCATTGGTTTTAGCTTGTTAGAATAAAATTACGACAGACGCATACCCTCGGTCTATCGTTAGTCAAATCATAAAAATGCATTTAACTCATTTAATACGCAGGGTATATTAGCAGTAATTACTTATGATTTGAAAAGACTTTTACCATCAATAGCACCAATTGGCACGGTTTAGTCGTGTTTATTCACTGTAATTTTTGTATCAAAATATGTCTGATTGGTTATTTTGCTTAGAAAGCTTGTTTTTATGACAGTAAGTACAGCTACATTATCCGCATAATTTTTAAAGGATTTTACGATAATAATGTAGCAGGTTTTATTAATATTCGGGTTAAAAACAGACAGAGTATGCGTAGTAGACAAATTGAGTTTGGCGTAAATTCCCTCAAAATTGAGCAATTTTGGCAGATACGTATGACCGCTGTCTATTTATTTGTTAACCTAGCGTTTGCCTTTTACTACTTAGGGGATAAATTTGTAATTATCGCCCAGTCATTTTATAATTGTAGGAACTTAACTGGCACTCGCTTTGTGCGAATTGATAAGTGGTCATGATGTAGTGTCGTTTTTCTATTCATACTCGGTTATGGCTGAGTAGCACCAGAGCAACGACGCGCTAGCGTTTTGATAGACAATATCTGTAATCCAGGGTTTGAATGCTTTTGTTAACTGTTCTATTTTTAAGTCATTAGTAAAAGGGCTGTATTGATATCGATGACGGAGTAGCGCTGTCTTTATTGATATGACCAGTAAAAATAGACTAGTTAATCGATCTTACTCATGTTTATTTTCTTTGTTGTATAATAGACGGGTTGTTTTATAGACCTGTCGATTTGACGAGCGATATTAAACAGTTTATCAATACCTTGAACCCCACGATCCTTTCTTCATATTTAGCGCAAACTAAACGAAGTCAGCTAGCTCTTCCTTACTTTATTCGTCTCGTGTGTTGCTCAATGCTTAATCGACATCAGTGATATCAAGCGTTGATAGCAGATACAGGAGTATAACCGCAAAAAGGATGCCCGCTGTGAAAAGCAACCGACCTATTGATCTGCCTTTAAGCCAAGTGATTAGCGTTAATCGCTCACCGATTGCGATCGCCTCTATCTTGCATCGTATCTCTGGCATTATTTTATTTTTATTGATTCCTGTCATGCTGTGGTTACTACAGAACTCATTGGCTTCGGCTGAGAGCTTTGAAACCGTATTTGACAACGTACTTGTGCGCTTTTTAGCATGGATATTTGTTGCCGCGATTGCTTATCACTTTGTGATGGGCATTAAGCACTTATTTGCTGATATGGGCATGAACGAAGAGCTAAAATCTGGCCGCACTGCGTCTATGGTTAGTTTTGTGATTGCAGCGATTCTAATTGTCGCGTCATTTGTATGGGTGATGTTCTAATGATAAAAAATGATTCAGGAATCAAAAGTGCGACTGGTCTGACAGGTTCAGGCTCACGCGATTGGATTATCCAGCGTATTAGCGCTGTCGTTTTAGCCGTTTATAGTGTGGTATTGCTGGGCTTCTTTTTGACGCACGGCGATGTTACCTATCTTGAATGGTCATCATTTATGACCAGTTTACCGATGCGCCTATTTAGCTTGGTGGCGGTACTTGCCCTAGCTGGTCATGCTTGGGTTGGTATGTGGACCGTGTTCACCGACTATATCACGACTGGCAAATTGGGCTCAAGCGCAGCAGGTCTACGCTTAGTGCTACAGTCATTGATGATTATCGCTATTTTAGTGTTTCTATTTTGGGGCATCATGATTTTTTGGGGTACTGGTTTTGGTGTGGTTGCTGTTTAACCAATGAGTTATCACCTCTACTATCTATAAACAATAACGGACGCGACTAGCAAATGTCAAAGTCATCCGTTAGTAGCCAAAAATAGTCATAGCCAATCATAGCGTTGGACATCATTGACTTAGTCAGTCACTTATATCATAGGTGCGCTATGGTTTAGTCAGTGAACGAACCCAATATAACGATAGATATGCAAATTAGGTGGTTAAAGGTTGTGAGCGTCGTCCACTTTGATCATTGCAAATAGTGGCAAGACAATAAAGTGTTTTGTCCAGCAATAGGATGATTTTGAGACAGCCTTTTTATTTACTTCTAAGCATTAATAGGCATTAGGAAAACCGTAATGGCAACTAGACAAGATAATACCATTAGTAATATTAAGACGCTAAACTACGATGCAGTCATCGTTGGTGGCGGCGGCTCAGGTATGCGTGCTTCACTACATTTGGCAGAAGCGGGCATGAAAGTTGCCGTTTTGACCAAAGTATTCCCAACCCGTTCGCACACAGTTGCGGCTCAGGGCGGTATCGGCGCAAGTTTGGGCAACATGAGCAACGATAACTGGCATTTCCACTTTTATGACACTGTTAAAGGGTCAGATTGGTTAGGTGACCAAGACGCGATTGAATACATGTGCCGTGAAGCGCCTAAAGTAGTCTATGAGCTTGAGCACATGGGCATGCCGTTTGACCGTAACGAAGACGGCACGATTTATCAGCGCCCATTCGGTGGTCATACGTCGAACTATGGCGAAAAAGCCGTACAACGTGCGTGTGCTGCAGCTGACCGTACGGGTCACGCGCTATTACATACGTTGTATCAGAAGAATTTGCAGCAAGGCACTGAGTTCTTTATCGAGTGGATTGCGCTTGATTTGATTAAAGACGAAGCGGGTAATATCAACGGTGTTATCGCGCTTGAGCAAGAAACAGGTACGGTTGCCGTATTCCAATCACCAATTACTGTCTTAGCGACAGGTGGTGCAGGTCGTATCTTTGCTGCTTCTACTAACGCTTATATCAATACTGGTGACGGTATTGGCATGGCCGTTCGTGCTGGTATTCCATTACAAGACATGGAGTTTTGGCAGTTCCACCCAACGGGTGTCCACGGTGCAGGCGTACTGTTAACTGAAGGTTGCCGTGGTGAAGGTGCTATCTTACGTAACAAAGATGGCGAAGCGTTCATGGAGCGTTACGCGCCAACCGTGAAAGATTTGGCACCACGTGATTTGGTTTCTCGTTCTATGGATCAAGAGATCAAAGAAGGTCGCGGCTGTGGTCCAAACGCTGACCATATCGTAATGGATATGACCCATTTGGGTGTAGAAACTATCATGAAGCGTTTGCCATCGGTATTTGAGATTGGTAAAAACTTCGCTAACGTTGATATCACCAAAGAGCCAATTCCCGTTATTCCAACCATTCACTATATGATGGGCGGTATTCCAACTACCATCCATGGTCAAGTCATTAAGCCTGATCTAGAAGCAGGTACGGATGAAGACGGTCTATATGCAAAAGGCAACGTGGTCAAAGGTCTTTATGCTATCGGTGAATGTGCTTGTGTCAGTGTTCACGGTGCCAACCGTTTAGGTACCAACTCTTTGCTTGATCTATTGGTATTTGGTCGTGCTGCTGGTAAACATATCGTTGATGAATTCCATCATGCCGATCATAACTATAAGCCTCTAGATCCACGCGTGCTAGATTATACGGTCGGTCGTCTAGACAAGCTGCAACAGTCGACTGAAGGCTACAATGCCCAAGACGTGGCTGACGAGATTCGTGCGACCATGCAAGCGCATGCGAGTGTGTTCCGTACGCAAGCGATGATGGACGAAGGTGTTGAAAAGATTTTAGCGCTTGGTGACAAGATTGAAAAAATCCATTTGGCTGATAAATCACAAGTATTTAACACAGCGCGCATTGAAGCATTCGAAGTGGCTAACTTGTATGAAGTGGCCAAAGCGACGATGGTATCAGCGGCAATGCGTCACGAAAGCCGCGGTGCTCATAGTGTGTCTGACTATGACCGTCCAGAAGATGATGATTACGCACCAAATGGCCGTAACGACCACGAGTGGATGAAGCATACCTTATGGTATTCTGAAGGCAATCGCATCATTTATAAGCCAGTTCGTAAAGTACCACTAACGGTTGATTATATCGAACCGAAAGTTCGCGTCTACTAATTTTAGACTGCGCAATTTAGCGATACGAACAGCGTAAACGTTTTATTTTTTATTCATTTATTAAAAGGTGACCGCCAGCTACATGCTCATGCCAGCGTGACAATATGATTAGTTGATATTTGATAATTACTGTCAATATGGGCTAATCAATAGCGCTGATATGCTGCAACCTTTGTATGCCCGCCATCACCTACGTGTGGAGTTTAGCATTATGAGCCGAGGTACTCGCACCATCGAAATCTATCGCTACGATCCTGATCTGGACGCAGCGCCGCGCATGCAAACGTATACGATTGAGTTGCTAGACTCAGATCGTATGTTGCTTGACGTGTTATTACGCCTGAAAAAGGAAGACGAAACACTGACCTTCCGTCGCTCTTGCCGTGAAGGTATTTGTGGCTCTGATGGCATGAACATCAATGGCAAAAATGGCCTAGCGTGTCTCATTAACATGAACACTCTGCCAGAAAAAGTCACGGTTCGTCCATTACCAGGTCTACCTGTTGTTCGCGATTTGGTTGTTGATATGAACCAATTCTATGAGCAATATGAGAAAGTACATCCGTACTTGATCAATGACCAGCCAGCGCCGCCAACTGAGCGTTTGCAGTCACCTGAGCAACGCGAAAAGCTAAACGGTTTGTACGAATGTATTCTATGCGCATGCTGTTCAACCAGCTGCCCATCGTTCTGGTGGAACCCTGATAAATTCTTAGGTCCATCAGCACTACTGCATGCTTATCGCTTCGTGGCTGATAGCCGTGATGGTGATACGCAAGCACGTTTAGCGCGTTTAGATGATCCATTTAGCCTATTCCGTTGCCGCGGTATCATGAACTGTGTATCAGTTTGTCCAAAAGGTTTAAATCCAACCAAAGCAATTGGTCACTTACGTAATATGCTCATTGACCAAGCAGGTTAATCGTTTATAATTGTCTGGTTTTTTTGCAGATAGCGTACGAAAAACACCACCTAATCATTAGGTGGTGTTTTTTATGAACAATATATCTAAAATTATTTAATTTTTTCAGTGCCAGATAGGGCTTATAGAGACGATTATTCGACATGGTTAAAGGTAAGGCTGGGCTATCAATACGTTGGTTGTATGTAAGAAGGCATGATATATACGTCAGCAATCTATATAATTGCTGTTAGAAAAAAAGTATTCAGCCAGAGATATTCACCACGTTAAATGTTAGAATAGCGCATTATTTTAATAATTAGTCGTTTTGACGAACCACTATCAGTCATTAATGTTTAACTTACTGATAAATAAGTATTCAAAACAAGTAATAGACTGGAATAATGCACCCAAAATGATAGTAGATATTCATTACCTAAATAGTTAGTATTGAACAAACAAACTATGGCGCGAAACGCTGTCATGCTACTCTATACAGCAACGTATGTTTGCCATAAAAGCAATGATAGCTCGGAAATAACCAAACGTTCCAGCGAGGATAGCCAAATAATAGGCCAGCTGAAGGCGTCAATAATTCATCGATCGTTTATCTTTGATGAATTGGTTATGACTAACTTCAGTATATATAAATTAATGTTGTGAGACGAGTCAGATAACAAAACTGGACGTTCACAAATAATTATATTTTTAATATAGGTATTGTAATGGCACTTATTATCACTATTTAGCATCACTGTCTGTCATAAGCAAAAGCACAGACAAGCGTACTTCTTTTATAGTAATAAGTGTGGTTCATAAATCAGTACTGAACAGAATACGATTGAGTTTTTATAGCATTAAGTATTTAGATGTCTCACATACAACAGATTACACAATAATAAGCACGATTCCATTCATTTATCTATCAAATAGACGATTATTATGAATAGTATAACTAAAGAAGCCGCAAGCCTAGGACATACAGAACTGGCTGCTGACAACGCCAGCTATATAGAAGCTCTTTATGAGCAGTACCTAAACGACCCTGATAGCGTTGATACCGATTGGCAGACGTATTTTGAACAATACAAATCGCCAAACGATGCACAGCATAACGCTATTAAGGAGCAGTTTTTGTTGCTTGCTCGCAACCAAACTGCCAACAAAGCTAACACTCAAGCGCCTGATAAAAATGCAGGCTTAGCCGACTGTGCCAACCCTAAACACATGGGTGTACAACAGCTAATTTCAGCTTACCGTCGCCGTGGCCATCGCCGCGCCAAGCTTGATCCGTTAAATCTACATCCACGTGCAGAAGTGGAAGATTTGACCCTTGCTTATCATAATCTTTCAGAAGCTGACCTTGATACAGTATTTCCTACCAATGATTTAAATATCGGTAAAGACGAAGCGCCATTGCGTGAAATCATCGAAATTATGGAACGTGTTTACTGCCGTTACATTGGTACTGAATACATGCACGTTACCACCAGTACTGAAAAACGCTGGATGGAAAAGTATCTAGAAACCAACTTAGGTTACATCAAGTTTGATAAAGAAAAGCGCTTATCTATTCTTGAGCGCCTAACAGCAGCTGAAGGTCTAGAAAAATACTTAGCACGTAAATATACGGGCGTTAAGCGTTTCGGACTAGAGGGCGGCGAAAGCTTTATCCCTGCTATCAATGAAATCATCCAACGTGCAGGCGGTTATGGCACTAAAGAGATGGTCATTGGTATGGCTCACCGTGGTCGCCTAAACCTACTGGTCAATATCTTAGGTAAAAACCCTGCAGACTTGTTTGACGAGTTTGATGGTAAAGTACAGCCAGAAAAAGGCTCAGGTGACGTTAAATACCATAATGGTTTTTCATCAAACGTGATGACGCCAGGCGGTGAAGCGCATTTGGCTTTAGCATTTAACCCATCACATCTTGAGATTGTCGCACCGGTATTGCAAGGCTCTGTACGTGCCCGTCAGGTGCGTCGCAACGATCAGCCACTTTTAGACAATAAAGGCGGTAATTCAGTATTGCCAATCGTTATTCATGGTGATGCTGCGTTTGCTGGTCAAGGCGTGGTTCAAGAAACGTTCCAAATGTCACAAACCCGTGCTTATACCACTGGTGGTACTGTACATATTGTGATCAATAACCAAGTCGGTTTCACGACCAGCCGTCAAGAAGATGTGCGTTCGACTGAGTACTGTACTGACGTTGCAAAAATGGTACATGCACCTATCCTACATGTGAATGGTGATGATCCTGAGTCGGTCGTATTTGCCGCGCAGTTAGCATTAGATTACCGTCACGAGTTTGATAAAGACATCATTATCGATCTGTTCTGCTATCGCCGTAATGGTCATAATGAAGCCGATGAGCCGTCAGCGACTCAACCACTCATGTATGCAGTTATCAAGAAGCTACCAACGACTCGTACGATTTATGCACAAAAACTCATCGAAGACGGTATTTTGAATGCTGAAGAAGAAAAGCAGTATGAAGATGACTATCGTGAGTCTTTAGACCGTGGTGACTATGTTGCAAACTCATTGGTTAATGAGCCTAACGAAGAATTGTTCGTCGATTGGAAACCTTATTTAGGTCACGATTTGGTGGATGATTGGGATACCAGTGTCGACATCGAGATTCTAAAAGGGTATGGACGTCGTATGGCGGAAATGCCAGAAGGCTATAAGTTACAACGCCAAGTCCAAAAAGTGGTTGAGCAGCGCTTGGCCATGCAGACAGGCGAAGAGCCATTAAACTGGGGTGCAGCTGAAACGTTGGCATACGCATCACTAGTCGATAACGATAAAGTATTGGTACGTATTACTGGTGAAGATGTGGGTCGGGGTACTTTCTCACATCGTCATAGCGAAATCTATAATATCAATGATGGCAGTATGTATGTGCCATTGGCTCATATGAGTGACACTCAAGCCCGCTTTGCCACTTATAACTCACTGTTGTCAGAAGAAGCGGTATTAGCCTTTGAATATGGTTATGCAACGACAGTACCAAATGCCTTGATCGTCTGGGAAGCGCAGTTTGGTGACTTCGTCAACGGCGCGCAGGTAGTGATTGACCAGTTTATCTCAAGTGGTGAGACCAAGTGGCAGCGCGTTTGTGGTTTAACTATGTTATTACCACACGGTTTTGAAGGTCAAGGTCCTGAGCATTCATCTGCTCGTCTTGAGCGTTTCTTACAGCTATGTGCTGAAGACAATATGCAAGTAATAACGCCAACGACACCTGCGCAGATCTATCATGCGCTACGTCGTCAAGCAGTTCGCCCAATTCGTAAGCCATTGATTGTCATGTCGCCGAAGAGTTTACTACGTCATAAGCTAGCCACTTCAAAACTTGAAGAGCTGGCGAATGGTAAGTTTGAAACGGTACTGCCAGAGATGGACAACCAAAATGCAGACAAAGTCACTCGTATGGTGCTTTGTGGTGGTAAAGTTTATTACGACTTGCTTGAGCAGCGCCGCGCATTAGGTCTAGATCATGTCGCTATTGTTCGTATTGAGCAGCTCTACCCATTACCAGAGCAGCGTTTGATGGCTGAGATTGAAAAATACAGCAACTTGGCTGAGATCGTTTGGACGCAAGAAGAGCCGCTGAACCAAGGCGCTTGGTATTATTTAGCACCGCATATGTTCCGTATCGTCGTACCACACCCAACCAAGGCGAAAGTCATGGAGCCAGTGGCTCGTCCTGCGAGTGCAGCACCTGCCACAGGGTCACCGAAACTGCATGCTCAGCAGCAGCAAGCGTTGATCGCTGGTGGTCTTGGTATCAGTGTCGATGAGTTGGCTAAGTAACAGATTATTGAAGATAAATGAATCAGGCGATAACAGTCAGTATGTTGTAATAAAATCTAGATAGTATTATCTAAGATCGCTATGCAAGATGGCACTGACTGCCTATCACGACTTAATAACAAATATGAACATCCCAATCTAAGGAGTATATCGATGGCTGATATCAAAGCCCCCGTTTTTCCAGAATCAGTTGCCGACGGTACTATCGTTGAGTGGCATGTCACTGAAGGTCAGCAAGTCAATCGTGATGACCTATTGGCTGAAATCGAAACTGATAAAGTCGTATTAGAAGTTGTAGCGCCTGATAACGGCGTTGTGACCAAAATCGTTAAGCAGGTTGATGATACCGTGTTGTCTGACGAGATCATTGGTCAATTCGAAGCTGGTGCAAGCGCCAGTGCAGATAATGCTCCTGCGGTAGATCCAGATCAACCAGCAGCACCAGTACAAGCTAAGCAAGCAGCAGATAAAAAAGACGAAGCGGATCATAAAGATCAAAGCCCAGCGGTTCGTAAAGCAGCGAAAGAGTCTGGCGTTGATCCTAAAGAAGTGGAAGGCAGTGGTCGCGGCGGTCGTGTGACCAAAACGGATATGGCTAACCCAACATTGAAAGCAGACAGCAGCATCAAATCTGATAGCGGCCGTCCAGTGGCTGAATCAATGGGTGAGCGTACTGAGAAACGTGTTCCAATGACGCGTCTACGTAAGACAGTCGCCAATCGTCTGCTAGCAGCTTCACAAGAAACGGCGATGCTAACGACGTTTAACGAAGTGAACATGAAGCCATTAATGGACATGCGCGCTAAATATAAAGACCAGTTCGAAAAACGTCATGGCGTACGTTTAGGCTTTATGTCATTGTTCGTGAAAGCGGCAACCGAAGCACTTAAGCGCTTCCCAGCAGTAAACGCGTCACTAGACGGTGATGACATTGTTTATCATGGTTTCTACGATATCGGTGTTGCTGTATCATCTGATCGTGGTTTGGTTGTTCCAGTACTACGTGATACCGATCGCATGAGCATGGCTGATGTTGAAAGCCGTATCCGTGAGCTTGGTGGCTTGGCTCAAAAAGGCAAACTTGGTCTAGATGACATGACTGGTGGTACTTTCACTATCTCAAATGGCGGTGTATTTGGCTCATTGATGTCAACACCGATTTTGAACCCACCACAAACGGCTATCCTAGGTATGCATGCGATCAACGACCGCCCAATGGCTGTTGATGGTAAAGTTGAAATTCTACCGATGATGTATCTTGCATTGTCTTATGACCATCGTATGATTGATGGTAAAGAAGCGGTACAGTTCTTAGTAACCATCAAAGAATTGGTTGAAGATCCAGCTATGTTGCTCCTAGACCTGTAAGCTTTTAAGCTTGTATTGGCAACCGCTGATACAAGCTTTTTAACTTTAGTCTAAACAGTGGTGCTAGTTGTTTATTAATAAATAAGAATGCTTCGCTGATATGGTGTATTTACCGTAAAGTGAAAAAATTGGAACCAAAATATGGCTTATTTATTAACGAGACAATCCTCAGTGTAAACGATATTTACAATTAGAACGATAATTAAAAATAGGAACGTACTATGAAAGACAATTATGATTTAGTCGTCATCGGCGGCGGTCCTGGTGGTTATGAAGCCGCTATCCGTGCAGGTCAGTTAGGTATGAGCGTTGCTTGTATCGAAAAACGTGTTTATAAAGGTGAGCCAGCACTTGGCGGCACTTGCTTAAACGTTGGTTGCATTCCATCAAAAGCACTACTTGATAGCTCGCATCGTTACGAAGCGACGAAGCATGACCTTGCTGAACATGGTATCAGCACCGGCGACGTTGCTATCGATATTGAGCAAATGATTGCACGTAAAGAAGGTATCGTTAAGCAATTGACGGGCGGCGTTGCAGCATTATTGAAAGGCAATGGCGTTGACTGGCTACAAGGCTGGGGCACGTTAGAAGACGGCAAGGGCGCTGATAAAAAAGTTAAATTTACCGCGCTTGCAGATGAAGCAGAAACGACCATCACTGCTAAAAACGTGATTCTTGCGGCAGGTTCTGTGCCGATCGATATCCCAGTTGCTAAAACTGATGGTGATCGCATCGTTGACTCTACTGGCGCCCTTGACTTCACTGCTGTACCTAAGCGTTTAGGCGTGATTGGTGCTGGTGTCATCGGTCTTGAGCTTGGTTCAGTATGGCGTCGTCTAGGCGCTGAAGTGGTTGTTTATGAAGCGTTGCCAAGTTTCTTAGCAGCCGCTGACAAAGATATCGCAAAAGAAGCGGGCAAAATGCTGAAGAAGCAAGGTCTTGATATCCGCGTTGATACCAAAGTAACTAATGCTGAAGTCAAAGGCGATCAAGTTGTTGTCACGAGCGAAACCAAAGGCGAGTCAGCTGAAGAAAGCTTCGACAAACTGATCGTTTGTGTTGGTCGCCGTGCTTATTCTGAAAAATTACTTGGTGATGACAGTGGCATTCAATTGACTGAACGTGGTCTTATCGACGTGAATGATCAATGTAAAACCAATCTTGATGGTGTTTATGCCATCGGTGATTTGGTTCGTGGTCCAATGCTTGCGCATAAAGCGATGGAAGAAGGCATGATGGCCGTTGAGCGCATTCATGGCGAAAAAGCCCAAGTTAATTATGACACGATCATTAACGTCATCTATACCCATCCAGAAATCGCATGGGTTGGTTTGACTGAGCAAGAAGCTGAAGCCGCTGGCTACGAAGTTAAAACAGGTTCATTCAACCTAGCAGCGAACGGCCGTGCATTGGCTCAAAGCGAAGCAGAAGGCTCTATCAAAGTCGTGGCTGATGCTAAAACAGATCGCCTATTAGGTATGCATGCTATCTCTGCTGGTGCTGGTGATATCGTCCATCAGGGTATGATTGCGATGGAATTTGTCTCTAGTATCGAAGATTTGCAGTTGATGACTTTTGCTCATCCAACCATTTCAGAAGCCGTGCATGAAGCTGCTCTGTCTGCTGATGGCCGTGCTATTCACGCCATTCAGCGTAAAAAGCGTAAGAAATAAGTCGTTAGTTTGATCAGTACCAACTTATAACCTGATCGCGGTGGGGTCGTTATGGCTTCCACCACGGTCATGAGTGCGCCATATGCCTGTCTAATATGTATATACGCGCACTTGTTTTCACTTTTTATTAATTGTAAAAAATAAAGGATACAATCAATGAATTTACATGAGTATCAAGCAAAAGAGCTATTAAAAAGCTATGGTTTGCCGATTCAAGAAGGCATAATTGCCTATAACGGCGACGAAGCTGCTGCTGCTTTTGATAAAACGCCAACAGACATTGCGGTTATTAAAGCGCAAGTACATGCTGGTGGTCGCGGTAAAGCGGGTGGCGTAAAGCTGGTTAAAACTCGTGAAGAAGCCAAGCAAGTTGCTGAAGAGCTAATCGGTACCAATTTGGTTACTTTCCAAACTGACGCTGATGGCCAACCAGTTAACTTCGTATTGGTTGCAGAAGATATGTATCCAGTACAAACTGAGCTATATCTTGGTGCAGTCGTTGATCGTTCTACGCGTCGCGTAACGTTCATGGCATCAACCGAAGGCGGCGTTGATATCGAAGAAGTCGCTAACGAAACCCCAGAAAAAATCTTTAAAGTAAACGTTGATCCTTTAGTTGGTTTGATGCCTTTCCAAGCACGTGATGTGGCATTCAAACTAGGTTTAGAAGGCAAGCAAATCAATCAATTCGTTAAATTGATGACGGGTGCTTATCAAGCATTCATCGATAACGATTTTGCCTTGTTAGAAATCAACCCTCTAGCGGTTCGTGAAAATGGCGAAATCGTTTGTGTTGATGGCAAAATTGGTATTGATTCAAACGCACTGTATCGTCTGCCTAAAATCGCAGCACTACAAGACAAGTCACAAGAAAATGAGCGTGAGCTTAAAGCGGCTGAGTTTGACCTAAACTATGTTGCTCTAGAAGGCAATATCGGTTGTATGGTTAACGGTGCTGGTCTTGCAATGGCAACGATGGACATCATCAAATTGTACGGCGGCAAGCCTGCTAACTTCTTGGACGTTGGCGGCGGCGCAACTAAAGATCGCGTTGTTGAAGCATTCAAGATTATTCTTGAAGACAGCAGCGTTGAAGGTGTTCTAATCAACATCTTCGGTGGTATCGTACGTTGTGACATGATCGCAGAAGCGATTATCGCTGCTATCAAAGAAGTTGACGTAAAAGTACCTGTTGTTGTCCGTCTAGAGGGTAACAACGCTGAAAAAGGCGCGCAAATCCTAGAAGAGTCTGGTCTGAAATTGATTTCTGCCCAAGGCTTATCAGATGCGGCTCAAAAAATTGTCGATGCTGTTAAAGCTTAATATATTTGAGGCATAGTCCTCTAAATATATGTGCTTAAGCATAGTAGTCAACGCGTAATAGCAGCTTGTTGGTATAAATTTATCATTAACATTTAATGGATAACACATCATCAAGTGGCTATTGCAAGACAACCGAATACAAGGAATAAATAATGAGTGTATTAATCGATAAAGATACCAAAGTATTGGTACAAGGTTTTACTGGTAAAAATGGTACGTTCCACTCTGAGCAAGCGATCGAATACGGTACTAAAGTTGTCGGCGGCGTAACCCCAGGTAAAGGCGGTCAAACGCATTTAGGCCTACCAGTATTCAACACGATGGCAGAAGCTATGGAAGCCACCCAAGCTGACGCTTCTGTTATCTACGTACCAGCACCATTTGTACTAGATTCTATCGTTGAAGCGGTAGATGCTGGTGTTAAATTGATTATCGTTATTACTGAAGGCGTGCCTACTTTAGACATGCTAAAAGCAAAACGTTATATCGAAGAAGCTGAAGGCGTACGCATGGTTGGTCCTAACTGCCCAGGTGTTATCACGCCAGGTCAGTGCAAAATTGGTATCATGCCAGGTCATATCCATTTGCCAGGTAAAGTGGGTATCATCTCACGCTCTGGTACATTGACTTATGAAGCCGTTGCTCAGACCACTAAGCTTGGTTTTGGTCAATCAACTTGTATCGGTATCGGTGGCGATCCTATCCCCGGTATGAACCAAATTGACGCATTGAAACTGTTCCAAGAAGATCCACAAACTGAAGCGATCATCCTAATCGGTGAGATTGGTGGTACTGCTGAAGAAGAAGCAGCCGCTTATATCAAAGACCATGTGACTAAGCCAGTTGTTGGTTATATCGCTGGTGTTACCGCTCCAGAAGGTAAGCGTATGGGTCATGCCGGCGCGATTATCTCTGGTGGTCAAGGTACGGCTGAAGAGAAATTCAAAGCCTTTGAAGATGCTGGTATCGCGTATACACGTGACCCATCTAAGCTTGGCGAGAAACTAAAAGAAGTTACTGGTTGGTAAGATAGGCATAAGTCTACAGTTTAACTACCAAAACTGCATTGCAAAGAAACAAAGACACCCCTACAATGGGGTGTCTTTTCTTATATAGAATATGTTATGAAAAAATATTTCTTTGTAGATCCTATTAATTCTCCTAATAGTGGTATAACTAAGTATGTTCAATATGCAGAAGAGATATTGTGTAAAGATTTCGATATCTATATCATAAGTATAAATGGTAATGAAACAATCGAAAATTTCTCTAAAAGATTAAAAAAGGAACTGGATAGTCATGATTTTAACACTATAGCCTGTATTGAATTTCCAGAAACATATACTACCTCAAGGTATATAGACGAAAAGTACCCCATACATATTAGATTACACGGTTCAAGAACTATAGGTAAGTTTATTCAAGGATTGAGTATTGAACAATCTATATTACTAGATGAACAAAAAGAAATAAATAAGGCACTTTGGGTATCATCTCCATCGAAAATAAATCTCTTTGTAACTAAGGCTTTTAATACCTTACCAAAAGATGTCTCTATAATGCCGAATCCCGTATCTTTCGAAGGTTCAAAAAGTGTCATAAACTATAAACCTACATTTCATGAAAAAGGTTTTTTTAAAGATAAAAAAGTAATAGTTTTTCTTGGACGGTGGCAGAAGTTAAAAGGGATTTATTACTTTGAGTACTTAGCTGAAAAATTTAAAAATAACAAGGACATAGTTTTTGTTGCGCTTGTACCTGATGTTCCAAATGTAAAAAATGATAATATATTTTTCAAAAAAATAATCGACGATGAAACTAAGTTTTATTATCTTTCTAAGTCTTACCTATGTATTATTCCTAGTTATTATGAAAGTTTCTCGATGGTAGCAATTGAAAGTGTTGCATGTGGTACTAAAGTATTAACTTGGAAGCACATTGGAGCAACTGAATATATAGATAAAAAATATATTTACACAGTAGAATCTTTCTCTAAACATGACTTAAAACATAAATTTGAATCTATTATTTTTGATAAAAAATATCATGCAGATATTGTGAGTAAAAATTCTTTGTCTATAAATATTAACAATATGTACTCTTCTCATATTAAAGATATGATCGTAGGAAAAAACATTAGTACTGACAGGTTTTTATTGGATTATTTTTACTATATATTAACTACTTATCCTCTTTTGTTTAAACATAGGAAATCAATACTAATGAAAAAAAAGATTGATAATTATAGAAACGTTATATATCTTAAATTAGACCAAGAAATTACTAACGGGAATTCAAGAAAAATGCTGAAATATAGCAGAAAAGCTATTAAAGATCCTTATCATTTTTTAAGAGATTTTAAATTTATAAAAAAAAATGTGTTTTTAACTAGCGCTGTTGATAAATATTTTTTGTCAGATATGTCAAATACTGCTAATACAAGTAGTGATAATAAAAAAAAATCAACAGAAATTAGTTCGAATAATTTAATTAGTAATAAGGGACTTACATTAAACAAAGGGTTTTTCTTCTATATAAAAAAAAATGAGGAAATAACTTTCAAAAAAGTAAATATCCCTAAGAACTCTAATTTAATAGTATTTAGTAACAGTAGTATTGATGAAATATATAGATTGGAAAGTGTTTACAAGAAGAACAAAGAAAAACTGTTTATGTCTTCGAATAATTTCATTGGCAAGTTTGAAGTAAATCACGATAGTCATTTACCTAGATTTAATTTATTTGATAAAGTTAATTATGGCAATCTTTCTTACTTAAATGAATTTAGAAATATTATATTATTTAACCCTACTGATCATATAGTTGACCTTTTTACTTATAGTTTATATGAAAAGAATATTATAATTGTTTATACGTCAGGTTCAGAAGTTAATGAAGTAAGTCGCTCTTCTACTAATATAGTTACTTACTCTAATATGAAATTTAAGAAATATGATTATCAAACTATTTATCTTTATGAAGATTTGTTAGGAATGAAAAGTTCTATCGATAAATTTATTAAAGACAATGTGCATAGAGATTTGGATTTTTTATTGCCGATACTAGGTTATCATGATAGTCAAAGTGAGATATTTAAAGATTTTAATAATACAGACTATGATGGATTTATTATGCTTAAAGATAAAAATATTGATCTAAAATCTAATAACTTTCATGATATGTGTTTAGATTTATTTTCAGATATTGTATCTTTAGGTTTGCTTGAGTCTATATATAATAAATATCCTAAAGTAGTTTCTGATATTTATAAAAATATAAATGTTGAAGATAATTTGATGTTTTTACTAAAGAAAGGTGTAAGGTTCAATGTCATCCATTAATATAGTACACTGGTCTAATACTCCACTAGTTGGATCTCCTGCTAACATATCTAATTTGACTAATGATCTTGTAGACTATAACTCAAAACATATAGTTGAGAGCGATTATCCAAATAACGGTACGTTATATAAAGAGTTTACTAGAGATTCTCTTGTCCTCAATAACGAGGAAGTGCTAAATCAAGAAATCATAAATCATTTTATTGAAGGCGCAGATATTGTTCATATACATAACTCAATAAAAGAGGAAAATCTTGAAAAAATATTTAGAATTAATGATAGATGTAAATATATATATCATATACATAGTCCCTTAAAGGAAGGTCCGCTATTTTTTCCTCAATATAGAAAATTTGAAGGAATATTTGAAGAGCATTTAACGGTTGCACAGTACCAACCACGCATATATCAGAAATTTATCCCAGTGCCAAATATAATTGTAAGGAAACCATCTATAAATCTAATTCAAAATGATGAATTAGTTAGAGTAATTTATTCTCCTACACACTTACGTCCTGGAAGATGGAATAATAAATATTCGAAAAATATGGTAGAGGTTTTAGAAAGTCTAGATAATATTGGTATGATAAAGTATATAAATGCTAGTAATATGAAGCCAGATACTTTGTTTGAAATAAGGCGTACCTGTCATATTACAATTGATGAGATTGTAACAGGCTCTTTTCATCAGGTTTCTTTAGAGGGTTTAACGGCTGGAAACCTAACAATAAATGCTGCTGATTATTTTACAAAATCTATATTTAATCTATCAATAAAATCTAATGAAGAAATACCATTTTATTATACAAATACAAAAGATTTTAAAAAAGATATATTAAATCTAGTGGCTAATTATGATTTAATAAGAGATTATCAAAAGAAATCTTTTAATTATGCAAAGAATAATTTAGATCCTTCTGCTTTAATCTCTCAATATAAAAAAATATATAATGAGGTTCTTCATGACTCATAATTCTATAAATACTTTATGTGGGTTAGAAGAAGGTAGCAGAGTGTTTATCTTGGGTAATGGCCCTTCCCTCTCTAGTTTTGATCTTTCTAGAATAAATAAAAATGATATTATAATAGGAATGAATTCGTCTACTATCTTAGAGAAAAAATACAATATAAAATCTAATTACTATGTAGTATCAGATGTTAGGTTTATTACAAATTCTAACAAACGTGATTGTGCAACTGCTATGTTAGATCAAAACACTATACGAGTATTTCGTGAGGAAATTAAGGCATATGATGATAAGGAGTATTTTAATAGAACTTATTATATAAGAGCTATAGGTAGAGACGGTTTTAGTGGGAATTTAGAATATGGGTATTATTTTGGATGTTCAACTACTATGCTTGCGATTCAATTAGCATATTATTTGGGTTGCAAGGATATATTTTTACTGGGGGTGGATTTGAATTATATGAGTGGCAGCATGCGCTTTTATAAAGAGAAAGCAATAGAATTTCCAGATCCATTTATTTCTGTACAGATTTTTAATCTGAGAAAGGCATTTAATTTTCTATCTGAAAAGAATATAGGTCT
Organism: Psychrobacter sp. Ps4; assembly: GCF_022129285.1. Lineage (NCBI taxonomy): Bacteria > Pseudomonadati > Pseudomonadota > Gammaproteobacteria > Moraxellales > Moraxellaceae > Psychrobacter > Psychrobacter sp. Ps4. The sequence goes on from NZ_JADQAK010000005.1 coordinate 106,194, forward strand.
TTTCAACTGTAGTGATGGTTCTTTTGTTAGACCTTACATACCTTATAAGGATTATGATTCTATTTTTTAGAAAGGATAAAAATGTTATGAAATGGGACAAGGATTATGTTCGAGAGAAATATACTAATGAGGTTTTGGGTGAAAAGGTAATATTTTACCCAAGTTCAAAACCTAAAAGACTATTAGTTTTCTTTTCAAGTATGCATGTTGATAAATATGATAGATATAGCTGGTTTTGGGATGAAAATGAAAGTTGGGATGAAAGTAGCTATCTATTTATAAAGGATGACTCGCTTCAATATTATCTTGGCAATCCACAGAAGCCTGAAAGAGATAAATACGCTAAAATTATAAAAGAGTATATGGGCTTATGTAATGTAGAGTCGAATCAAGTATTTGCTATCGGTTCATCTATGGGAGGTTATGCAGCAATTTATTTTGCTTTTTATCTATCATTAAATTCCGCTATAGTTAGTAACCCACAGGTTGATTATTCCTCTGCGCAAGCTCATGCTTATAGGAACTGGGAGAAGATAATACGTCAAATCGGTGATGATTGGTATGATTTAGATAAATTAGTTTATCGATATAACGAAGTAGTAAATATATATATTGAGTACGGTAATTATATGGCAGATAAATTAGCAGCTGAGAATTTAATACATTCACTCCTTAAGCGCAGATCTCATTTTATAGTGAAAAGAACTGAAAATGCTACGCATGATGCTTTACTTGATAAGGCTACAATATTGAAGGCAGTAAATTATTTTGAATAATATAATATAAATTTTGATATGAGATATGTAGATTTTTATGAAATATGTAAAGAGCGCAAGAGAAGTAATAGATATTGAAATAAATGCTCTAAAATCTTTAAAAAGAGATATTGATATAAATTTTCAAAAAGCTTGCGAAACTATCCTAAACTGCAAAGGGCGTCTTGTTATCACAGGAATGGGCAAGTCAGGCCTAGTCGGCCGTAAGATGTCTGCAACTATGGCATCTACTGGCACGCCTGCATTCTTTGTGCATCCGGGTGAAGCGGGTCATGGCGACCTAGGCATGATTGTAAAAGGTGATGTCGTATTGGCTATCTCAAACTCAGGCAACAGTGATGAGATCAATGTTCTCTTGCCCGTTATCAAGCATCTGAATATTCCTCTAATCAGCATTAGCAAAAATGGTCAAGGTCGCTTACCACAAGAAGCTGATATTGCCCTAACGCTTGGCGACTTTGAAGAAGCTTGTCCGTTAGGGTTAGCGCCTACCTCAAGTACCACCGCTACTATGGTATTGGGGGATGCATTGGCTATCGCCTTGCTTGAAGCTCGCGGTTTTAACTCTGAAGATTTTGCCTTGTCACACCCTGCCGGATCTTTAGGTAAGAAGCTATTGACCCATGTCAGTGGCTTGATGAAATCAGGCGAGGAGATTCCTTTAGTATCAGGCAGTACCAGTATTCTCGAAGCTTTATTTGAGATTACCGAAAAAAGACTGGGCATGACAGTTGTCAAAGATGATGTTCAGGGCTATGGCGTACTAACAGATGGTGATATTCGTCGACTGCTCACGATCAATCAGGATATGGATCAGCCTATTGCGAGTGTGATGAAAAACACGCCGATTACAGCTTATCCGGACATGATGGCCTCAGAAGCATTAGACATCATGAGACAAAAAAAGGTCAATCAGCTTATCGTATTAGAAGATGACAAATTGGTTGGGGTATTGGCTTTACGTGACTTAGTGCAAGCAGGCATTAACTAAATATAAATGGCTGCTATAGTCATAACGATGAGGAAGTATGATATGAAAATTACTGAAACTATTAGCGTTGGTAATGACAAGCCTTTTGTCTTATTTGGTGGTATCAATGTCATTGAATCACGAGACCTTGCGCTAAGAGCTTGTGAGGCGTATGTCGACATCACACAAAAGCTTGGTATCCCATACGTTTTTAAGGCGAGCTTTGATAAGGCAAACAGATCTTCAATACATTCTTTTCGTGGTCCTGGATTAGATGAAGGGTTAAAGATTTTACAAGAAGTTAAAGAGACTTTTGGGGTACCCATTATTTCAGATGTCCATGAAATATATCAGTGTCAGCCAGCAGCTGAAGTAATTGACATCTTGCAGTTACCTGCTTTTTTAGCACGCCAGACGGATTTGATAAAAGCGATAGCAGAAACAGGTCGGCCGATTAATATTAAAAAACCGCAGTTTCTTAGTCCAGAGCAAATGAAAAATATCATTAATAAATTTCACGAGATGGGTAACGATAAATTAATGCTTTGTGAGCGTGGCAGCTGTTTTGGTTATGACAATCTAGTGGTCGATATGCTTGGTCTAGGTGTAATGAAACGTGTCAGTAATAATTTACCTATTATATTTGATGTGACGCATGCACTACAGACTAGAAGCTCAGGTAGTGATGCATCAGGAGGCCGCAGAGACCAGATTATAGAATTGGCTCGTTCTGGCATGGCTGCTGGACTTGCAGGACTATTCTTAGAGGCACATCCAAATCCTAGTGAAGCTAAATGTGATGGGCCAAGTGCACTGCCACTAGATAAGTTAGAGCCATTCTTGCAACAGATGAAGCAGGTTGATGATTTAATCAAATCATTACCAAGCATTGATATTCAATAAAATGTATTTAAAGGTGTATTAGATGGACTCTGTTGCAATTATTATCCCTGCACGCTATGCATCTTCACGGTTTCCCGGCAAGCCGCTTGCTGATATTTTGGGTAAACCAATGATTCAGCATGTATATGAGAAAGCAGCATCTGTTAAAGGCGCTAGCGTAGTAGTGGCCACAGATGATGAAAGGATTCTTTCAGTAGTTAACAGTTTTGGTGGCAAGGGAGTGATGACAAGCTCAACTCATGCTTCAGGTACTGACCGACTAGTAGAAGTAATGAGTAAAATTGATGCTGATCTGTATATCAACTTGCAGGGCGATGAGCCTTTGGTTCGTCCTGAGGATCTAGAGCTGCTAATTAGTGCTATGACAGCAGATAAATTAATTGAAGTTGGAACGCTTTATCATTCTATTAGTGCGCATCAGGCTAAAGATCCTAATACAGTCAAAGTGGTAACATCTCACAGTGGTCGTGCTTGCTATTTTAGTCGCTCCCCTATACCTTTTATTAGAGATAAAGAAGTACAGACTGACTATAAGCAACACATCGGTGTATATGCTTATCGTAAGTCTATTTTAGAGAGATATGCTCAATTAGATGAATCTAGTATTGAGATAGCAGAGCAGCTTGAGCAGCTAAGATTACTTGATAGTGACATAGATATCCATGCTTTTGAGGTAATGGAGACAGGTCCGGGCGTTGATACTCCAGAAGATTTGGAGAAAGTAATCGCTATTCTTAAAGGTCAGTCGTTAGCATTAGATAGCACTAAGTCTTTACTTTCTAGTATTAATTTAGTTATTACTGACGTCGATGGTGTATTGACAGATGGTGGTATCTATTATGATAAAAATGGCGAATGTATTAAGCGTTTTCATGTCCGCGATGGTTTAGGTATTAAGTTTTTGCAACAAGCTGGAGTGAAGGTGGCGGTGTTATCAGGTAGGGATTCACAGTCTTTGAGAAAAAGAATTTCTGACTTAGGAATTGATATTTTTCTGCTAGGTATCAAAAATAAAGAAGTGGCTTGTAAAGAGATTATTCAGCGTGCAAACACTACTAAAGTGAATACTGTCTATATCGGTGATGATACTATTGATTTACCAGCTTTTATCAGCTGTGGTGTAGCAGTGGCTGTTGCTGATGCTCCTGAGTATGTCAAGGTTAAATGTGATTTAGTGCTGGAAACCAAAGGTGGTTTTGGTGCTTTACGTGAATTGGCTGATAAAATCTTGATTGAGCAAGGCAACTCTAAGTTGATAGAAGATTCTTCTACATTCTTGAAAATTCATGCCAATATTACACAGTGACTTTGTTGACTGTATAGGTAGCATAATAGGAAGTACTGATATCTAGTATTTTCTGTTTGACACAGAGTTTCATAAAAAGGTCGCCCTAATACGGTGACCTTTTTGCCTCTCAATAATGCTTCAAAGCCACCTAATGACGTAATTGTATATACGTGATCGACTGTTTCTAAAGCATCGACCAAATGAATAGGCTGGGTAAGGATAAGACAATCTAGCTCAGTGAGTATATGGACGATAGATAAATCATCGAGTGTCATTGGATGTGGTTTCACAATGATTTGTGCGTCAGGATTTTCTTCAATTGCTTGATTGACCACATCAAGCAACGTAATACCAATACCGCCACCATATTTTAATGAATCATCATGCGGCACTTGGCCTAATACTAATATACGTTTTTTACTCTTAACGCCATATAGTGGTATGACATTGACATAAGGCTGATGGTTGTATTTGCTCACGCGATGAGAAACGTAATAATTGAGCATTTCTTGTGCTAGTGCTTCATCATAGCCGTCCTGTTCAAAGTCAAAGTTGGCGATGAGATCAGTCAAATCGTTTGGACGCGTGGTATCGAAGTAAGGTGCTTGACTGTCCATGACGATAGATAATGGTGGCGCATCGCTCTCATCATCAGGACCTGAACGAATAAATCCATCTTCTAAAAAGAAAATATCTAGACCTTGCTTGCGGATATAATCAATAAAATACTCAGGCGCTTTATAACCCCAAATATAGATAACAGGGTTTACATGCTTGATAAATGGCTTCAACCACATAGCGAAGTAGCGCATATCGAAATGCCGTTGTATTTGAATATGCGACGACTCCAATACCCAATCACCAACCAAGTCTTGCCATGGCAGCATACCAACGACTAACGCCAAACGCTGTTTTGGCTGACGATTATGTTTATAATAACCTGATAATAGCGGTCGGATGTAAGCGTTAAATTTCATAATATGTTGGCTGGCTTAGATTGATAGCGGAAGAGCAGATAGGCATGATTGGGGCATTTACGTTGGCAATGTTTTATCGTTCCCAGTATAGTTGCATTTACGAGTAAAAACGAATATCTACTTCGAAAAATAATAGCTTTAAAAAATAATGGGTCGATATTATGAAAAACAAGATACTAGTCACGGGTGGTGCGGGCTATATTGGCACACACACCTGTATCGCACTGCATGAAGCTGGCTATGAGATTGTAGTTTACGACAATTTATCTAATAGTAGTCGTGAAGCAATCAATCGTGCCTCTACTCTCATTGGTCAGCCTATTGAGTTTATCGAAGGCGATATTCGCGATGCTGAGTCACTTAGACAAGTATTTTTATCTCATCATTTCTTCGGCGTGATTCACTTCGCTGGACTAAAAGCAGTTGGTGAATCTGTTGCCAAGCCATTGCTATACTACAATAACAACGTCAGTGGTACCATTACCTTGCTAGAAGTGATGGCTGAGTATGATGTCAAAAACCTCGTTTTTTCTTCTTCTGCGACTGTTTATGGTGATCCTGAAGTATTGCCAATTGATGAGAACTCAAAGCGCTCTTGCACCAATCCCTATGGTCAGAGCAAGCTGGTAGTTGAGCACATATTAGAAGATCTTGCTGTATCGGATGAAAGCTGGAATCTCATCCCTTTGAGATACTTTAATCCAGTAGGGGCGCATCCATCAGGGCAGATTGGTGAAGACCCTAATGATATCCCAAATAATTTGATGCCTTATATCTCGCAAGTCGCTGTTGGTAAGCTTGCCAAACTTAATATTTTTGGTAATGACTATCCAACTACTGATGGTACTGGCGTGCGTGATTTTATCCATGTCACTGACTTGGCAACAGGTCATGTCGCTGCGTTAAATTATTTAGAGCGACAAGTGGCACCAGTAGGATTTTTACCGATTAATTTAGGCACTGGTAAAGGGACTTCTGTATTAGAGTTAGTAACGGCATTTTCTAACGTTTCTGGACAACCAATTCCTTATCAATTCGCAGACCGCCGCGCAGGTGACATAGCCAGCTGCTACGCGAGTGCTGATAAAGCGAAAAACCTGTTAGAGTGGCAAGCAAGATTATCAATTACTGAGATGTGCCAAGATAGCTGGCGGTGGCAAAGTACGAATCCGAATGGCTATAATCTAGCTTAGTTTTTATAAAATATAACCTTTATCTCACACCTCTTTTAATAAAGTTTAAAAATTATGAAAAAAATAACTCACGCCGTCATCCCTGTTGCAGGCTTTGGTACCCGTATGTTGCCATTGTCTAAAGCTGTGCCAAAAGAGCTATTGCCACTTGGCAATCGTCCTGCCATTCATTATGTGGTTGAAGAGGCGATTGCTGCTGGTATTAAGCATATTGTCTTGGTTGGTCATGCACAAAAGAGCGCGATTGAAAACTACTTCGATATCAATGCTGAGCTGGACAACCAGCTGCGTCATAAAGGTAAAGATGAGCTAGCCGATAGCTTAAACTGGCTGCCAGACGATGTGACCGTATCGATGATACGTCAAGGTAAAGCATTAGGTTTGGGTCATGCGGTACTCGCGGCTCGCCCCATTATTGGTGAGCACGATTTCGCCGTATTATTGCCCGACGTTGTACTTGATCCTTTTACGGGCGATATGGCTGCTGATAACTTAGCCTTTATGATTGATGCTTTTGCTGAAGATAACCATTCACAGATATTGGTCGATAAAGTCGCTGATGAAGATGTGCATAAATATGGTATTGCCAAACTGCATGAAGCGTTTAGTGAGGAGAGCAGGGAAGATGGTGAAGCAGATAGTAATGCCAGCTTCAAAGTCGCAGGATTTGTAGAAAAGCCTAACTTAGCCGATGCTCCTTCTAAGTTAGCAGTCGTTGGTCGTTATGTCTTTAGCAATCACATTTTTGACTATTTGGCCAATACCGAAGCCTCGGTCGGTGGTGAAATTCAGCTGACCGATGCGATTGATGCCTTGATTAGTGAATACGGCGTGAATGTCACGACCATGCGCGGCGATAGCTATGATGCAGGTGATATGCGCTCATATATGCAAGCATTTATATATTTTGCCGAGCAGCAATTAGTAGAAGATGAATAGCTGATGGCTGAGATAAAGGGCAATAGCGCTTATAACAGTGCTCGAAACTCTAAATACTGGCAGCAGCTACAAATGCTAGCAAAGCAGCCATGGTCACTGGCAGCTTTGTTTGCACAAGATGACAGTCGTGCAACGCGCTTTAGCATGCAAGCTGGCGCGCTATATATGGACTATAGCAAGCAATGTATTGACGAGCAGGTACTGGCAAGTCTTTTGCAGCTAGCAGAAAGCTGTGAATTGCCCACAAGGATTGATGCACTTATGCAAGGTGCGATGGTCAATACTAGCGAGGAGCGTGCTGCCTTGCATACAGCACTACGATTGCCAGAGTCTGCCAAACTAGACGTTGATGGGCAAAATGTCGTCGCTGATGTGCATGATAGTCTGTCGCAAGTAGCACGTTTATCTGAACGTGTCCGTAGTGGTACATGGCGCGGATTTTCTGGTAAAGCCATCACGGATGTGGTCAATATTGGCGTTGGTGGCTCTGACCTTGGGCCGCTTATGGCGACGACCGCGCTAGATGAGTGGGCAGATACCGACATTGAAGTACATTTCGTCTCTAATATGGACGGTACTCAGCTTGATAATTTGCTGAAGCACCTCAATCCTGAAACGACCTTGTTTATCATCTCGTCCAAGTCATTTGGTACGGTTGATACGTTATCTAATGCTAAGACAGCCTTGTCATGGCTGCTTGCCACTGCCAAGCTGCGTGCAGGTACTGAAGACAGTGTGCTACGCCGCCACTTTATTGGTATCTCCGCTAACAGCGAAAAAATGCGTGCTTGGGGTATTCATCCTGAGCACCAGCTGCAGCTTTGGGAGTGGATTGGCGGTCGTTTTTCTTTATGGTCAGCGATTGGTCTTGCTATTGCTATTCGTATCGGTATAGATGGGTTTAAAGCATTATTGGCTGGTGCGCATAGTATGGATGAGCACTTTGCTCAGGCTGATTTTTCGGAAAATTTACCAGTATTGTTGGGTTTGCTTGCTGTTTGGAACAGTACCTTTTTACAGGTAAATGCTCATACCGTATTGCCCTATGATGGTCGTCTCAGCTATTTACCAAGCTACTTAACCCAGCTTGAGATGGAGAGTAATGGTAAATCGGTTACCCAGCATGGCGATCATATTGACTATGATACATGCCCGATTCTATGGGGTGAAATTGGCTCCAATGCGCAGCATGCCTTTTATCAGTTGCTACATCAAGGCACACAGCAGGTGTCTTGTGACTTTATCGCTTGTGTGCGCCGCTATAGTGGTCAATCGCAAAACGCGCCATTACAGCAGCAGCATGAGCTGTCTTTGGCCAATTGTCTAGCACAGAGCCGAGTGCTGGCTTTTGGTAATGCCGCGCTCCAAGAGTCTGAGGTTCAAGTAGCTTCTGCCGCTGATAAATACAAATATTACCGTGGCAATCAGCCTTCAACCACGCTACTTATCGACGAGCTAACGCCGCACAGTTTGGGAGCACTGATTGCACTTTATGAGCATAAAGTCTATGTCATGGCCAGCATTTGGGATATTAACCCGTTTGATCAATGGGGCGTTGAGATGGGTAAGCAGATGGCAGAGTCCGTTCATGATGCCATGCAGAAAGCAGGCGAGAGCCAATTTGACAGCTCCACTAACCAGCTGTTAAAACATATTCAGCAGTTGTCTTGATCGTTTTGCTACTAAGTCGATAATCATTAAAGGTGAACGCATGAGCGCTGTTTCTATAAATGACAATACACCTAAATATACGCATGAATCTAAACCACAAAGCACTGCAAGCAAGCAAGTTTGTGTGCTTATTGGTCATAGCATTGAGGCCATTACTAGCGCCGTGGTGCTGGCAAGTCTAGGTCAGCGCGTGCATCTTTATGCAGATATTGAGCTATTGACGCAGCAAATACAACAATACGGCTTTGAGCATCATTTACAAGCACTGTGGCAGATGTATGAGCAGCAGCAGGTTATAATTAGTACAGCATTACCGGCTAGCGCTGACACGTTAATACAATATTATGAAACGACAAATTTTAGTGACAGTCGTCACATCAATGAGAGCAATGAGAGTAATGAGATTAGTAAGGTTGACGACCAAAGCACCGTTGCGCTTTATTGGTTATTTTTAGACAGTATCAAGCCAGTATGGGCAGAAGCCAGCTGGATTACTGCCTTCAACCACAGCCATCAGCAATCGTTACCCGTGATTATAAGTGGCATTGAGAAACTAGGGGTTGTCTCAGCATTGTCTCAGCGTTTGCAGCGAGCATGGGTCTACTATGTGCCGTTTGTATTCTTGCAAGATGGTGATGCTTATAGCTCAATGTTGAATCCTTCACTGTGGTTGCTTGGTGAAAAAACAGCCAACAGTAGCCAGCATCTAGAAGTATTGAAGCCGTTAATGCAGCATGCGCGTGCCGCTCATCACGCTGATATCGCAACGATAGAGTTTGCCCGTAGCAGTATCATGGCGATGCTGGCGACGCGAGTGAGTTTTATGAATGAGATGTCACGCTTGGCGGACAGTCAACAGGTCGATATCAAGCAAGTCAGTCGTATCATGGGGCTAGACGCGCGTGTCGGCAGCAGTTATCTGCAAGCAGGCTGGGGCTTTGGTGGTAACACACTACCGACCGAGCTGGCTAAATTACAACAGTCCAGCCAAACGCACAGTTTAGAGATGCCGCTGTTGCAGTCAGTCATGCACATCAACGAAGACCAAAAAGAGCTGATATTCCGCAAATTCTGGCAATATTTTGATGGTTTTATTGACAATAAAACGGTGATGATTTGGGGCGGTAGTTATAAATCAGGCTCAGGACGTACCGCAGGCTCAGCCATACATCCATTACTAGCGTTATTATGGTCTTATAATATTCGTACTTTGGTGTATAGCGATAAAGCACAAGATGAACTTGCTATGCTTTATCACCAGCAATCATTACTGCAATTGATTAATAATCCTTATCAGCAGCTAAGTGCCGCACAGGCGATTTTTATCATTAGTTGGTCGCCACAAGATCAACTAGATATTGCCAAGCTTAATCAACACGCGATGCCAGTATTTGATGCGCAAAATGCACTGACACGATTGCAGATCGATAGTCTGGTAGGTGACTATATGGGCATTGGTCGGTCTAAATAGCGTTATTCAAGTTTTTCAGTTACTAAAAAAGCTCGTTGATAATTATCAGCGAGCTTTTTTGATTTTTAGTCGAAATCACCCATATTAAGTCGTATTCATTTACGCTGGTATAGCACCTTGCGCTGCTAGCCACTGTTGAATCTCTCGAATTTTAATAGCTAACAATTCTTCATTGCCACGACTTTCAATGTTTAATCTGATAAGTGGTTCGGTATTGGAGGCTCGCAGATTAAAGCGCCACTCGCCAAAGTTAAGACTCAAGCCATCAAGCATTGATTTGGTCGGATTTTCGCTGCTAAATTTTTCCTCAATAGCACTAATAATCATTGGCGCATCATTTGTTGTGAGACGAAAATTAAGCTCGCCTGAGCTTGGATAGGCTGCAATATAACCGCTGACCAATTCTGACAAGGTTTTACCGGTGACAGCCAATAGCTCGATGGTGAGCAGCCAAGGAATCATGCCGCTATCGCAATAGAAAAAGTCACGAAAATAGTGGTGGGCAGACATCTCGCCGCCATAAACAGCGCCAGAGTCACGCATGACTTGCTTAATAAATGAATGTCCAGATTTACTGATGACAGCCTTACCGTTATGCTCTTTAATCACGGCTTCAGTATTGTAAATGACACGTGGATCGTAGACGATTGACTCATTTGGGTACTTATTCAAGAATGCTTGAGCGAGCATCCCAACGATATAGCTACCATCAATAAATTCACCATGTTCATCGAATAAAAAGCAGCGGTCAAAGTCACCATCAAAAGCAATGCCAAGGTCTGCTTTGTTTTCCAAAACAGCTTGCTGAGTCGCCACTCTATTGGCTTCAATCATAGGATTGGGGATACCATTGGGGAAGCTGCCATCTGGTGTATGATGCAGTTTAATTACTTCAATTGGCGCACCAGCTTGTGCAAGCTTTTCAATCAACAAGTCAACCACGGGTCCCGCACTGCCATTGCCTGAGTTAATCACTAATTTGAGGGGTTTGAGCTTATCGGTATCGATAAAAGTCATGACATGATTGATATAAGCGCTTTTATCAGTTAGTAATTGCAGTTTTCCTAGAGTATTAGTAGCGGTAAATTTCCCAGACTCTGCCAATGCTTGAATCTCTGCCAAACCATCATCGCCACTGATCGGCTTTGAGTGTTCCTTAACCAATTTTAAGCCGTTATAGTTAATAGGGTTATGACTGGCTGTGACCTCAATACCACCCAACGCCTGATAATAACTGGTGGCAAAATACACCTCTTCTGTACCGCTCATGCCCAAGTCAATCACATCGACACCAGCATCGAGAATACCAGCGATGGTCGCTTGTTTTAATTGCTCGCTTGAATGGCGAATGTCACTACCAATAACGATGGCAGGTTTTAGATTTACCATATCATTGTCATGAGCCTCAACCGCCGCACCATAACGCTGAAATAAAATCTGTGCAAAAGCACGACCAATACGGTAAGCAATGGCTTCGTTTAGATTTACCCCAAGCTCGCCGCGAATATCATAAGCTTTAAATGAATCAATAAGAATGGGATTAAATGCAGTTTCTGGCTGATAACGAATGGTCGCAGACGTAGACATAATGATAAAATTCCTTGCGCGTGTGCAATGGTAAGATAATAAAGCAGATAGCACGATTATAAGCCAATCAAGGTTCAATGATACACTAACTGCTAAATTGAACGATAAGCAAAAATATAAGAGCCTCCCTTATGAATACTCTCGACAATAAAATAGCAGTGCCTACACCAGCACAAGGAACGCCAACTGCTAGTGGTGAATTAGACGATTTATTGGCTTTGATGGCGCGGCTACGTGTTGACTGTCCGTGGGATAAAAAGCAAACCAATCACAGCCTAATTCCCTATGCGATTGAAGAAGCCTATGAGCTAGGCGAAGCGGTACAAAGCGATGACGATGAAGGTATCAAAGGCGAGCTAGGCGATGTACTGCTGCAAGTGGTGTTTCATTGTCAGATGTATGCGGAGCAAGGTCGCTTTAATATGAGCGATGTTATAGCCACTTTACAAGAAAAGCTGATTCGTCGTCATCCGCATGTGTTTGAAGCCGAAACTTTAAAAGACGATGCAGCAGTAAAATTACGCTGGGATGAGATCAAAGCAGAAGAGCAGCAATCGCGCGAGGCACGAGGCAAACCAAAACGTCGTCTAGACAATACCAAGGCGGGCAGTGCGCTCATGCAAGCGCAAGATGTGCAAAAACAGGCGTCAAAGTTAGGGTTTGACTGGGAAGGCGTCGCAGGGGCAGTAGATAAGTTAGATGAAGAGATTGCCGAGTTAAAGGCTGAATTGATAGATAAATCAAAAGACGCTGCTGAATATGACATAAGCAAAGCCAATATTAGTGATATTGAAAAAGAGCTGGGTGATTGTATGTTTGCGCTCGTCAATGTGGCGCGTAAACTCAATCTTGATGCAGAAGCAGCCACCTTAACGTGTGTGCATAAATTCAAATCACGTTTTGGTTATATTGAAGCGCAGTTAGCCGCGGCTGGTAAGTGTTTAGAAGACAGCGATATAATAGAGATGGATGCACTGTGGGAAGCGGCGAAACGATATGAACGATCGTCATGAACGCTTATCATAAGGCCTCGTTTGTTAGCTTGGTCAATATGGCTGTTTTCAGTCTAATATTGGCGGTTTTTATGTTGAACAGTGTTAAAGCTGCGCCTTGTTTTGATAATCCTCAGAGGGCTTATGAATATCTATTGGCGCAAGAAAGTGCCAAAATACAGGTACGTGACCAAGCCATCATTAATATCAATCGTGCTAGTGAAGGTGAGCTCGTTTCGCTAAATGGTATCGGCAGCAGCAAAGCCCAAGCGATTATTTTATATCGTGAGATGTTTGGTGATTTTAAGACAGTGGATGAGTTAGCAAGGGTCAAGGGTATCGGTGCAAAAACGGTTGAGAAAAATCGAGGACGTTTACGCGTACAAGATTAAGAGCAGTATTTTGCTTTAATTAACCCCAATATTGACAAAATAGCACGTAAGTATCAGTCATAACACACCTACTAGGCGCAAAATTTGTTAAACTAGCAGGTACATCCGCCTGATAAACGCTGTGTTCATCAGGGGTGGTTAAAGAATACCGGCGAGGAGTAGATGCATGGCCGAGCGTGCCGCCAAGCGGTTAGAACTGAATAAATCTGAATTACCCAATTCCATTACTGAAGTGATTGCCACCTTAAACCGAGCTGGGTTTGATGCCTATATCGTCGGTGGCGGCGTGCGTGATACCTTATTGGGTTTACGTCCAAAAGACTTTGACGCTGTCACCGATGCCAAGCCGCATGAGATCAAAGACGTCTTTGGCAAGCGCTGCCGCATTATCGGTCGCCGCTTTCAGTTGGCGCACGTGTATTCAGGCCGTGAGTTGATTGAGGTTGCTACCTTCCGTGGTCCACCAACCAATGATGCTAATACCAATCAAGATGGTATGATCCTGCGTGATAATGTTTGGGGTGATATCAAACAAGACTTCTCTCGTCGTGATTTTTCTATCAACGCGCTTTATTATCAACCACTTAAAGGCGTGGTTCATGATTTTTGCGGTGCGCTTGACGACATTGATAATAAAATCATTCGTCTGCTTGGCCATGCGCCAGTGCGTATCGAAGAAGATCCAGTACGTTTGTTGCGTGCTTTACGTTTCAAAGCCAAACTCGGTTTTGAGTTTGATGACGAGTTAGCCGATCAGTTTCATGATGGCAACTGGGCATTGCTTGAGCAAATATCACCGCATCGTCTCTATGATGAGACGCAGAAGATGTTTACCGGTGGTTATCTGGTGCCATTATTGCCGCTATTGTTTGAGTCGGGGGCGATTGATAGCTTAATCATCTACCCACCATCTGAGCCAAGCGCATTGGTCAATCAAGTCGCTATTAATACCGACAAACGTATTGCTGCGGGCAAAAGTATCAATCCGGCGTTCTTTTATGCTGCGCTATTGTGGGAAAACTATCTGCATCAGTTGGCAAAAGCCAAGAAGCGCAATATGCCATTTGCTGAAGCGCAAATGCACGCCGCTGGTAAAGTGATTGATCGTCAACGTATCAAGACCGCGATTCCTAAATTTGCAGAGCAGTTTATCCGTGATATCTGGATATTGCAGCCAAGACTTGCAGCCCCGCGTAGCAAACAAATCGTCCAGCTCTCTGAGCATCCACGCTTTCGCGCAGGTTTTGACTTTTTATTATTGCGTGAGCAATGCGGTGATGCTGAGCATCCGTTATCAGAGTCGACCAATGGTATGGGCGATTGGTGGCAGACCTATCAGACATTGTCTGAACGAGAGCAGCAGCAAGCCATTGATGATTTTGATGAAAATATTCGTCGCGGTGCCTATAAAAAAGGGCAACAAGCGCAGCGTGGTCGTGGGCGTAATCATCAAAATTCAGAGTCAAATAGCATCGATCACTCAATATCTCATCAAAAAAATACCAAGCACAGCAAAGCCAATGATACTGCTGAGCAGGGTAGGAATGATCAGAATATGGTAAATGACCCGTCAAATATTCCAGCACGCCGTCGCCGCGCTGTCAGTCAATCAGCCTCTGTTAAGCAATCTGGTGGCAATAACAACAAGCACTATGAATCGCAGCAAGTAAGTCAAGACAGCCATGAGCTTGCTCAGTTACGACAGCTATCCCTTGCCAATAGCAGTAACCAAGCGGCAAATAAACGCCATCATTCCAAGCCTGCACCACTCTTTGTAATTGAGCATGAAAAAGTCGTGCCGCCATTGCAGAAGCAGCTATCAAATGGCGATAAGCCTAATAATCGTCAAGAGGCGGCGCAGAAAAAACCTGCCCATAAAAATGTATCGGCTGAGAAAGCACTAAAAAATCAGGATGCCAGTTCTGATGCTAACTCTTATAATAAGGCTGACAGTAAACCTGATCGCTCAAATCAAGCTCAGCAGCCAAAAGCAACACAGTCAGAGGTCATGCCTTCATCTGTGGCTCGCTCGGTAGCAAGGTCGCCATCGCTCGTCAGTATGAATAATGAGCCGATACCGCATAAGCGTCGCCGTCGTCAGCCGAGTGTAGATAGTATAAATATTGCTAGTAATACAGAGACGCAAGTAACGACTAACAACGACGTTAAAGCTGTAGCAAAGTATGCAAAAAAAGCACCTAAGCCAGCAGCCCAGCCTACTGATAAAACAGATATTCCGGCTAAAAAAACGGTTGAGCGCAAAAAAGTGGCGAAGGTTACGACACCTGCAAGCGCTAAAAAACCAGCTAGAACGACAGAAGCAAAGTCTGCTAAAACCAGCCAAGCTGCTAACGGTAATGTTGGTACGAGTAGTGTGAATGACAATAAAGGACCTATCCCATCGAAACGTCGCCGTCGCCAGCCTAGTACTGACAATGTCTAATATTACTAACGATGCGGGCAACGCGAATTGGGTAACCTGCTACGTAGGTCTGGGTAGCAATTTGTCTAACGACTTGGGTTCACCAGTAGAACATTTGCAGCAGGCAATCGCAGCGATGCAAGAGCATAAGCAAATACGTGCGGTTCGAGTTTCTTCGTTTTACGCTTCAGCGCCTATGGGGCCGCAAGATCAGCCTGATTTTGTTAATGCCGTCGCTGGGTTTGAGACGATATTGCTGCCTTTTGAGTTGCTTGCTTACTGTCAACAGTTAGAAAAAGAGGCTAAGCGTGCACGAATACGGCGTTGGGGTGAGCGTAGTTTGGATGTCGATATTTTGTTATACGGTGAGGCGCAAATCACTGAGCTACAATTAACCGTACCGCACGCTGGATTGTTTGAGCGTAATTTTGTCTTATTACCACTGCGAGAGTTAGCCCCAGCGCTTATCATTGCTGGAAATTCGATAGATGATTATTCGCCTAGCAAAGATTGGACAGGCTTAAAACTACTGTAGCCAATCTACTATAAAAGAGTGACAGCGTTCACTTCTTTTAAGGTAAAACACTTATACCAAAAGATTGCTAAAAGTTTTGATCACAATCAGAATAATAGCTAGAGACAGCTAAAGGTGCTAAAAGGTACTAAAGGTTAATTGAGGATCATATGACGACGTTATCTACTTTAAAAAAGTTTAAAAAAGACGGTACCAAGTTCACTTGCTTAACGTGCTATGACTCGATGTTTGCACGCATGATGGAGAAAGCAGAGATTGATACCATTTTAATCGGTGACAGTTTGGGTATGGTGGTGCAAGGTCATGATTCTACGTTGCCTGTCACGGTCGATGATATGGCTTATCATACAGCCAATATTGCCCGTAGCAATAAACACGCACTGATTTTGGCTGACCTACCATTTATGAGCTATGTCACCCTACCAGAAGCGGTTGCCAATAGTCGCCAGCTGATGCAGGCGGGCGCGCATGTGATTAAAATTGAAGGCGGTAGTGAGCTTTGCGATTTAATCGCGACTTTAGCGCAAGCAGGGACGCCTACTTGTGTGCATTTAGGATTAACACCGCAATCAGTCAATGTGTTTGGTGGTTATAAAATCCAAGGTCGTGGTGACGAAGCGGCTGATAAATTGCTTGCTGATGCGAAAGCAGTCGTTGCGGCAGGTGCTGCGCTGCTAGTGTTAGAGTGCGTACCTGCTGAGCTTGCAAAAGTAGTGACGGAAGCCGTCGCAGTACCAGTTATTGGGATTGGTGCTGGTGCAGATACGGATGGTCAAGTGTTGGTCATGCATGACATGCTAGGTATGACGCACGGCCGTGTCCCGCGCTTTATTCATGACTTTTTGACCGATGAGCGTAATAGCACGCACAGTATCGAAGGCGCATTTGCCCTTTACCAGCAGTCAGTACGTGAAGGCAGTTTTCCAACCGAGCAGCACCAGTTTAGCTAACATTTTAGTTTTTACGATTATCAGTAGAAGAATAGTTAACCATGCCAATCATTCATCATCATATCTCCGCATTGCGTACTGCTTTACAGTCTTATCGTGGACAAAAAACTGACAATCAAGATGGCCCACAACGTATCGCTTTAGTGCCAACGATGGGCAATCTGCATGCTGGTCATCTTGAATTAGTAAAAATAGCCAAGCAACATGCTGATATCGTGGTGGTTAGTATTTTTGTCAATCCTACTCAGTTTGGCGCGGGAGAGGACTTTGATAGTTATCCTCGCACGCTTGATGAGGATGTCGCTAAGCTAGCAACGGTCGATACTGATTATGTGTTTGCGCCCAGTATTGAAGAGATGTACCCAGCCTTACCGCCGCCAACCTCCGTTCTCGCGGGAGCTATTGCCACTCAATTATGTGGTCAATCACGCCCTGAGCATTTTGACGGTGTTGGTATTGTCGTCTCTAAACTGTTCAATATCGTACAACCGGATATTGCTGTTTTTGGACAAAAAGACTATCAACAATTAGCGATTATTAAACAATTGGTACGTGATTTAAGTTATCCGATTGAAATTATAGGGGCACCTATTGTCCGCGCTGCAGATGGTTTGGCGCTCTCATCGCGTAACCAATATTTAAGTGTTACTGAACGTGAGGTAGCACCTGTTATCCATCAAGCGCTACAATATTTAGCAAAGCAGTTAGAAAAAGGCGAACAGAGCCAACAAGCTGTTCAGTCGTTGTTAGCAGAAACGCATCAGCGTATTACCGATGCTGGCTTCATTATTGATTATTTAGACATTAAAACCGATACGTTAGAGTCAATCACCAATGATACTGCTATTTTCAATGTAGAAAACAAGAATTTAATGATTCTAGTTGCTGCGTGGCTAGGACGTGCACGTTTGTTAGACAATCAATTGGTGACGGTGGATCAATCGTTGTGACATAGTAATTTGCAGGATGCAATGGACTAGAATGGGTGAATCATGGATGTGAGTCAGGGTGAAAATAACAGTCAATCTGAGCAGGCAGCGTGTAAAATAGCAACCGATAAGCTCAGTATCCTAGTGGTATCAGGGCGTTCAGGCTCAGGTAAAACCTCAGTATTAAATATCTTAGAAGATTTAGGATATTATTCTATTGATAACTTACCGTTATCCTTATTGCCGGATGCTGCGCATAAACTGGTCAATGAAAGTGGGATTCGTCGTATTGCGCTTGGCGTTGATATTCGAACACCGCGAGCGGATCTATCCAAGTTTGCAGAGATGCATGCATCCCTAAAAAAAACATACGGGGCGCATGCGGTCAAAGTGGTGTATGTGACCGCGCAAGAAAGTACTTTGATAGCACGTTTTAATGCGACACGCCGCGTACATCCGCTGATGTCACAGGATATCGATAGTGATAATGCCAAGCATATTGCTTTTAATCTACCTGCCGCGATTAAAAAAGAAGTGGAGCTGTTAGAGCCTATCGCAGGTCATGCCGATATCAGAATTGATACCAGCAATTTGAATATTCATCAATTGAAAGACAGCTTGCGTGAACATGTCGGCGTGGACAATCAGATTGTGATTAATCTGCTGTCTTTTGGCTTTAAATATGGCAGTCCTATTGATGCAGATTTTGTCTTTGATGTGAGAATTTTGCCGAATCCGCATTGGAATCCTGAATTGCGTACTTCGACAGGTCTAGACACGGAAGTTGCCGCATTTTTTGCCGACTATCCAGAAGTGGCTGAGATGACTGATGATATAGATAAGTTTTTAACCCGTTGGTTACCCGAATTTTTACACAATAACCGCCATACAGTGACAGTGGCTATTGGCTGTACTGGTGGTAAGCATCGTTCAGTATTCATCACCGATAATTTACAACGTCGTCTTGCCGATGTTATGCCGCAAAGTATAAAAGTGCTGGCGAAACATCGTGAAAAAAATCGTTGGTAGTTATTGGTAAACACTGGGGCATATCTTCATTTTTATTACTATTTCTAAAATGAGGACATGCTCCTGTTAATTTTATTATTTATTATTTTGGAAAGCTTTTATGATTGACTGGAAAGAACAGGATATGCGCGTCTCGCGCACTGAACTCAAAAAAGCCCATGAGCGCTTGCAGAAGTTGTCGATACCACTTGCCAGCTTATCGAAAAAGCAACTCAAAAATCTGCCAGCCAGTGACTATTTTATGGCAGAACTCATGGCATTGGCTGATATCACCAGCGCTAATGCTCGTATTCGCCAAACCAAGCGCGTTGGTAAGCTGATTAGTGAAGAAAACCGCCACGAATTGGTAAAAGCATTATTTGATGCGTTTTTCCCTAAAGAACAGGTCTCAAAAATAGAAAGTTGGTTCGAGCGTTTAAATATTAATGATGAAGGGACGCTTAAGCAGTTCGTTAAACAGTACCAAGCATCTGAACAAAATAGTATGTATCAATTACTGTTATGGATTGAGTACGCCAAACATACCCAAGATGATGAGCTGATGGCAGAGTCTAAAGCAGACTTAGCCAGTTATATTCGTGAAGTCACTATTTTGTCGCAATTGAAAAAAGAAAAATAATAAGGTGATAGCGGCTAAATAGCTTTGACCACTATTTATACAATATCTCCACTTATAAACTAAAGTAGTCTGCAAATGCAAAAAGCCAATCATCAAGTGATTGGCTTTTTTATGGGTAAGAGCATTTAGGTGCAAATGACACTTATAGATAAATGCTAGTCCCTAATTTATAACGGTACCTAATTTATATTAGTACTTAACTTATTTCTTTTCAGCACGCACTTTGTCAACCAAATAGTCAACGACTTTAGGTACAGTAGCGCTTTCACCAGTGACAACGTATTTGCCTTGTACGACGACTGCTGGCACACCAGAGAGCTGATAACGCTTAGCGCCTGCTTGTGAACGACCAATTTTCGTCCCAACGGCGAATGAATTATAAAGGCTATTGAATTTCTTCTCATTAACGCCTTTCGATGCATACCATTTGCTTAATGATGATTGGTCAAAGATTTTCTTACCATCTTTGTGAATGGCATCAAATAGCGCGTCATGGGTCTTGTCTTCAAACCCTAGCAGCTGCGCGGCATAGAAACCACGCGCGTTGGCTTCCCAAACAGGGTTAAGCGCTGCTGGCGTTTTGAAAAAGGCAACGTCTTTGTCTTTGTTTTTAGCCCATTTTTCCATATGTGGGTTAAGAACGTTACAATGCGGGCAACCATACCAAAAAAACTCACGAACAATGATAGCATCACCGCTGATTTTTTCTGGATTGTCTAGCACGCGATAGTCTTTTCCGGCGACATAGTCGGCAGCTTGTGCGCCCATAGTGGCAAGTCCAATGGCCATGGCCAGACCAGTCAGTGTGATAACACGTTTCATACTTTATCCTTGAGGTGTGAAAACTTAGGGTTTGTTGAGATGTTTTAGTACCGTATGGTTTTGGGTATAGCGCACAGGTTTTTAAAGTGCCCAAACGAGACAGCGTCGAGTATAATCGAACTATAGTGACGTATCGACTATAATAACGTAAAACATGATCGCTTGTGAATCCGATTCTTAACTAACGGTTGTAAAGCTGTGAGCCATTATTTAAGGCTCATTTCACCAAGTTTTTGGGAATTATTTTAGCGTCTTATTATTTAGATTTTAAGCTGTTTGAAGCATCTATCCTCTAAAAAAACGGTACAGAAAGTATGAACGTTTGCTAAGACCATTCACAATCGGTGACGATGTACTCACGACAAAGCTGCCGCTCTCATGCTAATATTAGGTACATAATTGTGCACTGTATATGATTATAACGATAATGACAATAAAGGAAAAATGCAATGAGCTCAGCTCTATCTTCCTCGCCTTCTTTGAATGAGCAAGCAAACAGCGGTCTTGATGATACAACGGCTACCGCCATTAATGTAGATCCTAGCGAAGTCGACAAATTTAATAAGTTGGCAAGCGAATGGTGGAGTAAGACGGGTGCCTTTGCGACTTTGCATGAAATAAATCCACTGCGTTTAAATTGGA
Organism: Psychrobacter sp. Ps4; assembly: GCF_022129285.1. Taxonomy (NCBI): domain Bacteria; kingdom Pseudomonadati; phylum Pseudomonadota; class Gammaproteobacteria; order Moraxellales; family Moraxellaceae; genus Psychrobacter; species Psychrobacter sp. Ps4. Next base: position 127,301 of record NZ_JADQAK010000005.1, read on the forward strand.
TAGAAGACAACGTCAAGCGCAGTTATCAAAATGACAGTGCTGATACAGATATTCATAAAACGGCTGGAACTGGCTTGGCTGGAAAAAAAGTGCTCGATGTCGGCTGTGGCGGCGGTATCTTGTCGGAGTCTATGGCACGTCGCGGTGCGGATGTGATAGGGATTGATTTGGGTACCGAAAATCTGAAAGCGGCAGCGCTGCATGCAGAGCAAAGTGCTTTACATGAGACGTTGCGCTACAAGCATATACCAGTAGAAGAACTGGTTAAAACTCATGCAGGTCAGTTTGATGTAGTGACTTGTATGGAGATGCTCGAACATGTGCCTGATCCCAGCTCGATTGTGCAGGCTTGTTTTGAGTTATTGGCACCAGGTGGTGTTTGTGTGCTATCGACGATCAATCGAAACCCTAAATCATACCTATTTGCCATCGTTGGCGCAGAGTATGTGTTGCGTTTGCTCGATCGTGGCACTCATGACTATGCCAAATTTATCACGCCAGCCGAATTAGATAAAATGGCAATTGATGCGGGATTCACACGTCAAGATATCATTGGCTTGCATTATAATCCGCTGACCAAGCGTTATTGGCTGGCTCAAAATGTCGATGTTAATTACATGATGGCAGTACACAAGCCACTGGCTTAAGCTGAATGCCGTATTTGGTTGTTTTCATGTCATACTATTTCACTCAACACCTTATCTATATTAAGAGCATTCACTATGAGCCAATTTGTAAAAGCGGTTTTATTTGATCTCGATGGGACATTAATCGATACGGCTGCTGATTTTGTCTGTATTATCGGTAAAATGAGCCGCGAAAATGATTGGCAAGCACCCCCTGAAGCAGAAATTCGCGAGCAAGTTTCTGCTGGTGCTTCAGCGATGGTACAGTTGATGCTACGTCATAACGATCAAATTGAGGTTAGCGAAGAAGCTTTGCAGGAGTTTCGCCAACAGTTTTTAGATGATTATGAAGCTGAGATATGCGTCGATAGTTGTGTGTTCGCTGAATTAGAAGATGTGTTGACTGCTCTTGAAGAAAAAGGGGTGCCATGGGGTATTGTGACCAACAAGCCGCGTTATCTGGCAGAGAAGTTACTAGACAAGATGCAGTTAGACGGGCGCTGTTCTGCTTTGGTCTGTCCTGATGATGTGTCTCGCTCAAAACCCGATCCAGAGCCTATGTATGCGGCGTTAGAGAAGCTTGGTATCCCTCGCGGCGCCGCTGAAAGCGTGATTTATGTTGGCGATCATATCCGTGATATCGAAGCTGGTAATGCCGCTGGCATGCCGACGATTCTAGCTGCTTATGGTTATATTCCGCCTGAAGATCAAAAAAACCTAAAGAAATGGGGTGCAGATTATATTACTGATACGCCTGAGCAATTAAATAAACTGTTGCTCTCTTCTGGTAAATTTGACTATTTATAAATAAAATTATAAATCGAGTCCGCCACACTCTATGTTTTTAAAGAAACACGATAAATACTTAGCATCCCAACTATTAAACGATAAGCAGTGAGCAATGCCATGAGTGACAATATTAACCAGTCAGCTAGTCAGCAAGACCACCAGAAAACCGTTCAAAGTCTAACTCAACCGTTAACTCATAATGATATTCGCAACTTTGTACCATCTGATAATTGTTTAGATGGTAAGACTATTTTGGTCACGGGGGCAGGTGACGGTATCGGCCGCGTTGCCGCGCTGACTTATGCTCGTTATGGAGCGACAGTCCTGTTATTGGGACGTACCAGCAGCAAGCTTGAATATGTTTATGATGAGATTGAAAGTCTTGGTGGCAAACAGCCTGCCATGCTACCGATGAATCTAGAAGGGGCAACCTATGCTGAAATGCAGCAGTTAGAGGGGTTGATTAATAAAGAAGTCGGTCAGCTCGATGGCATCTTGCACAATGCGGGTATGCTTGGGCAGCTAACCCCACTTGAGATGTATGACGTCGATACTTTTGCACAAGTTATGAAGGTGAACTTTACCTCGACGTTTATGCTCACCCAAGCACTGCTACCACTACTTAAAGATGCTGAGAATGGCTCTGTTATTTTCACCTCTAGCACGGTCGGTACACATCCTCGCGCGTTCTGGGGTGCTTATGCGCTGTCCAAGCAAGCCGTAGAAGGCATGAGTGATATCTTTACCCAAGAGACACAGAATACAACTAATTTACGTTTTAACTGTGTCAATCCTGGTGGCACTCGTACCAATATGCGCGCCCATGCTTATCCAGGAGAGAGTCCTATGAGCCTAAAAACACCTGAAGATATCATGGCAGGCTATGTTTGTCTGATGAGTGATGCCAGTATCGGGGTACGCGGGCAAGTGGTTGAGCTACAGCCAAAAGGTTAGCCATGTGATTTTTTGCTAGGAAATGTCATTATTTAGCGTATTTATTCGCATACTTTCAGATTGAGGCATGCTCTAGTAGGTTGCAATTAATTATAAACAACCCCATCTATTTGTTATTAAAGCGATTTGTAATATCTAATTATCGTAAATAGGATAGAGTTATGGCAGGTGGTTGGTCAAGAGATGGTGCTGAGCATGAGCAAATGGATGCAACGGTAAATGATGCATTAGAGCGGGCAAGACGTGCGTTGCCAACTGGCATCAGTGCCGAGACGTGTGATGAATGCGGCAAGCCTATTCCAGAAGCACGGCGGTTAGCAGTGCCTGGTATTCAGCATTGCGTCAGCTGTCAGACAGAACTTGAACAAGAGGCGAGAGCCGCTGAGCTGTTCAACCGGCGCGGTAGCAAAGACAGTCAATTACGTTAAAAAAGAAAAAGGGCAGGCATTGCTATATCGAACAGCAATGTCTGCCCTTTTTTTGTCTATTACTATCAAAACCGCGAAAGAGGACGCCATCCGACATTAGGGTGGCGGTGAATTTCGCATCATTTTTAATGTTTAAATTACATAATATGCGCCTGAATCTGGTAGAATAATTAATTATTATAATACCTTGTAACTTATAAAGAGTGTTAGATGAAAATCAACAAAGCGTATAAATTTAGGCTGGAGCCTAATACGGAGCAGGAGATTATTTTAAATAATCTTGTCGGCTCTGCACGTTTTGTTTGGAATCAAGTGCTGGCAATCTCATTTGAGATGTTTGCTAAAGATGCGTTTATCAATGCCACCAACCTCGTTAATAAAATCATGGATCTAAAAAGCAACCCTGATTTCGAGTTCTTAAAAACCAGCTCAAATGCTGTCTCTTTACAACAAAAAGTACGTGATCTGGCATCGGCTTGGTCGCGTTTTTTTGATCCTAAAGTACATGCCAGGTTAAAAGAAAATAAAAAGAAACCTCGCAAACCTAAGTTCTTTAAATTGGCTGATGGCACAGAGATTCAACGACGACCATTGATGCCACAATTTAAGCGCAAATCAGATGGGCGTGACTCCATTCGCTTGGTTCAGTTTGATAAATACTGTCGTGTTGAAGGCAATCGAGTAAAACTGCCTAATGGCGTGGGCTTGGTGACGTTTAGGAAATCGCAAGACATTATTGGCACGATTAAAAATGTCACCATTAGCAAGAAATTAGGGCACTGGTACGTGTCGTTTGGCACAGAGCGCGAACTGGATGAGAACCCACGTCACCCTGCCACAAGCGCCATTGGTTTGGATATGGGTATCAGTAAACTACTCACCACCTCAAACGGTCAGTACATCAAACCGAAAAACAGCTTTAAAGCCAATCAAATTAAACTTGCCAAATTACAGCGTCAATTAAGCAGAAAGGTTCTGTTTAGCCAAAACTGGAAAAAGCAAAACCGCAAGATTCAAAAGCTACACAGCCACATTGCTAATATTCGCCATGACTACTTGCATAAAATCACCACCCGCATCAGCAAAAACCACGCCATGATTGCTTGTGAGGATTTAAAGGTCGCTAATATGTCGAAATCAGCCAGCGGGTCGGTGGAGAACAAAGGTCGTCATGTCAAAGCCAAGTCAGGATTAAACAAATCAATCCTAGATCAAGGCTGGGGCATGATGGTCGATATGCTTGAGTATAAGCAACACTGGCAAGGCGGCTTACTTATCAAAGTAAATCCACGCTACACCAGCCAAACCTGCTCTGAATGCCAGCATATCGCTGTCGATAACAGACAAACTCAGTCTAAATTTGAGTGCGTCAAATGCATGTATGTTGCGAACGCTGATTTTAATGCAGCTCGTAACATATTAGCGGCAGGACATGCCGTTTTGTCTGCGGAGGGAGGATGCAGTAAAGGTCGCCCGTTGAAACAGAAAACTTGCGACCTTCGTGAGAAAGTCGCCTAAGAGCATCTGCTTTTAGAATCCCCCACTTGAGCTTGGCGAAAGTGGTGGGAGTGTGTCAAATAACCAGTGCCATTAGTTCACGGTCGCAGGTATCCCAATCGATAGAAGGTAGCGTCTTTATAGAAGATAAAAATGCTGTCCTATCTTTTTCTTCTGAGCGGTCGCTTTCTACCGCTGTATCGTTGTCGTTATTAGTATTTGCATCCAACTGTAATATAATCTCTAGCCGACTATCAACTTGTGCGCTGACCGTACTGGTGGTTAAGCTGTCAGGGGTAAAATTGATTTGTAGCCAGCCATCAGACGTATGAACCACGCCTTTGATACGTTGCCAGTTCGGTAGTGTTAATAACCAACTCTGTAACTCATCCGCTTTTAATATGTAGTGCGCTGGCAGTCTCCAACCCGCCAACTGTAACTCTTGCTGTTTTTCATGATAACGATAAGGTAGCTCAATATCTGTGCTGGTCTGCGAATCATCTTTGTTTGTAAAAGCGTCGGATGACAAGGTGGTCGATATCGATAGGGCATTACTCTGCGGTTGCAAGCTAGTAGTCGATTTTTGAGGGTGAACAATATTGACTGTACGTTGTTTCGAGATAACCTGACTGGGCTTGGTTAGCTGAGTTTTCAACTCTGACACGCTTGATTCTGATAAAAGAATATTGGATGAGTCGTTTGTATCATGAGATATCTGCTCAGATGCTGCCCAAATAATTTTTACCTGTGCATTGAGCTTGGCTATCCATTGTTGCAGTGCTTGCTTTTCGCTATCGCTCAATTGAGCATAACGATTAATGACTAACACATCGGCATCACGGACATGCGCTTGAAAACCGTCATGATGACGATATTTATCTTGTTGCCATTGCACGCCACTCAGTACCGTTATTACTGCCTGCATATTGAGCGCTGTTTGCCAATGCGGTGCACTGAGCTGCATGATAAGCTCACGTGGATGAGCAAGCCCTGTAGGTTCGATGAGCAACCGCTGTGGATGATGCTCACTAAGTAGCCGACTGACGGCAATTTGTAATGGCAGCTGACTGGTACAACAAATACAGCCACCACTGACTTCGCGTATCGCAATATTATCTTGCTCAGGCTTACTATCTTGCGCGCTTGCCAGCAGCGCACCATCAATACCGATACGACCAAACTCATTGATTAGTAATGCCCAGCGCTCATCGGCAGGTTTGATAGCAAGCAGCTGATTAATCACTGTGGTCTTGCCAGCACCCAAAAACCCTGTCACCAAGGTGCAGGGTATGTTTTGAAAAATAATAGGTTTTTTCACAGAGACACTCATCATATAGGCCGTATTTGTGAGTAATCAAACACGGCCTATATTAAATGGAAATGATATTAGCGTGTGTCCTCAATTCAATCGATAATCGGAATTTTCGAAATGAGGACACACATAGTCAAAAGTTACTCACTTTTAACGGTTTCTACTTCAGCTTCGTCAGGAACGAATACGTAGCCTACACCCCAAACGGTTTGGATGTAACGCGCTTGTGAAGGGTTGTCTTCAATCAAACGACGCAAACGTGATACCTGTACGTCGATAGAACGCTCCATCGCACCCCATTCACGACCACGCGCAAGGTTCATCAATTTATCACGTGTCAACGGCTCACGTGGATGCTGCACCAGTGCTTTTAGCACCGAAAATTCACCTGTCGTTAAAGTGACAACATTGCCGTCACGTTTAAGCGTACGTGTCGATAAATCAAGCGTCCACGGTCCAAACTCAACCACTTCAAGCTGATGGCTTGGTGCGCCAGGCAGCTCGCGATTTTGACGACGTAATACCGCTTTGATACGAGCCAACAGCTCTTTTGGGTTAAATGGTTTTGGCAGATAATCATCTGCGCCCGCTTCTAGACCAGCGATACGATCGGCATCCCCACCTTTGGCTGTCAGCATAATGATAGGAATGTCGCCATTGTCTTCGCGCAGACGCTTACAGATACTGATGCCGTCTTCGCCTGGTAGCATCAAATCGAGTACCACCAACGAGAAAAGCTCACGCTGCAACAGCTTATCCATTTGACTACCATCATGAGCGGTACGAACGACAAAACCGTCGTCTTCTAGAAAGCGCTGTAATAAAGAACGCAAGCGTGCATCGTCATCAACGACTAAAATTCGTTGAGTTAAGGTATCAGGGCTGTTATTTTCAGACATACAGGCATCCTCTTATAAAAATTATTATTAGTAGAAATTATCGTTAACAGTCAAGGCTAAAGGTTATATAGTCAAAATGATATAAAGACAATACGGTGTCAGGTTCGTTGAGTCTACTATTTATAGTATTTTAACGTGCTGTCCTCATCGCTAAATTATCTTGAATCGACTATACGAAAAAACCTTAGCAAAAAACTGTCTTTATTCAATGAGTGGTCAAAAGTAAAGGTCCGTCTCAATCCATCATAAATTTGAATACTATTGTTCAATGCGTTAGCGCGTACCAATATTTGCGCCTTCGATACTTTAGTGTATAAGATTGCACCACTAATTGCATCACCCATCAGGACAAATGCTGTATGCGTTTGTTTAACAAAGCGACAGAACCTATGATATGAGACGATTTTCGTCATAAAACTAGCGATAAATAACGAAAAGATAAAAAGGATTTTTATTCATGCAGCTTTTGCTATAATGCAAAACTACATTTCTCAACGATTGATACGTCTATGAGTAGCACTGATACCTTAACGCCATCTCAAACCTCGACAAATGCACAGGTTTTGGATGCAACCACACACGCGAATATTCACGACAAGCTTGCTCGCGCGCTTGGCATTAAGACTGCTCAAGTCAATGCGTTTGTCAAACTTTACGATGAAGGCGCGACCGTTCCATTTATTGCCCGTTACCGTAAAGAAAAGACGCAGAATCTTGACGATGCGCAATTGCGAGCTTTAGAGAAGTCGCTCAATTATGAGCGCGATATGGCAACTCGTCGCCTCAAAATTACTGAGCTGCTTAGCACGCAGGGCAATCTGACCGATGAGCTACAGACGCGTATCGATAATGCGACGTCGAAACTTGAGCTTGAAGACATCTACTTGCCATACCGCCCGCGTCGCCGCTCTCCTGCCGCCAAAGCACGTGCTGCTGGTCTTGATGTGGCAGCGCAAGCCGTCTTGACGCAAGAAGTCACGCCAACTGACGCATTAGCAGACTATCAAGTTCAATCGAGCATTACCGATGATAGTGGTAATGAGATGGAAGTTGATTTTAGCGATATCACCAAGCAATTCGCTGGCGTACAAGCCATCATCGTTGATGAATGGACGCAGGCTTTGGCTTTGCTAGACAACTTGCGCAGTGGCTTTGCCAAGACGGCCAGTATCGTATCTGCCGTTGCAAGTGAAGAAAAACGCGAAGTCGGCGAGAAGTTTAAAGATTACTTCGAGCATAGCGAAAGCCTTGCGCGTCTGCCGAATCATCGTTTATTAGCGATGCTACGTGGTCGTCAAGAAAACGTCTTAGGTCTTAAAATCGAAGGCGAAGACGCGCCATTTATCGAAAAAATCATTAAGCATTTTGAGATTGATTCTAAAGCACCTGATGCCCGTCAAGAATTTTTGACAGAAGCTGCTACCAGTTTATGGAAAGACAAATGGCGTCCGCATATCGAGCATCGTTTATTGACTGCAAAACGTCTGACTGCTGAAGCAGATGCGATTGATGTGTTTGCTAATAATTTACAGCACTTATTAATGTCAGCGCCTGCCGGTCGTAAAGTGATTTTAGGTGTTGATCCTGGCATTCGTCATGGCGTAAAAATGGCCATCGTCGATGCTCAAGGTCACGTCATGTTAGACAGTGAAGACAAGCCTGTCGTCGCCACAGTTTATCCATTTGCTCCTGATAATAAGATGGATGAAGCCAAAAAAGTCATCGATGAATTATTGAGTACTTACCACGTTGATTTGGTGGCTATCGGTAATGGTACGGCGAGCCGCGAAACAGATGCGATGATTAAAGAAATTTTGGCTGCCAACTCTGAATTACAAGCCAAATCAGTTATCGTCAATGAGTCAGGTGCGTCTGTTTATTCAGCCAGTGAGCTTGCCACTGACGAGCTTGGTAACTTAGACGTTTCGGTACGCGGTGCGGTTTCTATCGCCCGTCGCTTACAAGATCCATTGTCAGAATTGGTCAAGGTTGATCCAAAAGCGATTGGCGTTGGTCAATATCAGCATGATGTCAACCAAACGCAATTGGCAGATAGTCTTGATAAAGTCACGCAAGATAGCGTAAATGCGGTTGGCGTTGATGTGAATACTGCAAGCCCAGCTATCTTGGCGCATATCGCTGGTTTGAATAAAAACGTCGCGCAGCAAATCGTGACCTATCGTAAAGAGCATGGTGCTTTTGAAAGTCGTGAATCATTGAAAAACGTTCCACGCTTAGGCGCTAAGACCTTTGAACAAGCAGCAGGCTTCTTGCGTATCCATGGTGGTAGTAATCCCCTTGATGCCACTGGTGTGCATCCAGAAAGCTATGCGCTGGTCGATAGCTTATTGGCACAAACTGGTAAAGCATTGCCAGAAGTCATCGGTAATGACGGCATATTAAATACGATAGATACCACTGCACTGGCTGCTAATGATGACAATATTAGTGTAACTGCTATCATCGAGGAGCTAGCCAAACCAGCACGCGACCCACGTCCTGAATTTAAGACTGCTAACTTCCGTGAAGACGTTAACAGTATTAAAGACTTGAGCGAGGGCATGCAGCTTGAAGGCGTGGTGACCAATGTGACAGCCTTTGGTTGCTTCGTTGATGTTGGCGTTCATCAGGATGGTTTGGTACATATCTCACAAATGGCCAATGACTTTGTCGCTGACCCGATGAACCGCGTCAAGCCTGGCGATATTGTTTCGGTACGTGTCATCTCTATCGATGAAAAACGTGGTCGTATTGGCTTTAGTATGAAGCCAGAATCTGAAAAGCCTGCGCGCCCAGCAGCGAAATCGGCTGAAAGTACTGGTAATGATGAGAAAGTCAGTCGTCCACGTAGCGATCATGCAAATAGCAAACGCCCAAACAGTAGCCGTCCAGCGACTGATAAGCGCCCGTCGAAATCTCGCGGTAATCGTCAGGATAAAGACAATGCTAATAACGATCGTAGCAAAGCGCCAAGGGCTGATAAAGCAGAAGCACCTAGCAAAATGGGTACGTTTGGGGCGCTGTTACAGGAAGCTGGCGTGACTAAAACCAAAAAATAGTTAATGTTAATAGTGATAAAAAAGGCAGCCATTAGGCTGCCTTTTTTATGGAATGTATCTAAAAATAGAAATTGTTAATGAACACTAATAACTACTCAAAACTTAACTCGCTGAATAACCTCTTCTGCGTGATTTCAGTTAACAGCGGGGTTCATATCGTACTTTATTTCGTATTCTATAATTCTTCTGTGGCTTCTTCAGCTTCTTGTAATTTTTCTTGTGTATCTAACGAGTCTTCTTCTTGCATCGCTTCTTCAGAATCTTGAATCAGCTCTTGCTCGGCATCCATTGCTTCTTGCTCAGCTTGAAGCTCAGTAGTCATCGGCTGTTGATTAGCACTGTTGTTAACGCTTGCTCTTGAGATAATTTGTGTCTCACTAATCTGAAATGGGCTAGACTGATTGTCTACTGAAGCATTATTTGTATTGTCACCTTCCATCTCAAGTGTGGTGGCGGTAGCCGCTGCTTGCACATCTACTGCCGCAGTATCAGCAGGTGCTGCCATAGCCAAACTTGGGATAGTGAGCGCAGCGCCGATCAGTAGCGATAAAGATAGAGTATTTTTTTTCATTAATCAATTCCTTAATTTACAATCTTATAATGTCAGTTTAAAAAATTTCAAACTTGACGCTTATGTTGCTAACTGCTGTATACAGCAGTTGCATATCACACATTCATTTAGTAATTCAAATCTATATATTTAATATATCTAACATTTAATTGATAGACAAAATAAAATCATGATAACCATTAAGAGACTATCATGATGGATTTGGATAAAGAGCTTTATAAGCTGACCTAAATCAGTGATAAAAATCTAAAGGGGAGAATACCAACTAAACAAGCGTTAGTTCAGTAGTCCATAGATTAAAATTCTAACAGACGGATGTTAGCAGGTGACTTTGTGCAACTACTGTATGGTTATTGTCAGATAGGAAAATAGTATTATTTGCTACTTTCCTATCTCTAATTCTTATAACAATGATGTCTCAACGAATCTTGTTCGTTTATATTTCATTAGAGTCTTATTCAATAACAATATACTTGCCAGTATTTGGATCAACGACGCGTTGTTGAGTGCTGCTACTAGGAACACGAATGACTGGGAAGGTTTGATTGATTTCAGTATTGTCGATGACATCCGCATCTGCTTCTTCACCAACGATTACAGTACGGTTAGCCTCGTCTTCGATAGCAATGGCTGTACCTGACGCTGTGTTTACTCGCTTGATTTGATCTTTCGGTACGATGATGACTTCTTTGACACTATATTTAGTAGGGCGGATAACACGTGTGGTTTCAACGATGACAGGCTCTACACGGCGATCTTCGATAATCGCGAGTTGTGCTTCTGGTGCTTCAGCTTCTTTTGTTTCGCTCATAATAGGCGTTGGAAACTTGGCACCGAAGTGGTTATCGCACTGCTGCATGCTTAAACGTACTGGATTGCCAGCCTTATCCATATAGACGTTGACAGGCATATCAGCGGCGATAGGGACGTATTTCCCAACCAATGCACCCGAAACACCATAGCGACCATTTGACTGCCCAACCCCTAAATCACAAGCACCTGCTGAGTAATCACTGGCTGTTAAGTTGTTTGCATTGACCACTGTCTGAGGAATCATTACTTCAGACAAGCGCATTTTTTTGACAGTCGCTTCACCTGCTTGGCGCTTTGGGTTTTGATAAGTATAAGGGGTATAAAATTTGGCCGAACCGTCTTTGACAGCGGTGACACACTCCTCATAACTGTCATAGCCAACATTGCCGTGGCTATCGGTAGTCATAGCAGCATTAGCAGAGCTTGCAAACATAGCAAGACCAGATGTCATCACAGCAGCGGTCAATATATTCATTTTCATTGTCATGTCCTTTTAATTAGATGAGGGGCTATTGATTTATTCCAAGTTTATGATAAATCAGTAAAACTTAATTTTTATTAATATGATTTTTATTGCATTAGAAAATTACTCTGACGCGTTTAAAGTCCAAATGAAATGTTAATGAGCCAATTATTCCTCTCAAAGCTGCTATGCAATATGGATTAAAAAATATGGGGTAAAAAATCGCCTAACTTTTTTTATCCTACGTCATTCACTGCAATATGGCTGTGACATTACTCTAGAAATGTGTAGCTTAATGTATTAAAAAGGCAAGAAGTGCCAATATCGTTTACCAAAGAATCACGTTATTATTATTTATTAACAATCGCTCAAAAAATTGCAATCTGAATAATGAGAAAAAATAGGCAATAAAAAACCGGATCTCATTGCTAAGATACGGTCATTAGTGCGCTATGAAAAATCAGCGTGTTTTGATTTTATAAATGGGTGCTTTTAAGAATCGACAACTTCAAAACTAAGACCTGCATGCTCTTCTAAACGCGCTAGCAGATGATTACCCATGGCAGAGGCTGGCGTCCAAAAACCGCCACCAACTTCTTCTTTGCTGATATCTTGTGCTAAACATAATGCTGATTGCGCTAGCATACGCGAAGTACTGCCATAACCTGGATCTTTGTCACCCGTTACTTTCGTATTGATTGTGTCTTTATTAGCCGTTGCCCCAAAGAGGCGAATGTCAAAGTAGCCGTTTGCTTGCTCTTCTGCAGACGGACCAGAACCTGACTTGGGTAGCACGTGCTTAGCTAATAATTCACGGCTCGGTTTGACCATCATAGCAGTAGCAAATCCAAACAAGCCTGCGCTCATTGCATAGCTTGATAATTGACCTTTTACACCATCTTGCATCCACATTGCTTCGTCATATTTAAAGTCACGACCATATTCATAGCCAAGCAATTGGTTGGTGCGATGAACGATACGGGTATTGATGCTAGCCATCACAAAAGGCGCAAGCCAGCGTTTGTGCTCACTATCGTATTTTGGCTTACTGACATTAACTTGGCGCACGTTTGGCGCATCTTTGTCATCGTTGAGTAGATAAGGATTTGCTACCTGCTTACGACGTGACTTGTCCTTTCCAACTTCTTCAAAAATAGTCGCCATCGAGGCAATGGTGCCACCTGATAGACCGCCTTTCGCCGCTTTGACACGCATATGAATCACATCACAAGCGCGACCAAATTTCTCTTCTGCTTGGGTTTGAGTAAAGTAGACGCCCAAATCCGATGGAATCGAATCAAAGCCACACGAGTTGACAATACGAGCGCCGCTTTGCTTTGCCGCGTCCTGATACTTGTCCATCATATCTTTGATAAAGATAGCTTCACCAGTGAGGTCGACATAATCTGTCCCATGAGTGGTACAAGATTTGATCAGCGGCTCACCGTATTTGAGATAAGGACCGACGGTTGAAATGATGACTTGAGTTTGTTTGGTCATCTCATCAAGGCTGTCTGCGTCGTCACTATTAGCAAGAATAATATCGACAGTGCTGCCAAGTTTAGATTGTAATTCGTTCAGTTTTGCTTCATCACGCCCAGCAATCGCCCACGTGACATCGGCGCCCTCTTTGTCTTTAGTATTAGATAAAAACTCTGTTAAATAGTGCGCTGTGATTTGACCAACAAAGCTGGTTGCACCATATAAGACAACCGCGTAAGGACGCTTTTCATCGCTATGCTGTCGTGTATTGTTTGAGGTATCCGTATTAGTATTGCTATCCATATTTATTATCCTTAATAGATGTTTTGATGAGTCGTGTGACGTTTAAAATTTGTTGCCATTTAACAGTCAGAGTTTGAGGTCTGATTTTTTGATAGCAATCAGGCAGATATATTAAAGTATTTTTGACCAGTAAAAATGACTTGTAAGTTACTGTTTATAGCAGATTATATGATGGAAATGTTGACGGCTAAGTAATAACTAACCATCTATACACATAACTCCCATAAAGAGATGAAAAAAAGGTTCGATGTTAAGATTTGCTACAAAGGTTACATAACCTACCGATATCATTACCAAAATGAACGTTTTCTAAAGATAAATATTGCTAATCTATGGTCGTAAGCAGTAATAATGGTGAAAAACTAATAAGTATTAAAAAAACAAAAAGGAACCTTAGAGAGAGCAAGGCAGTCATTAATAATAGTAATTATTTCTTATTAATAATTGTCCATTGCATCAACCTAAATATCTGGTTTTCTAATAATAATTTTTAAGGAGAAGGTTATGTTTCGCTGGGCTATTATTTTTGCCGTGATCGCACTGTTAGCAAGTTTATTGGGTTTTGGCGGTGTCGCAGGATTGTCTGCTAATTTGGCATATATTTTCTTAGCAGTCGCTGTCATTCTATTTATTGTGGCATTTGTAAGCCGCAAGATGTAATTAATACCTGTAAATTGTTAAATAAAAAAAGTCCTCAATTGAGGACTTTTTTTGGTATTTAATAATGTATTTACTAATAAAGGATTTTTATAAACATTATAAAAACAAACACATCACTATAAACGTTTCGGCTGGACTATGTGTTCCATCCGTTTCGCCAGACGAATATCATGGCTGGTAATACCGCCGGTATCGCCAGTAGTCAAGCGCACCTCTACCACGTTATACGTGTTGCGCCATTCGGGATGATGCTCGAGCGCTTCGGCATGGAACGCTGCTTGATTCATAAAGCTTATGGCTTCGATGAAATCGCTAAAGTGATATGTTTTTACGATAGCATTGCCCTCGCGCTGCCAACCGGGCAATTCCTCTAGCTGCAAATTTACTTGCTTATCAGATAAACTACTCATATTAATCACCTTTATTATTATGTTGGTTTGGTTTATTAAAAACTATATCAGGCACTACATTGTATCTGTCAAAGCTATTTTACGAAACTTCAATTCTCTTTTTCAGTTATATCATTAACGCTATTACGTCACTGTAAAGACCTTTTGTTCTATTGCCATTATAGGCCAGAAAACCCGCCTATATTTGCTATCTTGCCATATATTCAAAGATAAATATACGAGGGCAGATAGCAAATAAATAGGAGGGTAGTAGCGTATTAACGCTTCAATTTTATTAGCCAAGTTGAACCATAATAAATGCTTAAAACCTTTCTAAAGAAACTATGACGCTTACTAGCATACTGCATTTTCTATGGCTTATTGCTAAAGAGTGGACTATAGCAAGTCTTGGTAATCAGGATGTTTGCTGATATATGACGAGACAAATGAGCACTGTGGTATCACTTTTTTATTCTGTTCACGAGCATAGTTGAGGGCATGCTTGACCAATGCTGAGCCAATACCGCGCCCGCCTAACTCCTGAGGTACGATAGTATGATCATAAACTAATGTATCGTCACGCTCTTGATAGCTAATATAGCCAGTATGACCGTCAATAGAGGTCTCAAAGCGTTTAGCCTGTTCATCATGGGTGATGGTTAGGTCTTGTTCAGAGTTTTGATTTTTCATGGATATTCTCCGTTATTATTGATTGTTATCATTAAATATTATTGGTTTTTTTTAGTATGGATTAAGCGTATTTTTAAATGAAAAAAGCTTGAATGACCGAATAGATTATTCACTAAAGTATGAGTCCCTTCGATTCACATTTATAGTTCTTTAGCGTAAGAGTCGATAGAGTAAATGTTAAGACTAAAGGGGTCGACCAGTGGTCTCCATATGAGCTGCACATCAAGCATAAAATAAGGCTTGGCGCATGACAGGGGGAAGATATTTACCTAATCCACGTATAGCGGGCAGCTCTTTTGGTCTTTCTGTTACGGCATGATTTGTTTCAAGGATTGACGTAGTTTGTGAATGTAAATAAGACTGCCATTCTTCAGCACTTGGCTTGCTAAAGTGGCGGATACGTCCCAGCATTTGCCGGAATTGTGTACCAAAACGTCCAGTATTATAGGGTAGATTGTACTTGCGGCATATTGCCTGTAATTGTGGTGCGATACGAGCATAGTGACTGGCTGGCATGTCAGGGAAGATATGGTGCTCGATTTGATGCGATAAATTTCCCGTCAAAATATGAAACAGCTTACCGCCTTGAATATTGCTGGAGCCCAGAATTTGACGCACATACCAGTCACCTTTAGTCTCATCGGCATCGAGATGGCTATAGATATGGGCTTGTTCGGTAAAGTGTCCACAGAATATCACCGCCCATGTCCACAGATTACGAGCGATATTGGCAGTAACATTACCGCTCAGTGTGGTCATAGCACTACCTCGACCTAATGTTCGCCCTGCTAACGTGGGTAGTACAATATGATCTTTGCCCACTTGCCGGGCGATTTTGGCAAATAATGCGCGAGATTTCTGTTGCATGGTTTGGTGTCGATCAGGGGAGTCCGCGTATTCGTCGACACTGATTTGAATATCATGAAAGGCGACCGCCCACTCAAAACCTAGAGCCAATATCGCTGTTTTAAACATATTATGGCGGTCGCTTGGCGTCCAAGGTTGCTCATCAGTCACGCGAATTAAGTGATAGCCAACATCATGGTCACGACCAACGATATTGGTAAAAGTATGATGCAAGTAATTATGAGAGTGTTGCCACAATGGGGCAGGACAGACAATATCCCAATCAAACTTTTGGCTATTGAGATACGGGTGCTGCATCCAGTCATACTGACCATGCATGACATTATGCCCAAGCTCCATATTGTTTAGAATTTTGCTGAGACTCAGTAGCGAGGTACCCAATAACCAAGTCGCGACTATTTTATATTTTGATTGCATGCATCCAGCCGCTGCCAGTAAGCCACGCGCTGTCATTTCACTATAGACTACCGCGGCATACACTCGTTTAATGTATCGTGCGTCATCACTACCTAACGAATCCATCACGCTTCGGTAAAGCACATTTAATTCATGAGCGAGGGCATCAGATTGCGCCTTTGGTAAGGGCGCTCCTGTCAACGTTGGGTAGCGAGTCAACTGCTTTGCTTTCTGCTGTTTTGCATCAGTTAGTGGGGTCAAAACGGGTACAGCAGATTGTGCAGTAGTGACGGGTGGTAGCAAGCGCATAAATAATCCTTAACCGAAATGGTACGGAGAGTCGGTACTGGGTTCGGTTCAATAAGTTGTTTAAGTTTTTTACCGTAGGCTATAAGGTAACAGCAGGCTGTGTTTCTATCTTATGAGCCGTTATGAGCCGTTATGAGCATTTATGAGCATTTATGAGCATTTATGAGCATTTATGAGCATTTATGAGTATTTATGAGTATTTATGAGTATTTATGAGTATTTATGAGTATTTATGAGTATTTA
>NZ_JADQAK010000005.1:144150-157112 GCF_022129285.1 Psychrobacter sp. Ps4
TTTTTATCATCGTGTTGCTAAATATCTAGCACCACATCAGTCATGGCAATGTTGATGCAAGTTTGAATAGATTCATAACCATCACTGCTTATTTTTCCTGTGTGAATATTTTTGACCACACCGCTGACTTTATTGCAGCGACACAACTGGCAGATACCTTGTCTACAACCATGCGCTAAGCGAATTCCTGCGTCCTCTGCGGCATTCAATAATGTCGTGCTACTATCAAACTGCCGTTGCCTCGCCCGTAAATAAACAGTATGTTGCGCTGCGTGTTTTTTGCTATCGAGCGCCTGTTTGTTATCAAAATTGAAATCAGGCGACGCATGACCAAAGTTTTCTACAATGATATTATCGCGCAGGTTTTTATTGTGCGGTAAGGTTATCTCTGCCGCTGCTTTATATAAGCCAGTCAACAGAGTCTGTGACCCGCATGCAAATATTTGCGTATCTGCCAGTGGTAGGTTTAATGCCAACAAACTGTCTACGCTCAAATGTCGCTTGCCCGCCAAATAAGTATCAGCTTTCTCGGTATTGACCAGATGATAGGTGAAAGCTGGATACGCTATGCTCATTTGTTGCCATTGGTTTTTGAACGGGAGCATTTCAGTGCGACTGTAATATAGCAACGTCACCTGATGTCCGTTGTCCAGTGCTTGCGTGATGAGTCCTAACATGGGCGTAATACCGCTGCCACCCGCGATAAATAATAAAGAAGCAGATTTTTCGACAGCTGATTTTGTCTGTACCGTTATAAATGCTTGTGCCAAAGTGAAAGAGCCACTGGGGACACTACTGTTGATGACACTGCCAAGTGCCATATGTTTGGTTAAATAATCCGAAACCAAGCCTTGCGGCTTAATAGCAATGGTAATCGCAAGATAAGGGGGTTGCTTTTTGCTATCTCTACTATCAATACTGTTGCTAGTAGCAGCATCTTGCCACCAGAGCGGTTGGTGCGCCAAACCTAATAATGAATAGCTGCGCTGATGATACACACCTTTAATAAGAAGGCTTAAGTTAAGATGTTGCCCACCCTGCCAACCACGTTGCGAACCCACTAATTGCCGTCGAAAAGCATGATTGGTCTCAAATCTGAGCGCTATTAAGTCATCGCCAAGGGTATATCGCGCAACAAGGCGCAGCTTTGGGACAGTGAAAGACCAAAACGGCTGTAAGTGCGATCCAATAAAATCGATAAATGCATGTTGAATCATTTCAGGGCGATAGCCGTTGGTCATATTATCAGTACCTTTGTTAATACTATCAAAATGATTGACATCATAAATATTGTGTTCACCTGTGCGCCAATTTAGCAGATATCACTTAGGTCAGGTCGCTCGAATTTGTTAAGATATCCTAACATGCTAACGGCTATTGATTAAATTTGCGAAAGTTTTGATGCAATTTTTTGTGGTCTTTATAAAACAGTTATAAGTCAGAATGTTAAGCGAAACGGTTTGATAGTAGGTTTCGTTACCGCTTTTAGCTAGAAAGCTGAGCACTCTGTGACAAAAGAAGTAAAACAATCGTTAAAACAATCTGTTGGCTTGCAGGGTATGCGCCACAATGCGATAATGGCTTATAATTTGTAACCCTGATTTTGAGGTGCAGCACGCTTGGCATCATTGCTAAGTATGATTCGCTTGCCTCTTTTATGCAGTCTATCGGAGTGTTAATGGCTCAATATATTTACACGATGAACAACGTGTCAAAACTTGTTCCGCCTAAGCGTGAAATTTTAAAAAATATTAACTTATCATTTTTCCCAGGTGCCAAAATTGGTGTCTTGGGTATCAATGGTTCAGGTAAATCAACCTTGCTACGCATTATGGCGGGCGTGGATACTGAATTTAGTGGTGAAGCACGCGCGCAAACTGGCACCAAAATTGGCTATTTGCCGCAGGAACCACAGCTTGATGACAGCAAAGACGTACGTGGTAACGTCGAAGACGGTATGCGTGAAGCCTTAGATGCGCTTGCTCGTTTAGATGCCATTTATGCAGAATACGCTGAGCCTGATGCTGACTTTGATAAGCTTGCTGAAGAACAAGGCAAGATGGAAGACATCATTCAAGCGTGGGATGCCCATAACTTAAATACTCAGCTCGAAAAAGCGGCTGATGCCTTACGTCTGCCACCTTGGGATGCGGATGTTAGTAAGCTGTCTGGTGGTGAAAAACGCCGTGTGGCACTATGTCGTTTGCTATTGTCACGCCCTGATATGCTGTTACTTGACGAACCAACCAACCATTTGGACGCCGAATCTGTTGCATGGTTAGAGCAGTTCTTGCAGAACTATAGCGGTACAATCGTTGCTATTACCCATGATAGATATTTCCTAGACAACGTCGCTCAGTGGATTTTGGAGCTAGATCGTGGCCATGGTTATCCGTATGAAGGCAACTATACTGAGTGGCTCGAACAAAAGAACACCCGTTTAGAGCAGCAGAATAAGCAAGAAGAGTCATTTGCTAAAGCACTGAAAAAAGAGCTGGATTGGATTCGCAAAAACCAAAAAGGTCAACAAGCCAAGTCTAAATCTCGTGTACAGCGCTTTGAAGAGTTGAACTCAACAGAGTTCCAGCAGCGCAATGAGACAGCTGAGATTTATATTCCGCCCGGTCCACGTTTAGGTAATAAAGTCATTGAAGTGAATAACATCTCCAAATCATTTGGTGATCGTCTGCTTTATGAAAACCTAAGCTTTAACGTGCCAGCTGGTGCGATTGTCGGTATCATCGGACCAAATGGCGCGGGTAAAACCACACTGTTTAACATGATTACTGAGCGTGATACGCCAGATACGGGTTCAGTCGATTTGGGCGAAAGTGTTAAAGTCGCTTATGTTGGTCAGGTACGTGACAACTTAGATGACAGCAAAACTGTTTGGGAAGAAGTGTCTGACGGTCTTGATATTATTACGGTTGGCGATTACACCACGCCAAGTCGTGCTTATATCGGTCGCTTTAACTTCAAAGGCTCGGATCAGCAAAAGCACGTCGGTCAATTGTCTGGTGGTGAGCGTAACCGTTTACAGCTAGCGAAGACATTGAAGCAGGGCGCGAACGTCTTGCTCCTTGATGAACCGTCAAACGATTTGGACATTGAAACCTTACGTGCGCTAGAAGATGCGATTCAGGTCTTCCCAGGTACGGTCATGGTCGTCTCGCATGATCGCTGGTTCCTTGACCGTATCGCGACTCATATCTTGGCGTTCGAAGAGGAAGGCCCAGTTTGGTTCGATGGTAACTATTCTGAGT
Source organism: Psychrobacter sp. Ps4 (assembly GCF_022129285.1). Lineage (NCBI taxonomy): Bacteria > Pseudomonadati > Pseudomonadota > Gammaproteobacteria > Moraxellales > Moraxellaceae > Psychrobacter > Psychrobacter sp. Ps4. Next base: position 147,414 of record NZ_JADQAK010000005.1, read on the forward strand.
TTGAAACGTATCGCAAAAAGACGATGGGTGATGCTGCCACTCCTAAGCGTATGAAATATAAAAAGATTTCGACCTAGGACTGTTATTTAAAAAGTAGTTGTTAAAAAAAACTACTTAGAAATTTCAAATTCAAAGATAAAAAAAGACCTCTAATCAATTAGAGGTCTTTTTTTGCTCAATATATTCAGTTTAGCTCATTAAATATTGTAGCTGGTTACAAATTAACGCTTACGCCCAAATTTACGCTGCTTTTTATTACTAATCTCAGTAATCGCATGAGTAATTTCTTCTTCATCTAAGCTGGCGACTTGCTGCAAAATCTGCATCATATCAGGCGTTAGCACGTACTTAGCATGACGAGCAATATCATTGATACGATGATCAAAGGTCAATACGCCGGTTTCATCATCTTTTTGCAAGTAATCGAGACGAGTCAAGGCACTGATGAAGCTGGTGAATAAGGCGCGGTCAAAGAAATCAGGAATATCGTCTGCATATAGTACAGACAGGCGCTGACCCAGCAGATGACACAGATCAACGACTTCGCTTTCAGTTAGATTGCCTGAGCCTTGCTGGGCGAGTAGGGCAAGCGTCATAAAGTAACGCTCAAGGCTCTGTCCGACAGGCGTCGCTAGCACTTGCAGCTGCTGATAGCATTTGCTGTTTGACTCAGGGACGCTGAGTACGCCATCGCTCAATTCTACAATTAGACCATGCGAGAGTAAGCTGTCGACTTTTTTGTTCAGGGTATCAGCCAAGCCATGTGCTGGGTAATATAAGAACAGCTCGCTTTGTAAAAATGGATAGAGTTGCTTAGCAATATTGTCCAAACGACTGCGTTCGATACGACCGTTACGCGCCACTAAGGCGGCTAAAAAAGACAGTAGAATAAAGACATGAAGGATGTTATTACGGAAATAGCTGAGCAATGCCGCTTGCTTGCCGGCAATCTGAATGATGTCGCCTAAGATATGCGGCGTACGTTCAATGAGCTTTAGCTTGATACCATAATCAATGATTTGCTGCGGACTCATATCTGTAATAACGGTATCATCTGAGTAGGACAACTGCTGAGCAAGACCTTGATAGAGAGCAATTTGCTCACGGCAGATTTCTTCATCTAAAGCCGCTTTAGGCGCTGATAATAATACCAATGATAATAACGAAACGGGCGTCACAACCGCCGCCTTATTGATGTGCTGCATGATTTTGACGCCGATGTTATCGACCATCGCGCTGGCTTTATCATCGAGCGGGGTATCGGTGCGATCCGTTGGCAAGCTATTGGCTGGCACATCGAATTTTGTCATAAAGTCGCTAAGATGCAGCGGTGTGCCAAAGCTTAGATGTACATTACCAAAGATACGCTCAATTTTACGACCAACCTTGAGTAAGCCTAGTAAAGATTCAGATTCTTTTGGCTTGCCTTTTAACTCACCAATATAGGTGCCACCTTCCATAATACGTTCATAACCGATATAAGTCGGAATGAAAACCACTGGCTTCTCAGAATGACGTAATTGACTGTGCACTGTCATTGCTAGCATGCCCATCTTCGGTGGTAATAAACGTCCTGAACGCGAGCGACCACCCTCGATAAAGTATTCAATCGGTGTGTTACGCGTAATAAGGGTGTGCATATATTCGCGGAGGACGGCGGTATAAAGTGCATTGCCACGAAAGCTACGACGTATATAAAAGGCAACCGCGCCGCGTAATAATGGCCCTAATACGGGTACATCTAGGTTGTCACCAGCAGCGACATAAGGAATGCTCAGACCACGCTTGTAGATGACATAAGATAGCAATAGATAATCGACATGGCTACGATGACAAGGCACATAAACCAGCTCATAGTCAGTTGCAAGCTCACGTACGCGCTCAAAATGATGGACTTCTACGCCATCATAGAGTTGCGTCCATAACCACGTTAAAAACTTATAAAAACCGCGCACGATGGAATGTGAATAGTCATTGACCATCTCATTGGCATAACCTTTAGCCAAGACACGGGCTTCACGTACACTGATACCAGATTCTACTGCTTCTGCCTCTATCGCATGTTTGATAGCTGGTGAATACACCAGCTTGTCTACTAAGTTGCGTCTGTCTGATAAATCAGGACCGAGCATACTGGCACGCTGCTTGTCTAAATAAACCGTAAGCCTCTGCTGTAGCATACGTACCAGTTCACGATTGCTGTCAGCGGTCGCTACCAAAGCATAATTTGGTGCTTCGTCAGCATCGCCCACGCTACTCGTGATGTCTAAATTGCTGTCTTTTGCAGGACTTTCTTTTACAGTGCCTTCTTTTACATCATCTTCTTTTATAGAGTTCTCTTTTGAATCAACGGCTAGTGAATCAAAAATAGAAAACCCTTCTTCATCACCTTTAAGGCTATCATTGATAAGGGTACGTAGATCTTGAGGTGGATGGAACTGTACAAAGGTGTCACGTCCCATTACTCCGATATTAAAGAGCTGCTTGGTGATGCTAGGGTCTTGCCAGTTGTCAGCGGTCAGCAGCTTAAACAGTGAATCCTCTTTTTCTGGGGCGCGTCCCCATAAAATAGAGACGGGCACCAAGCGTACTTTTAGCTCTGGATATTGCAAAACAGCAGACACCAAACGTGACAGGCGCGGCGATAGCTGACTGTCTTTGGCGCTTGGATGGTTCAAAAATATGATGGCTGCGTTTTCTTTGATATTATGGGCGGCATCATGTACCCCAACCAATGCTGGTGGTAAATTGTGCTCTTGCGTCTGCAGGTCAATCAAAATACTGTTGGAGCGCGAATAATCTTGCAACACATAAAATCTGAGCGTTTGATCGTCTGTATCGAACTCAGGTAATTCACCCAATAACTTAGGTTTAACAGCGACATCGAGTAGCTGCCCCGATAGCTTGCGATAAATTTGATTAATCGGCGCATTGGAATAAGGCTTGGGGGCGATTGGATTGACGTCAGTATTAGAAGCGCTGTCGGTTGTGACTGGCGCTTTAAAAATCCGTTTTTTTAAGAACTTCGGTATCATAATCAGTATCAAAAATAGTCAAATATGTTGCGCTTATGATGCCATAAAAGCCATCAAAGCGATATATAGTGTCTGTATATACTGCTAATATTAATACGGTCTGGTTACTATATAGTGAGTTAAGCCGCTCTTAATAAGCTCAAATAATTGAAAGTTAATGTATTTAGCGCAATAATAGTTCGGCGACAACCAAGAGTCACTATAGAGTAATTATGTTTAAATCTACCCTTTAATATCATTGATATAAGCTGAAATATTATGACACCAGCGATTAATCTTGCCAAACAACGCGCTCTGAACTATCAATTACACGACTATGTCCATGACAGTAATGCCGCCTCTTTTGGCTTAGAGGCGGCAGAAAAGCTAGGCGTGGATGTGTCACAAGTCTTCAAAACCTTGGTGGTGTCGACAGAGACTGGTGCGCTTGCCGTTGCTATCTTACCCGTGGATAAAACGTTAAACTTTAAAAAAACGGCTAAGGCGCTATCTTCGAATAAATTGCTGATCTGCAAAAAAGTGCAAATGGCGGATCCTAAGCAGGTAGAGCGTAGTACGGGCTATGTGCTAGGCGGCGTCAGCCCATTGGGACAAAAGAAGCGCTTGCCGACTATCATAGACAGCTCGGCTGCAGAGCAGACAACGATTTATGTCAGCGGTGGTCGCCGTGGTTTAGAAATTGAGCTGCCACCAGCACAATTAGCTGAGACCCTTGCTGCTAGCTTTAGTACTATTATTGATGAATAAAAAGTTACTGATGACTAAAAATCGTTGCCACTAACGGGCTGTTTAATCAATCCTGAAACGATGGCTAATATTTTATCCCCTCACTCATATTTTATAAGGACATATTCATGCCACATCTAACCATTCAAATGACGCCAAATGTCAGTATTGCTCATGAAGAATCATTTCTTAAAGCGTTAAATAAAGCATTATGGGACAGTGGGCACTTTGGCACGCCGACTGATATTAAAGCACGGATCGTGCCCATTGAGACATTTTTGGTAGGCGTTGAAGATGATGAGCAGGCGTATGGCTTTATTTATGCGCATCTAAAACTAATGACTGGTCGTGACATGGTGATTCGTAATCAGCTAGCAGGGCTGCTGGTGACGGCGATAGAGCAGGAGATAGGCGCAGAGCAATCAGGGCGAGCAGCCTTACAGATATGTGTGGAAGTTGAAGAAATTAGCGCGGTGTATCATAAAAAAATGCTGGGTAGCTAAAATGCTGATATCGTCCGAAACGACGATTTATCAATCGTTATAAATATTCACATAGCGATTTACTGGCATATGTGGGTAATATCATTACCTCAACCTTATAACCAGCCGTTTTGCCTTCAGTCGCCATCAAGTTGCGGGCAATACGTAAGCGATATTCTCCGGTTGCGGGTAGGCAGCCTTGATACACGATACCGCCTTTGCTGCCATCTTGCGTACCGTTTGGCATATGTAATACGCCGACATTGGCTGTCTCAGGCGTACCAGTAAGTGGTGCAATATTAATAACGGCATATTGCCAGCTGGTGGCATCAAAGCGATACCAGCGCTCATCTTCATTGGGGCTTAATTTGCCAGTGACCGTACTACTGATCGCGCCTTTGGCAAATCTAATAGGAGTGTCAGGGTTTTTAGCCAGCTCCGTAGCACTAGTTGCGCTAAAACTGATCAGTGCCGTACTGAGCAGTAGCACTCGTATAACTGATGAGGCTAAAGACGTTTTTTGATAATCAGTGGATAACATGATTGGCTCCTAAAATGGCCATTTATCTATAATGAGTTACTCATTAACCGTCATCTATGATGTATATTTATTATCGATAGGCTTTAATGAGAAGGTCTGTACTTTTAGTTAAGCATAAAAAAGCGCCTACATGCTAGGCGCTTTTTTTATTAATTACTGTTTAATTGTGATGCTATCTTAGTCTAAAAAACTTAGTCTAGAAAAGCAAAGTTCTCAATCTTCATTGCTGTCATGCTTTCACTTGGTGCAACCATGGCTTCGGCATGCCCCGAGGTACGTGGTAACAACTTATCAAAGTAGAATTCAGCCGTTTGGATCTTAGCTTTGTAGAATTCTGGTGATTCAGCGCCGCCGTCTTCTAGCTTGTCATAAGCAACTGCTGCCATACGCGCCCAATGATAACCCATCATGACATAGCCTGAGTACATCAAGAAATCGTCTGATGCAGCAGAGATGATTTCACGGTCTTTACGCGCCATTAGCATCAAGCGGACAGTCAATGTATTCCACTCAGCACATAGCTTGGTGAGCGCCCAAACAAATTTACGCATGTCTTTATCAAGTGCATACTCACCACACCATTTCATAATGCTTGAGGTGTAATCACGGATGATTTTGCCTTTAGACTGCAAGATCACTTTACGACCGAGTAAATCCAATGCTTGAATACCAGTTGTACCTTCGTACATGGTGGCGATACGAGCATCACGAGCAATTAGCTCCATGCCCCATTCTTTGATATAACCATGACCGCCATAGACTTGCTGACCGTGTTTGGCCGCTTCAATGCCTAGTTCAGTTAGGAAGCCTTTTAGGATTGGTGTGTAGAAACCCAATTTGTCATCCCATTTTTCAAACTCTTCATCATCGCCATTGATGATACCCTGTGCCATTTTATCAGCATAGCGCGCAGAATGATAAATCATCGAGCGACCGCCTTCGGCAAAGGCTTTTTGGGTCAATAGCATACGACGTACGTCAGCATGGTTGATGATGGCATCAGCAACTTTTTCAGGCTCTTTCGTGCCTGATAAGGTGCGCATAGAACGGCGATCTTTTGCATACGGCAGCGCGTTTTGGAATGACAATTCAGTATGCGCCAAACCTTGGATACCAGTACCAATACGGGCTGTGTTCATAAAGGTGAACATAGCTTTTAGACCTTTGTTCGGCTCACCAATTAAGTAACCCACGGCATCATCAAAGTTCAACACACAAGTAGCCGATGAGCTAATGCCCATTTTGTGTTCGATCGACCCACAAGTCACACCATTACGCTCGCCAATTTCACCCTCAGTAGTTGGTAAAAATTTCGGTACGATAAATAATGAGATACCGCGTGTGCCCTCTGGAGCATTTGGCAAACGTGCTAAAACAATATGCACGATGTTTTCCGTTAAATCATGCTCACCACTTGAGATGAAAATCTTAGTACCGCTAAGCTTATAAGAGCCGTCATCTTGTGGAATGGCTTTAGACTTAACTTGACCCAAATCCGTACCACATTGCGGTTCAGTCAAGCACATGGTACCAGCCCAAGAGCCTTCGACCAATTTATGCAAGTAGGTTTCTTTTTGCTCATCGGTACCATATTGCATAATGGTATTGATACAGCCAGTTGATAGACCAGGATACATTGCCCATGGCCAGTTCGCCGTACCGATCATTTCAGCTTTAATTAAGTTCAATGAGGTCGGTAAGTTCATACCGCCGTACTCTTCAGGGTAAGAAATACCTTGCCAGCCGCCTTCTACAAATTGATCATAAGCTTCTTTAAAGCCTTTAGGGGTTGTGACCACACCATTTTCAAAATGACAACCTTCAGCATCTGCTGGTTGATATAAAGGCGCTAAGACATTTTCAGCAAAATCTGCCATCCCTTGAAGAATCATATCGACGGTTTCAGGATCGGCATTTTCGCCATTATCCAAATCTTTATAATGAGTTTGAAAGTCGAAAACATCATTTATTAAAAACTTGATATCACGTAAAGGTGCTTTGTAAGTTAACATAGTCGCTCTCTTTAGTTATTCGCTATCATAAATGGCTAGCTCAGTAGTTGAGCCACGTTTCATGTAAAAGGGTGTTTAATTATTTGGGGTAAGAATAGACGATATCACGGCTCGTCATTCAGATTTATCAAAAACAGCTCATCCATTTTGATTGCCTTTAAGGCATCCTTGATAAAAAACAGCTGTCGCGGCGTTACTGTCAGTATAAATCTTCTATAGCGACAAATATATAACTAATAACTAATATTCATAATTAATATTTTAAATCAAAACATTAATTTATGTATTGATGGATTCGGTTTTTATCAGCGTCTGTGGTTAAGTACCTATTAATGATAGATGTGAACGTATCAGAAAAACATTTTTTAACTGCATTTACGATATAAGGAAAGCCAATTATGAGCGCATCTAAGCGCAAGGCAACGCGAGCATCTTGGCTGACAGCGTTATTTGCTCGCATAAAGGCTTTAATTGATGGGGAGCTGGCGCATCTGCTGACAGTGAACCGTAGTAAGAGACCGTGGCATATGCCGATTATCGCGGCGATTGCGATCAGTTTCCCTGTGTTTGTGGGCGCTTATTTTGATGCTTTATCGTCAGGTATCAAAGCGTCTTTGGGGGCGATGGTTATTTTGAATATACCGTTAGTGGGCAAGCTGCCGTATCGATTGGTGACGGTGATGGCTTGGGGTTTTGCCATGTCGCTGTGCTTTGCGCTCGGTCTCATTGCTCAGCAAATCCCGCTATTAAAACTGCCGATATTTACGCTCATGGCGTTTGGTATTGTGATTTTTGGACGTTATTATCGTCAGCCACCGCCAGCGGGACTGTTTGTGATGATGGCAGGCGCTATTGCGCTATTTATACCGCTGCCTTTGGAAGACATCTTACGTGCAACTGGACTGGTGATGCTTGGCAGTGGCTTTGCTTTAGTGATGGCATTGCTGTATTCGTTATTTTTACTGGCGACGCGCCCAGCAACGCCGACGCCTACTTATAGCTACGAGCCAGATACTATTACTGAAAGTGTGATTGTCGCCAGTTTTGTCAGTTTAGCCTTGCTCATCGCCGTCACTTTACAGCTGTCCAACCCCTATTGGGCAGCAGTTAGCTGCTTTTTGATTATCCAAGGTATTCATTTGCGTACCATGTGGATTAAGCAAATACATCGTTTACTTGGTACAGTATTGGGCGTGGTTTTGGCGAGTTGGATGTTGTCTTGGGGATTGTCAATATGGGGTGTCGCACTGGCGATACTGACGATGATGCTTTGTATCGAGACGTTGGTGGATCGACATTATGGTTTGGCAGTCATATTTATCACGCCGCTGACGATATTTATTGCAGAATACGGCAGTGGTCTACCGTTTTCTGAGTCCGCCTATCAAGAAGTGATTCGCACGCGCCTTTTTGATACTGTGATTGGCTGCTTGGTGGGTCTGAGCGGCGGCGGAGTGATGCATTCGACCAACTTACGCATACCACTACGGCGTATCGAAAACTGGCTGCTGGCGCGCTTTAGCTAATTGATGAGTGTCAAATCATCAGTACGTTTGAAATCAAGTATTAATCAAAGTCGCATGAGCTAAGTTCATGCGACTTTTTTTATGTCAATTTTCGATTAACGATTGTGTAGCGTTTCGGTCGCTTGCGCAACATCGATCGTATGACCTGTCCAACGCTCAAAACTTAGCGCTGCTTGCCCGATGAGCATGCCATAACCATCAGAAATCTGTGCGCCACGCGCAGAAAAATGCTGCAGAAACGGTAGCGGGCGTCCGTACATCATGTCATAAGCATAGTCACCGTTTAGCGTGTCGCTTAGTGGTAGCGTATCTGCTGATAAACCAATAGAAGTCGCATTGATGATAATATCAAACTGTCCATTTAAATCCGCTGTGCGACAAGTTTCAATCTGCTGCTCATGAATAGCAGTGCTTGCCGCGCTAAGCTCAATGACTAACGCTGTTGCCTTGCTCAGCGTGCGATTGGCAATCGTAAGATGTGCGATACCGGCTTCAATCAATGGCAATATTACCCCACGTGCTGCGCCGCCTGCACCAATGAGTGCCACACGTGCACCATTCAATGGCCAACCCAAACTTACGATGTGATTGACCAGTCCTTGTCCATCGCTATTATCGCCATACAATGCCTCAGTAATTGGCACGCCACTTTTTACCAGCGCTTTATTTAGTAACAGCGTATTGACTGCGCCTGCAACTTTGGCATGCTCCGATAAACCACCGCGCGCCGCGCAGCAGTCATAAGCGATTTGTTTAAAAGGTACAGTCACGTTGGCTCCAACGCCGCCGCCCTGAAAAAACGCCTCAAGCACCGCGGTAAAACTGGCTGCATCATCGGGACAATATTGGCGTTGATAGCTAATCTCAATACCCGTCTGCGCTGCAAATAACGTATGAATTTCAGGGGATTTGCTGTGGGCAATGGGATTGCCGATAACGATAAAATGCTGGGTCATAATAGGTCTGCTTGCGATAAGAGGCAAAAATTAATCAGTGGAAGGGCATTGATATACAATCATCATAAGGGATAACGCGATATTTGACAAATCGGTGGTCTAACGAGTAAACACTTGAATAGGTAGGTTTTTTGACAGATTAGGTCTTTAACAAATCTGTACTGTCTGGGAGCGTTATCCGTAACGTAAAGGGTGGTCAAGTGTTAAGCAGTTGGGTAAACTAGAGAGTATGAAAATTTTATATTGATATTTTGGCAGTTGCATAACTATCAGTAACTGAACTGTCAAAAACCAAGTCATAGGAAACTGACATAACAAACTGAGTCATAAAATATCAAGCATAAGAACGCTTGTTTAAAAAATATAAGGGGCTGTAGTAGATAAGCACTATGCTAGACTACTTTTATGAAGATAACCCGTT
>NZ_JADQAK010000031.1:0-26647 GCF_022129285.1 Psychrobacter sp. Ps4
TGTTTTATGATGTTTGTCCTAAACATAACAATTTTATTTTGAACTGACTATATTAAAACTAGGAAATTTCGAAATACCTGTGCTAGATATCCCTAAGTTATAAGCCATATCTAAAATAGCTTCTTGAGCTGGGACTGGATAATTATCAAACTCTGAAAATGCTTCTCGAGCAGAATCGAGATTACCCTGAATATGAGCGAGTGTTATTGCTTTTGCATCTTCTTCTGTCATACGAATTGTTGTCAAAGATTCAAAATAAGATGCTCGACTATTGTTTCTACCGTGAACCGAATTGTAAACTATACGCCACGCTTGTTTTATTTGAACATCGGTTGCTGATACATTTCCGATATAAAAAGGATATTTTGTCGCTTCATCCGCAGACGACAGCATTTTGCCATAGCCTACGGTTACAAGGCTTTTAGGTTCGGCGCTATCAAGATACATGTGATTGTAGAAGCCTTCCTCTTTTACAATTGCTTCAAAGACTTTGTTTAAGTCTAGGTCGTCAGCCTGCTCTAAAGCTAAATCATTCACATCTTCCTCTTCAGAAATATACGATACGCCCCAGTCGGTATCTCTAAAGCCCACATAGGCTTCAACCTCTTCTTCTTTATCACTAATAACTGGTGCGGTACGTCCATGCTCATCTAATGCACCTTCTATCAGTTGCCCATCAGGTCGTAGCATCTGGAACTCGATATCTTCAAAATTGTGCTGATAAAACAAATCATAAACATCTAGCTTATTACTAAACAGTGGAACAGTTTCAGGCATCATCGGTAATGAATAATTAGCTCTTGCCCCACCCACCAAACCCTTCTTCACCGCTTTGATCTTAATCATCCCCGGACACACCAGCTTAATCCCGCTGTCATCAATCGTAATGGATGCTCCTGCTGAGGTTTGCAGCTTAATCCGCTTAGGACTCGACACATTTACCTGTCCTGACTCACTACCAATCGTCATACCTTGCTGAGAGTGCAATTGCAACTCACCGCCTTGTGCCTGTACCGCCAGTGGCTCTCTATTGGCGCTGATATGTAAGCCTGATAGATCAACTTGACCACCAACCCCAGAGAGCGAGTCAATCGTATTTGCCGTCAGCGTATAATTGCATGCCACCACATCCGACTGGGTGCTGCCTGATTGTCTGACGATTGTTTTCGCCGTCCATAGGGTATTACTTGCTGACGCTAAGATACTGTCTTTACTGACCAGCATCACATCAGCAGCGCCCAATACTTCCGTATTTAGCGTCTCATCGATGATTTGTGCGCTGGTTTTAAACGCTTTTATCGATTGATTGGCGGTCTGCATGGCTGTCGTGGATTGCAAATGTGCCTGCTTGGTCTCTTGAAAGGTCTCACTCAGCTCAGCTCCTAAGCCTAATTGCCGCTGTCCTGCATCATTGACCCAAGCAGACTCGTGCTCGCTTTGACTATGTCTGATATCAAAGGTGGATAGCAGTACACCGGTATCACCAGTGATTTGCAAGCCATGATCGCTTGCCAGATTAATCCCTTGACCACTGGTTGATGATTGATGATTACTATAACGATGACGCAGTACGCCAAGCTCAAGCACGTGCTCATCAGGGGCAAAGGTGGCGCTAGAAGTGATGGTTGGTGTCTCAGCATTGGCACGTGATCCTGTATTCACCGACCACTGCATTCCTATCTGGTTGGGCGTATCATCAAAGCTTAGGGTCACTTCAGAATCAGACGTCAGCCCATATTGAGCAATACCAGAGATCCAACCACTGTGAGTATCATCTTCACTAATTTGCGAATGACCCAAACCACCACCATGCCATCTAGGGGACGCGCCGCCTTGTAAGTTATGTCGATTAGATAAGCCTGCATCACGAGTGGTGATGTCTTTGTCATCGACATCGCCCATACCGATACCGTCATAAAACGATCTACTAATCACAGGACTGTCTATATCACCGTACCAATGGTTAAGCAGTACCGACTGTCCCAGCCTTGGCGCAAACTGCCAACCATGAGTGCTACCCGATGACAGCTGCAATGAGCGCAGTGGCGGGGTAGTGCCGTCATCGTGAGGGCTGATACCTGAGTAGACAGGCGTAGTAATAGTTTGCTGTAGATTGTCAGTGCTGACACTTGAGTCATAGCTGGGGGAAGCTGATAAACCTGTGTCACCAGTACGAGCTTGGGCGAGACCCGTGTAAGTGCTACTGGCAAATGATAAAGAACTGGGATAAGGGCAATAAGGAATAGCAGCGTCAAGTAACGTCGCTGATACCCAAACCCCAGTATCACGAGCGATGTCAAAGCCATGATCGGGTATTGAAAAGTGATTGTGATTCATTGCATGACAGTGCATATGCTGAGCAGTGCGCTGTAACCACTGCTTGATAAATACTTGATGATGGTATGACACCAGATATTATAATTTGGGCTGATGTTTTTGATCCTTTTTATTAACCCAATCTATCTCGACAGTAGTTTAATATTTCCACTTAGACAATCCATGCAAATTATTAGTATAATCCTCTAAATTCACAACAAAATATCACTGTAGCTTATTATGACGCTTAAGCCTTTATTTTTATTTTTGTCTATTTTGCCGCTATTTACTATGACTGCCTGTGCTAAAGATCCTGCGACTTCGGTTGATAGTAATGGTATCCCCCAAACCCGTAGCAATCTAACGGCAGATGAACAGCAGCAGCTAGATGACTTCTTAACGCAGCAAAAAGCGAACATGCGCTTTATTGAAGGCGGTAGCTATGAGATGGGCGACTTCGGTTCTAAAGTGACTATCAATGATGGTGGTCCTATCAGGAGTGAAAGTGACAATAAACCACTGCACAAGGTGACGCTTGAGAGTTTTAGTATGAATGCTTATAAAACGACTTATAGTGACTTTGATATCTATAGTATGGCGACTAAACAAAAAAAAATTGGTATGCAAGATACTACGATAGAGCTACGTCAATCTAATGCTGCTGCTGGTGTAAACTGGCAAACGGCACAGCACTACTGTCAATGGCTTGGTCAACAGTTAGAGGTTCCAATGAGTCTACCAACCGAAGCGCAGTGGGAATATGCCGCACGCAATCGCGGTAAATATATATTATTTCCAACCGATAACGGTAAAATAAATGGTGGACACAATATATGGACGTTTGATGAGAAGTCAGCACTCTCAAGAAAATATAATACTAATTTAGCTATACCTATTGTAGGACTATATCCTCCTAATCCTTTGGGTCTGTATGACATGACCAATCAAAATAATGAATGGATGAATGACTGGTATAGCGAGGATTACTATGCCAACAGCCCTGAGCATAATCCCCAAGGCCCTGACACGGGTACTGAAAAAGTTTTGCGCTCAGTAAACGCTGAATGGGGTTCGGCACAAAACATACAAGCCAATGGGTCAATTACTCTAATGCGAATAAAACGCTTGCCTAATCCACCGTTGATAGAGGAAGCACAAGATGCTAATCAGAATGCTTTTACCTCAGCTCGCTGTGTCGCTAATAGCCAGCAAGCGATAAGTTAATCGTGTTATTAATATCCTCTTACCGAAATAGTCCTTAACCTTGAATAACCCTTAAGCATGGTAGATGCCATCAGCTGGTTTATCCCTTGGATTTAAGATGTTAGCATCAAAGTGCTGTGGGTTTTTAGCTGTATAAAATCTAGGACTAACATAATCGACTTTAGCCAACATACGATACTTCTCATAAGCAGGATCAGTATTAAGGACTACACGCTCGCCTTTAGGATAGTAATTTTTAATGAGTCCACCTAGCATGTTGAGATATTGATCTATAAAGGTATTGCCAGTATCATTTTTTTCAGTGATTTTATCTGCTTTGATATCATTTAATAGTGTGAGCAAGGGCGTGTCTATATTATTAAGACCATAACTTAAAAACCGTAGAACGTGTGCTTCATTTTCTTGACGAAAGCTTTTATTAGAGCGACTACTCAAACCTTGCAAATGATAGTCTTTCACTCCGTCCCTGTTCATGTGCTGTAGTACATTGTCCCACTCAGGATAAGTGGTCACTGTAGTAAATATCTTTATAATGGCTTTTTTGCGTTCAGTAAGCAGTTTTATACTTAAGCCCTTAAAAATACTAAAGTCAAAGTCAGGCCAGCTAAGTGCATGACTATACCATCCATGGCGACTGATATTATAAATTAGTATGCCTTTACCATTGGGCGTAGCGCATAATAGCATTTGCTTTTTCTCACCCTTCATAATCTCAATAGCTAGATCATGCCGCTTTGAATCAGTATCTAAGGCATTAGAAAAAGCTCTGAATCTTGTTCCAATATTTATTAGGGATTTAGAAACACTAGAGTTACTTCCTAAATAAATGACAGAAAACTGGGTCAATGCGATAAAAGCCTCTTCTAGGATATGGACGACTTTACGAAAGCCTGCATTGACCAGCTGATAGAATGTCCACCTAAGAAACGATTCGATCTGACCGCCATCCACCTCAAATAAGAATCCAAGCTTGCCTCCTGCCCCAAAGCAAGCAGCGGCTTTGGCTCTGATTTTAAATTTGCCTGCTCGAGCGTCGAGGAAAACATAAAAGTCTAAAGAGCCTCCGATACCGTAGCTACCTGCAACAGTTGCCGATATCGATGCAAAGGATACAAAATCCTCTTCTTCTGGCGGTAGCCACTCTATACCACCCTTTGGCTCTATTCCTCCTTCTACACCGATAAATGCAGAGATAGCTGCAGACCCTTTTACGTTATGCTTCTCTTGTAACTGCTCTATCTCATCATCACTAGTTGGATGACTAATACCTTTATAGTCTAGGCTAAGAGCAGGCATGTTTTTATTTGCATCCCAAGCACTCATCATTGTTTGCCTAGGATCACGAGCGGCTGAGACCAGTTTTTGTGCACCGTCTTTTATTTTTATACTACCAGCACCTTCTATCCCGATATTGACGCCTGCAAATCCACTAATCTCACAAGAAACTATCAAGCGTAGTGAGCCTAAATCTATTTTGATACCATCTTCAAAAGTGGCTTTTAAGTGCCACCCTTCTAATGAAGGTAGCGCCATTATAGGAGAGATGCTCGCCTCACATAGAATAAGCTTACCATTTGCATTAAAGCCGCCTTCAATACCTATCTTATCTTCAAGATTCCAACTAGCTGAGCCGTTGGCACCAGCGCTACCTACCATTCGTAGCCATTGTGCCTCGCCATCTACTTGGTATTTATCAGACTTAATAATGAGACCACTAATCTCATTCGCTGAAGGTAGTAGATAGTCTAGAACATTTAAGTCTTTTTGCCCCTCAGTACCTATCTCACCTTCAATTGAAGCAGATATCTCTTTAATCCTATCAGCAAGCGCTTCTTTAGCAAAGCCTGCTGGATCATATAGCAGACTTGGTTCGTCTGGTGGCGGAGGGTCGCCTTCAGGAGTAGGAATGTCTGTCTGTGATTGATTGATACGTGTTGGCTGGATTGTATCTTCGAAATAATCTCTTCTCACATAGCGTCGTTCAATAGTGGTTCCATTTGAGTCCGCACTGGCAACGGCTGTCTTGACTAAGAATATTTCTTTCATATCAGCAATGGTCGAAAAATCCTGCTCAATTTCATCTTGAGCGTCTGCTTCTGCTTTTATCATTGCATCTTCTGCAGTTTTTAGCATACTAGCATCCCTAGCTTTGAGCGCGTCTGCTACTTGGGATCTATGCATGTGCACTTTTGCCATTAGTTTATCGACATTGCTTAGGTTTTTAACAAGGTTTTTGTAGTCATTACTTTTAAATACAGACAACTCTCTACTTTCAAGATCATAAACGATAGGAAGTCGGGTATTGGCAGCTAAAATAGCTTCATGATTAGGTTTGTTTACTGCTGTAGGTATTTTAATTGTTGGTATAGTAAGTGTTCTAAGATAGTCACAAGGTGATGGAACAACATCTCCTTGTGAATCTTTAACATCAAGCCTAGCTGTTACTGGATTACCAGATACTAAAACTTGTACTGTTCTTTTATAGTCAGCACTTATTTTCTCAGTTAAACCTGTTTTAGGATCGACCTTTAGTGTTTTGACCACTGTTTTTTTATAATCAATTAGCTGGACTTTTACATCATTAGGAATATTACTACTACTTTTAGCTTTTACTTTGAACTGTAGAAAGGTTTGTAGCTGGTAGCCTTTGATAAATGGACTGCTTATCTTTTCATCCGACTTTATAGTCAAAATAAGAGGCTTTTGTTTTTCTCCTTTTAATTGCGGGTCATAGAGTCTTCTATTTTTATCCAAAAAATATATCCGATATGCTGTAGAGCGTATTAATGGTATCTCTTTAGTAAATGACAGATTAGAACCTAGCTCTGCTACAGGAGCCGTTTTTCCAGTTACTTTTTTAGACGCGTAGTCTATTTGATATTCTAAGCCATTGACAATACTTGATGCTGTCGATGTACCACTTTTATTTTCTTTTACTAAAGCATAGAAGTTAACTCGCATCGGTACTGCGACATCATCTAAAACTATACGATCATAAGTAGCAGTTCCATAACTATTACTGTCTCTAAGATGTGGCTTCGAGCTTCTTGAACTTTTGAGTTTAATGGTTTTTTGATTAGGCAAATCTACAACGCTAATATTATCTATATCGTCCCATTCTTTTAAGCGTATTTTAATTTTACCATTAGCAGGCACTTCATAGCTTTTGTTTAAATTATCATCACCTATATATACCTCTCCTTTTTTAATAGGAATCGCACCTCCACCGCTCAGATTTTGTCTTAAAATCCACAATGATAACTCTCTAGTTTTTCTTCTTGGTCTGCCGTCTGCTATTTTTCCCATTACTCATCATCCTCAAAGCTTAATGCAAACCCTTCGTGTTCGTCACCAACGATATGTATACCGACTTCTTCAGGGGTATCAGTGATTACTTGCTCAGTACGACCTTGCGCATTTGTCTTACCACTTTTGACCGTACCGTCTTCCATAAATAATAGATACTCAGTATTAGCGATAGGTTCACCGAACATGTCCTTAGCAACATAAGTCAGATAAGACTTAACCTCTGAGCCACCTAGCGAGGGCAGTGTTGGTGTAATGTTCGCCCCCGCAACCAGCCCTTTCTTCACCGCTTTGATCTTAATCATCCCCGGACACACCAGCTTAATCCCGCTGTCATCAATCGTAATGGATGCTCCTGCTGAGGTTTGCAGCTTAATCCGCTTAGGACTCGACACATTTACCTGTCCTGACTCACTACCAATCGTCATACCTTGCTGAGAGTGCAATTGCAACTCACCGCCTTGTGCCTGTACCGCCAGTGGCTCTCTATTGGCGCTGATATGTAAGCCTGATAGATCAACTTGACCACCAACCCCAGAGAGCGAGTCAATCGTATTTGCCGTCAGCGTATAATTGCATGCCACCA
Organism: Psychrobacter sp. Ps4; assembly: GCF_022129285.1. Lineage (NCBI taxonomy): Bacteria > Pseudomonadati > Pseudomonadota > Gammaproteobacteria > Moraxellales > Moraxellaceae > Psychrobacter > Psychrobacter sp. Ps4. The sequence continues at coordinate 7,433 of NZ_JADQAK010000031.1, forward strand.
CATCCGACTGGGTGCTGCCTGATTGTCTGACGATTGTTTTCGCCGTCCATAGGGTATTACTTGCTGACGCTAAGATACTGTCTTTACTGACCAGCATCACATCAGCAGCGCCCAATACTTCCGTATTTAGCGTCTCATCGATGATTTGTGCGCTGGTTTTAAACGCTTTTATCGATTGATTGGCGGTCTGCATGGCTGTCGTGGATTGCAAATGTGCCTGCTTGGTCTCTTGAAAGGTCTCACTCAGCTCAGCTCCTAAGCCTAATTGCCGCTGTCCTGCATCATTGACCCAAGCAGACTCGTGCTCGCTTTGACTATGTCTGATATCAAAGGTGGATAGCAGTACACCGGTATCACCAGTGATTTGCAAGCCATGATCGCTTGCCAGATTAATCCCTTGACCACTGGTTGATGATTGATGATTACTATAACGATGACGCAGTACGCCAAGCTCAAGCACGTGCTCATCAGGGGCAAAGGTGGCGCTAGAAGTGATGGTTGGTGTCTCAGCATTGGCACGTGATCCTGTATTCACCGACCACTGCATTCCTATCTGGTTGGGCGTATCATCAAAGCTTAGGGTCACTTCAGAATCAGACGTCAGCCCATATTGAGCAATACCAGAGATCCAACCACTGTGAGTATCATCTTCACTAATTTGCGAATGACCCAAACCACCACCATGCCATCTAGGGGACGCGCCGCCTTGTAAGTTATGTCGATTAGATAAGCCTGCATCACGAGTGGTGATGTCTTTGTCATCGACATCGCCCATACCGATACCGTCATAAAACGATCTACTAATCACAGGACTGTCTATATCACCGTACCAATGGTTAAGCAGTACCGACTGTCCCAGCCTTGGCGCAAACTGCCAACCATGAGTGCTACCCGATGACAGCTGCAATGAGCGCAGTGGCGGGGTAGTGCCGTCATCGTGAGGGCTGATACCTGAGTAGACAGGCGTAGTAATAGTTTGCTGTAGATTGTCAGTGCTGACACTTGAGTCATAGCTGGGGGAAGCTGATAAACCTGTGTCACCAGTACGAGCTTGGGCGAGACCCGTGTAAGTGCTACTGGCAAATGATAAAGAACTGGGATAAGGGCAATAAGGAATAGCAGCGTCAAGTAACGTCGCTGATAACCAAACCCCAGTATCGCGGGCGATGTCAAAACCATGATCGGGTATTGAAAAGTGATTGTGATTCATTGCATGACAGCGCATATGCTGAGCAGTGCGCTGTAACCACTGTTTGATAAATATTTGATGATGGTATGAAACGCTATCGTTGTCAGGCTCAATACCGATTAAGGTAACCGCGATACAATGCGTCGATAAGCTGCCAATAGAGGGTAGGTTATTGATACTCACTGGACTACTGACGCTCAGACCACGCAGGGCACCCGTCGCTTGATAAGTTTCGCGCTGACAGCGATTCGCAGATATCCATTGCTGTGCAAGATGAGCAGCGGCATCATTGCTGTGCACGCGAGACGGCGCACCAATTAATACCGTCGTGTCATCTATCGCAAGCAGTGACTCATCTACTGCTTGACCTTCATAAATAGTATCTGCCGCCAACCCATCTGCTCGTACTATTACCCTATCACTACCAAGTTGCTGCGACCTCATTTGTAGCGTATGGACACTATCTTGACCTGATTGTACGGATGATTGGGCATAACTATAGGTCAGCGGTATGAGCTCGCCTGTATCTAAACCATCAACCAACCACCACGTGCCAAGCTCATCGACGGAATTCCCTGACACCCATAAAGTCGATATACCAATATCAGCGAGCAGTCCAGTGATGAATTCATAGTCGCTGACGTCCGACTGGGTGCGCATGGATAAAGGTGCCGATAAACGCGCTGACGATTCATCATCTGATGACAAAAGAGACGCAGATATTTGCCAATTTAAATCGTAATCACTAAGGATGGTGGTAATAATATCGAGCGTCGATTGATTGATAAAGCTGCGGGTATGTATCGACTGTGCCAACTGCCAATCGGGGCTAACAACTTCTAAAGTATAAAAGTGCATCGCGCCATCAGATTGCTGATAACGGATGCTTCGTATCAGCCCAGTACGACAGCTAGCGGTACGATCAGCGGAAAACGTGGTTAAGCATATCGGAGTATTGATTAATGATAAACAAGCGTTCGATTCGATAAAATTATAACCAAACACTAGTATGTCAATAATATCGGTTCGATTAATACTACTTGCACCGCAAAACGCAACAGGGTAAAAGGTGTTTATCGTTGAATTATCAGTATGAACGGTAATATTATGTAGACGATTGGTCTTAGAAGGCATAAGAAGGGTACCGTTACTGCTTATTTTATACCAAGAAAATGGCTTGAATGGGTGACTTACTAAATTATTTATTAAGAAAAGTATAGAGTTTATTGAAATATTGTCAAGTATATGTATAATCAACCTCATTGATTTTTTATAATTAATGAACTTTAGTTATATTCATTTCTTTTAAAAATCTATCCTTTTATATTTTTAGTGATGATACTGTTGTTATGAATCCTATTTATCGTACTAAACTTGCCACCGCAGGTCTGCTATCAGTCTTACTTAGCGCGTCTTTATTGACAGCGGGTTGTGGCACCACTGCTCAGAAAAATGTACAAACCACGGTCAGCAAACCAATAGTGAAGCAGTTGAGTGAACCTTCGCTTGCCTATTTGTCAAACGGCAATAAACTTAGCAGTGAAGCGTGGATGACTATTGCCAAAAATAACTATGAAAAAAAACGCTATGCACGGGCATTGAGAGCAGCTAATGAAGCTCTAAGCGTTGATAATGAAAGGCTTGATGCACGTCAGCTTGCCATGCTCTCAGCAGTTAAAGTAATGGAAAGTAATATTGATGCTTATCACGATAATAGTTTGATGAATAGTGGTGATAAGGCAACACTGAATGAAACGCTCACCAATATCACCACTTTAGTTAACGCGTCTAATTAAAATAATTTTGAGCAGGCACATGTATTTATCTCACACCAATAATGGCGAGCACCGACTTACAATGACCAGTATCAGAAGCAATATTAGAGTCAGTTTTACGCTATCCAAAGCGTTTTTGGCAGGTCTGTTCATCATGGGTTCAGCAATGACTACCGCTCATAGTGAGCTTGTCATACAAGAGAAAGACCCCGGTTCTAGCATCATAAATCAATTTTCGGCACTCAAAAATGCTGATGCAAAATCACCGCAACTGCATCAACTGGTTACGGATTTGAATCAAAGAGTATCTCGCAATCCTAATGACTCGCTAGCATGGGAGATTTTGGCGCAGATTTATTCTAACAATGGCTATCATGCTTATGCTGTTTATGCAGCCAGTGAAGCCATTGATCTGGGTCAAAGCACTGCTAAGCTAAAAAAGATACTACTCAATAGCAGCGCTATCGTCTCCCAAAGCCAACTGCAGTCAGATTATCTCACTGATGAAGTGGACGCAGCGTTTTTGAAGGAGTATCAGTACGCTTTAAGTAAAATATATGGTGATATCTATGTTTTCAATTACGATGAGTCTTTGCCGAAACCACCAGCGCCAATCGTCAAGCCTAGAAGCGGTAAATCAGGCACTAAATCAAAACCTCAGCCCCAGGTGTCTGTAAAAAAAGCATCGAAGTCTATGAAAAAACCAGCCGTAAAAAAACCGCCACGACCACCAAAAGTTAAGCCTGTTACTAAACCTTCACCTACCAAAAAAAGTAACGCCAAATCGACTGATCCATTCAGTATATTGCGTTCAAACTAGACATTGCTGAGGTAACTTATTATGGCAAAGCAAGACAGTGTACAAAAGAAACTCGCAAAAGTACGTGCGCCTCGGGTGCATCTGACTTATGACGTTGAAGTAGGCGATGCGATCGAAACCAAAGAAATTCCTTTTGTCGTTGGCGTTTTGGGAGAGTTTTCAGGAGATTCAACCCTTGAACAACCACGCTTTAAAGACAAAAAGTTTGTCGAAGTAGATTTAGATACCTTTGATGAGGTGATGTCAGGTCTAGCACCGCGTGCGACCTTTCGAGTAAGCAATGACTTGAGTGATAAAGGCGGCGAATTCGCGGTTGATTTGGCATTCAATAGTATCAACGATTTTCGTCCTGAAGCGGTTGCTGATCAGATTGAGCCACTAAAGCAATTGGTACAAGCACGAGATCGCTTAGCAGATTTACGCAACAAAATATCGGCCAACGAAAAACTTGAAGACCTATTAGATGACGTGCTTAAGAACACTGAGCAAGTCAAAAAAATGGCGGAACAAAATCAAACCGACGGTGAGGATTAAACGATGAGTGCCGAAGCCCAGCAAAATCTAGCACCTGATGCGTTAAATAATGACAGTTACGACTTACTCGAAGAAATCGTCAATAAAAGTAACGTTGCCAAGTCTGATGACGAAAAAAATCGTGCCAAGTCGCAAATTGCAGAGCTTGCCAATGAAGTCATGCAAGGCACCGTAACGTTGTCAGATAATTTGGCCGCATCGATTGACGCGCGTATTGCCCAAATTGACGCGTTGATCTCCAAGCAGCTGACCACCGTCATGCACGCGCCCGAGTTTCAAAAGCTAGAGTCCAGCTGGCGTGGCTTGCATTATTTATGTAGCCAGACTCCGTCGGAATCCATGCTAAAGATTCGTATGATGAATACTACGAAGCGCGAACTGACTAAAGATTTTCAATCGTCAATTGATTTTGATCAAAGCACGCTGTTTAAGAAAATATATGAAGAAGAGTTCGGTAGCTTCGGTGGTGAGCCTTATGCCGCTATCGTTGGTGACTTTGAATTTACTCGCCAAAACTCAGACATGTATCTGCTTGAGCAATTGTCTCATGTTGCGGCCGCTTCTCATGCACCTTTTGTGTCGGCTGCTTCCGCTGAAATGTTTGGTCTCGACTCCTTTACCGATATTGGTCGCCCGCGAGATTTATCAAAGATATTTGAAACCGCTGAATATATACGCTGGCGCGCGTTCAGACAGTCAGAAGATGCGCGATATGTTGCGTTAACCGTGCCCAGCTTTTTAGGTCGTCTGCCTTACGATCCTAAAGATGGCACAGTAGTCGAAGGGTTTAACTTTACGGAAGAAGTTTCTGGTAATAATCATGACGATTATCTATGGGTGAACGCGGCTTATGCGTTCGCTTCACGCTTGACGGCTGCTTTCTCTGACTATCGTTGGTGTGCTGCCATTCGTGGCGTTGAGGGTGGTGGCTTGGTTGAAGGGTTGCCTGTTCATACTTTTAAGACTGATGAAGGGGATTTGGCGCTTAAATGTCCAACGGAAATCTCTATCACCGATCGCCGAGAAAAAGAGTTGAGCGACTTAGGATTTATCCCGTTAGTCCATTGCAAAAATACCAATTACGCTGCTTTTTTTGGCGCGCAATCCGTGCAAAAAGCCAAAACTTATCAAAACGATGATGCCAATGCCAATGCTGCGCTATCGACGCAGATCCAATACATTATGGCGGTGTCACGTATTGCCCATTACCTAAAAGCAATGATGCGCGATAAGGTAGGTAGCTTCTTAGCACCTGGTAATGTTGAGTCGTTTTTAAATGACTGGATTTCTCGTTATGTCTTGCTAGATGACGGCGCCTCACAAGAAGCAAAAGCCCAGTACCCACTGCGCGAAGCTTCTGTACAAGTTGTAGAAGTGCCGGGTAAGCCTGGTGTCTACAAGTCCGTGGTCTTTTTGAGACCACACTTTCAACTTGACGAATTGTCTGTTTCTTTGCGTCTGGTCACTCAACTGCCGCAATCTAGCAACAGCTAATCGTTTATTAAAAACTAACGTGAAATTTAAATTTTAAAAAAAGGTATGTGATATGAAAGATATTTATATTCAGTTCCGCGGTAAATATAAAATTGATGGCGAGTCTCGTGATAGCGAGCATAAAGGTTGGCTTGAAGTAAATACTTGGGATCACTTGATCCGTCAGCCAAAATCAGCGACAGCAAGTAGCGTTGGTGGCCATACTTCTGAGCGTTGTGAGCATGCTGACATGACGTTTATGAAAGATTTGGACTCAACCAGTCCTAAACTATGGGAAGCGTGTTCTGCTGGTTATACTTTTGATGAGATTCAAATTGATTTTTATCGTGCCAACGGTGACAAACGCGTTAAATATCTTGAAGTAAAACTTAAGCATGCGCTGATCGCAAGTGTCGAGCCAACGGTACGTTCTGAAGGCGTACCAATCGAAAAAGTCGGTATCAAATATGCTGCTGTTGAGTGGACTTACACCCAGCAAGATATCGATGGTACTGCTAAAGGCGCTGTGACTAAAAAATGGTCACTAGCCAACAACACTGCTACTTATACCGCCTAATTTAGGTTGTATCAGGTGTCATCTATTGTGTCGTACCGAAAAAGAAAGGTTTATATCTAGGCCTTTCTTTTTTGTTTGTTAAATAGGAATGATTATATCAATGAATTACGCCACTAACGCCTCTAACAAAGAAATTGGCTTTCGTCCAAATTTGTTCGAGCAGTTATTTGATGATCAGCCCCGTCATTTGTCGCATGAGCTCGTGGTTCGTCGTCTTAATATCGATGAGCTAAAGTCTTCGGTCGCACGAGACCTTGAAGCTTTATTAAATACGCGTTGTGTGGTGTCAAGTAAGCTTCAGGCCTATCAACACGTGCGCTCATCGATATTGAATTTTGGCATATTAGATTTTGTGGGACTCAGCAGTGCCAATCCTACTGACTGTGATTATATCTGTCGCCAAATAGCCCAAACAGTCGAGCAACAAGATACCCGGCTAAAAAACGTTCGCGTATCGCTAGATATTGGCGCTGTTGATGTCAATCAACTGTGTTTTTCTATTGAAGCATTATTAAAGGTTTATCCAGCACAAGAGCTGGTCAGCTTCGATGCGTTCTTTGAGCCAAGCTCTCAGCGTTACTTAATAAAATAATCATTATCCCATTAATGAAATAACTACTACTACCGCTCAATTTATACAGTTAGCAGCGATCAATATATTGAGGCGTCATGGACAGTTTACTTCCTTACTTTGAGCATGAGCTTAGCCTGTTTAATAAACAGTCAAAAGAATTTGCCAAAAAATATCCCAAAATAGCCAATCGGTTGTTGATGGGGCACGATACCGTCGATGATCCGCATATAGAGCGGTTGATACAGGCTTTTTCGCTCATCAGTGCGCGCATCAATAAAAAATTGGACGATTCATACGCTGATTTTACCGAATCTCTATTAGAAGTCGTTTATCCCGATTATCTCAAACCTTTTCCATCGGTCTCTATTGCACAGTTTAATCTAGGCGTACAGGGCAATGCGATGAGCGAGGCAGTCTTAGTCCCTAAAAACAGCCCTTTCGCCAGCCAAAAAATAAATGGCACGCCTTGCCAGTTTCAGTCAACCCAAGATGTGACCTTGCTGCCGCTACAGATAGATAGCGTCGACTTTGAAACTCGTCAAGAGGTGTATGACAATCAGCATGGACTGCTGAATGGCTGTATCAGTATCAAATTTAAGGGGCTTAATTCAAGCTTTGACTATCAAGCCTTATTAAACCACTCGTTAGATTTGTATATAGACGAGGACGCCAGTCAGGGTACTAGTCTATGGGATTTACTAGGGTGTGATGTCAAGCAAACGCATCTGCATGGTAGGCAGGTCAATAAGATTACGGGTAGTCCGTTTGAGATTATAGGCTTCGATCCTGAGCAGCAAATTCTTCCGAGTCATCGAGTGAGTAATGCTGCCTCTGCCTTATTAAAGGAATACTTCTATTTCCCTGAAAAATTCAATTTCTTGCGCCTTAATCTTGGTAAGGTTTGTCCAAATTTAAAGATCGATAGCAATGGCTTTGAGATTCGCTGTTACTTTAGATTTGATAAAAAAAATACCATCCGCCTAAAAAACTTGCAGCAGCTCAGTGCCAGCAGTATCAAGCTGTTTTGTACGCCCGTTGTCAATTTATTCAAGGCGGCTGCCAAGCCTATTCAAGTGACCCATCGTTCGATCTATTACGATTTAGTGCCCGATACTCGTGCGCTGTTTCAACATGAAATCTATGAGGTTAATAAAGTCATAGAGTCCAAGCAAAGTGACAATCGTTTGATACAACGTGAATATCATCCATTTTATGCGCTCAATCATTATGAGCAGCAAGATGATGGTCGTTATTACCATATCAAACGTGATAAGGATATGGCTGAGTTCAAACAGGGTTTTGAATATCAGATTATGTTTGTAGAAAAAAATCGCGAAGATTTATCAGGTGCGGTGAGCATGAGTGCGTCTTTATTGTGTACCAATAGAGATTTGCCGGCTCAAGTGGTATTCGGTCAAAGCCGTGGCGATTTGTTTAGCGAAGGGATGACTGGCTTTAGCAGCTTATCGTTGCTAAAGCAGCCGACCAGAACGGCACGCTTCGACTATACAGGTGAGGAACGTTGGCGCTTGATATCGCTGATTAGTCTGAATTTTTTATCGCTTGCCGCCCAAGATGCGGAGCTGATGAAAGAGTATTTATCGCTATACGACATTACCCAGTCTGCTTCTAACAAACTGTTGGTCGAAGGTATTGTGTCTGTCGAAACCAGTATCGAAGCTCGACGTATTCAGCGCTTGCCACAGCCTGGTTTTGTGCGCGGTACACTGATCAATATTCAAATCAACCAAAAGAATTTTGCTGGAGTGAGTATCCGCCAGTTTGCCCATTTATTGGCGCATGTGTTTGGCTATCACGCTAGCTTAAATAGCTTCGTCGAGTTGGCCATCAGTGATGCCGTAACCAAAGAGGAGATATACAGATGTCAGCCACGCAGCGGTCTCAGTCCTCTTATTTAACGGCTTTAATGGCGGCGCCGCAATCTTATGAGTTATTACAAGCACTACGTTTGGTTCGGCATGAAGTCAGTATGGGGTATACACCTATTGAGGTACGTTACCGTGCCTCGTTGTCATTGGCCTATCCGCAAGCTGAAATTGAGTCGATGGCGCTCATTGCTCAGGATAATATGGAAGACAGTGGCAGCTCATTAAAGGATGGTCAAGTAAAGGCTAGTTCATTAAAAATCAGACGGATAGAGGTTTGCCCCGCAATTATTGGATTAACTGGCCCGTTGTCAGCCTTGCCAGCGATGTATACCGACCATCTAGCCTCGCGAGTCAATCATGCAAAAGATAAAGCGGCACCAGCATTTTTAGATTTATTTAACCATCGATTGACGGATTTGTACGTGCAAGCGAGTTGGTTTTATAACTTGCCATTACAGTATGAGATAAATAATAAAAAAGACAACTATCTACTGAGCTTGCGGGCATTGGCGCGTCAGCCGAAGAAGCTAACCGCCATCGATAGCTTGATTGCTTATGCTGGCATGATCGCCCCAGGACGCCTGACAGCCGATCAGTTGTCACATGTACTGTCGCATTTTTTAGATAGCACCGTCAGTGTCGAGCAATTCGTACCGGAGTGGTTTGATCTACCAGCCAGTGAACAGACAGCACTTGGTGGTCAGCATGCTGCCCTTGGGTTGTCCGCATTTTGCGGTGCGCGCGTCGTACAGTTTGATAGCAAGATTAGAATTGTGTTTCATCAGTTGGATGCCAAACGCTATTTAAGACTGTTACCAGCAGGGGATATGTATCAAGTCATTATTGATTTTATCCGTAAATGGTGCGGTGTTTGCTTGGCGGTCGAGATGCAACTCGAGTTAGACAAGCAATACATCACCCCGTTGTCATTATCAGAGAGCAGTTTTGGTGGTTTGGGTCAGGGTGGGTTTTTGATATCGCAGCCTGCGACGCAGCATCATGATGACACTCGCTATGCGCTGCCGATTCAGTAAGTATTTCATGGTTAATAGACAGATTTTACCTATTATGAAGAGCCATGCATCAATTTTATATTGCTGTTTAATAAAAATAATTTTATACCATTCACAGAAATTAGAGTGGCAAGGAAAACGAGTGAAAGTACTACGTCTTGTAGGCTAAGCGAGTTTGACACAGCTAATCTTACTTTTTGGGTTTGGTATTAAGTCTAATAAGAATGTTAAAGGAAAAGATTATGAGCCAGTTAAAAGCTGTGATTACCCGCTTAAGCCCAAGCTGTCGACAGTGTTTGCAGCAGGCAGCTAGGCTTTGTATTAATAATGGGCATCGTGAAGTCGATACTGTCCATCTATTGCATGAACTGATTGCCACGCCGCACAATGATGTGGCTCAAATACTTAAATTTAATAAGATTCATCAGCAGTCATTACTAGCAGATATAACTGATTTGCTAAACACCTTTGGTCAGGCAACAGGCTCAACGCCAGTATTTAGTCAAGGTTTGATGGCGTTACTAGAAGATGCGTGGGAGCTAGCCAGTAGCCAATATAATCAAAGTGCTGATAAAAATAGCCCGCTAGAAATTCGCTCTGGTCATATATTGCTCGTGCTATTGGCGTATGAGCGTTATCAGTCGCTACTCAAAACTCTTCCTGAGCCACTACAGTATATCGACCGCTTTACCCTAAAAGATGATTATGAGCGTCAATGTCTCGGTAGTACTGAGGGCAGTGGATCAAGCAGTAATAAAATTACCAATAGTAAAGGCGTCAATAAGGGTGCTGATGATGGTGCGAATAGTGCAGACAATGATGCTAACAATCAAGAATCTTTAGACACTAAGAAAACTGAAGCTAAGCCAACCCCTGCGTTGGATAAATATACTTATGACTTGACTGCTAAAGCCAGTTCAGAGCAAATAGACCCTGTCATTGGCCGTGAGTTTGAAATTCATCAGTTGATCGATATTTTGATTCGTCGCCGCCAAAATAACCCTATTTTGACGGGTGAGGCAGGGGTAGGTAAAACAGCAGTGGTAGAAGGATTGGCGCAAAAGATAGTCGCCGGTCAAGTGCCTGATCAGCTCAAAGATGTGACGATACGTAGTCTTGACATGGGCTTGCTGCAAGCAGGGGCAAGCGTCAAAGGGGAGTTTGAGAACCGTCTCAAGCAAGTCATTGAAGAAGTACAAGCCTCGCTACAGCCTATTATATTATTCATTGATGAAGCGCATACTTTGATTGGTGCTGGTGGGCAAGCGGGTCAAAATGACGCGGCGAACTTACTGAAGCCTGCGCTGGCTCGTGGTGAGCTCAGAACCATTGCGGCGACGACATGGTCAGAATATAAAAAGTACTTCGAAAAAGACGCAGCATTGTCACGTCGCTTCCAAGTCGTCAAAGTCGATGAGCCTGATATAGAGACAGCAGTAGCGATGATTCGTGGTCTAAGTGCCAAGATGCAGAATCATTTTGGTATATTAATCGATGACGATGCGCTACAAGCGGCGGTTGAGTTATCCGCACGTTATATCAGCGATAGGCAGCTGCCTGATAAAGCGGTCAGTGTATTAGACACGGCGGCGGCACGGGTGAGCTTATCCAAGACCGCCATACCCAATCAACTTGACAGATTAAACGCCAAAGGGGTGCAGTTAGAGCAGCATATCAATAATCTCAGTCAGCAGCTCGAGCGTATCGGCGGTGTGGACGAAAAAGAAAAAGTCAGCCAAAAAATTGCCGTATTAGATGAGCAGCGCCAAACCAATCAGCAAAGCATTGCTGATATGACCAGTCGTTGGCACGAACAGCGCGAGCTTAATGATCAGCTTGATTCCTTGAATCAGCAGTTGAATGACAAGACAGATGGTTCTGATGCGCTTAGTGCAAAAGAGCGCTTAGACAAACAAGCTGAATATCAAAGTATCGAGCAATCGTTAAAACAAGTACAAGAGACGCAGCGCCTTATTCATCCCGTATTGGATCGTCAGGTCATCAAGCAGATCATCTCAGATTGGACTGGAATACCGCTGAATGATATGGCAGGTAATGAAAAAGACCATATCTTGGGTTTGGCTGATACCTTGCAAGCCCGGGTCATCGGCCAAGATCATTCGGTGGCCGCTATCGTCAAGCGGATTCATACCGCAAAAGCCCGCTTAGATGATCCCAATCGTCCGCAAGGTGTGTTTATGCTCGTCGGGCCAAGTGGTGTAGGCAAGACCGAAACCGCGCTGGCGCTATCAGAGGTGCTGTACGGCGGTGAGCGTAACCTTATTACGATTAACCTGTCAGAGTATCAAGAAGCCCATAGCGTTGCTTCGTTAAAAGGCTCGCCTCCAGGTTATGTTGGCTATGGTGAAGGTGGTGTATTAACCGAAGCGATTCGCCGTCGTCCTTATAGCGTACTCTTACTTGATGAAGTAGAAAAAGCCCATCCAGACGTATTGGATTTGTTTTATCAGGTCTTTGATAAAGGGGTGATGGAAGACAGCGAAGGGCGTTTAATTGATTTCAAAAACACGCTTATTTTATTGACAAGTAATGTTGGTTCGTCTGCGATTATGCAGGCATGTATCAATACAGATCCGAGTGTTACTGACTTTAGCCTGCCAGACAGTGATAGCCTAAAACAAGTCATTAATCCGCATTTGTATAAAGCCTTTAAGCCCGCGTTTTTGGGTCGTTTAACGGTCATTCCTTATTATCCATTAACGGATGATGCGCTCGCAGAAATTATTCGCCTTAAGCTGGACAAAATCACTGGCCGTATTCATAACAATTATGATGTGCCTTGTGTCATTGATGATGAGGTGATTGAGCTGATTTTATCGCGTTGTCATGAGGTCGATTCTGGTGCACGTAACGCCGATGCGATTATCAGTCATACCTTGCTGCCGCAGATGGCGGGTCAGCTACTGGCTCATGATGACAGTCAAAGTGTGTTAAAGAAAATTACCGTATTCGTCGATGCGGACGATAATTTTGCCTACCGTCTGGATACTGATGCCGTTGTGGCGCTCAATCAAATGGCGCAACACAGCGAAGATGAAACTGAATATCAAGTTGAGGATCAAGTTAAAGAACCACCAAGAAAACCCCTTTCAGCTAAAAAGCCGACAGTGAAAAAAGTCGCCAGCAAAAAACCTACTAAAAAGGCTATTAAAGAGGAGTCATTATAATGAGTAACGATAACTCTTTAGTAAATAATATTGACACTCTTATTGCGCCGATTGAAGGCAGTCGTCATGGGGTCGGTGAAGACTTAATATTCGATCCACGTATTAATGCCATCGTTGCTGCTCGTCAAGAAGATGACCCATTACTGGCACAAGGCAATTGGGTCACTGAACTAAAAGTGGCTGACTGGGATTTTGTCAAAAACCAATGTGCCGATTTGCTCAGCCATACTAGTAAAGATATGAAGCTGGCACTTTGGTATGTCGATGCGTTGAGTCACACCGACCATTTAGCAGGTATTAGTCAGGGGTTAAGTCTGCTACAGACACTCAATGACGAGTATTGGCTCACTATGTATCCGCCGCTAGATGGTGAAGAAGACAGTATGGACATCAGAGCAGGGCTGTTGTCATGGTTCGTCAAAGCGCTATCCGATGATATTAAGCAGCTATCACTTTCTGATACAAAGACAGAAAAATATAACTACAATTACTATCTAACCGCGCGTGATCATGATAAGCAGCGTCAGCAAAATCCCGATAGCGAAACGTCCAATCAATTAACGCTAAGTGACTATAACCACGCCATCAAGACCAGTAGTGAGACTTGGCAACAAGCACTGATGAGTAATCTTAAAAAAGTTACTGAGCAGTGGCAGGCCCTGACTGATCAGTTAAATGATTTGATGGGCATGGATGCGCCAGTCTTCGCACCAGTCACGGATTTATTGGTTGCCCTGACCCAACATTTGCGACCGTTGATACCAGAATATTCTGATACTAGTAGTGTTTCTGCTCAAGAAAGCGTAGCCGATACTATGGACAGTATTGGTGAAAGTGCAATGTCTGATAGTAGTGGACAAGCTGCTAGCACAAAAAATATTAGCTCAACCAGTTTTAATCCTAGTAACCGAGATCATCAAAGCAATCGTCAGCAAGCGCTTAAACTATTAGGTCAAATTCAAGATTATTTTTCGACCAATGAGCCGCACAGCCCGGTGACGTTTTTACTCGGTCGGGCGATTGATTGGGCGGATATGCCGCTCGACCAATGGCTCACTCATATCATCAAAAACGAAGATCAGTTAGCGATACTCTCTGACATGATTGGAATCAAACCCAAACGTGATTCATCTGACGATGGCTATTAATTGAATCAACGACAAATGAATACTTAGTTAACGGGCAATCTGTGCACAAATTATAATCTTGCAATATTAAACTTTCCACCTTTGGACTGATAAAAAAGGGCTTACCATGGTATGGACTCAAACAAAGCGGCATGTGCAACTGAGTAGTGCCCATCTTGATATTGCTACCAGTCTCATTCAACAGGCTGACTTGATTGAAAGCTTACTTGGCATGCCTTTGCCCGACAGCGTTTGGAGTAAGCCCGCGCTTATGCCAGTGCCTACTTCCTACCCAAGCCCTTATCATCAAGATCAACGACAGCAGTCTTATCAGCAGCGCCAGCTCGCCCTCTATTGCGGCTACCGTATTAGCATTACTCTACTGCATCCACGGGCAGGACTGGATATAAAGCAATGGCTAGGGCAAAGTCTCTCGATACATTGGCATACGGGCGACACGCTACTGCCAAGCCAAACCCGTCACGGTATCATCACCGAAGTCGTTGCTCTCGGTAGTAACAGTGGTATGGCCGCCTACCGCATCATCTGTGAACCTAACTTAGGTCAATTACGCCTGAACAGTCATAATCGCCGTCATCATCATCTCAGTCTCAGTGAGCTAATTACCGATATTATCAGTCCATACGATATGAACGTTGAGATTGACGAGCGCCTCAGTGATGACAGCAACTATCATATTCAGCACAGCGTCCAATACAACCAAACCGATCTTGCTTATCTAACCCAATACCTTGCTCTCTATGGCATCACAGGCTATTACCGTCACGACATCGACAAGCACACTCTAATCTTACTACCTAGTGATGGAGAAGAATTGCGTCCTGATGTCAATGATATCCAAAGCATCCTCAGTCAAAACCCTGCCAACCTTGCTGATAGACAAGACCGCATCACTGCCATTCGTCCCCGTATTGCGCAGCATACTCAGCAAAGCGACTTACATCGTTATGACAGTCGCTTGATGAGTATCTATACTGGCAGTAGCAGTAGCGAGCAACCTATCGACTCATCAAACAGCACGCATCAGCGCTTTATGCACAGTCATAGCCGTTTTGATGATGACAGTCTCGATAAGCTCGCCACCCGCTACCAGCAGAACCAGCAGCAGCGTGCCAATCTAGGCAGCCTCACTGGTAATATCCGTCATCTGAGTTTGCCAAGTAGCCACTATATCGATGGCAACCCTTATTTAACCGATCCCATCAGTTTAGTGTCTATTCATCAGCACATTAATAATCATATTCCTACGGATTGGTTGGGGGCAGCACCCTTTGATCCTATTACCTTGCAGTCCAATACGAACCATGATAATGATGACGACAATGATAATAACGTCCATCATATCAGCGCCTGCTACCTGCCATTTCCGCACCATCACCATATTCCCTATGGGGAACAGCTGGACAAACTTGGACAACCGCATCCGAGCCTGACAGGTCTGATGAGTGCCAGTATTATTGATACAGACAGCAGCGCCATTACTCATGACCGTAACCATCGTGCCCATATTAGATATCACTGGCAGCAAGAAGAAGATGGGCAGGATAACAATAGTGACAGCGCGCATTGGATACCCATCGCCAGTCACCTCGTCGCTGACCACATGGGACAGACCCATCCTTTGCGTCATGGACAGCACGTCCTTATCGACTTCATCGGTGGCGACATTACTCATCCTATCATCATCGGTAGCACCCATAACGGCCAGGGTAATTCTGATGCTCAGCACAATAGTCTGACTAGCGATTCTGACCACATAGACGCCACTAGCCCCGCATGGTTTATCAATCAAAGCCATGCTCATCCTATAGACGGTATCAAAACTCAAAGCATCGATAGCAGTCGCAGCGGAGAGGCGACCAAAGACAGCCTCATTAATGGCTACAATCAGCTAATGTTTGATGCCCATCCTGACAGTCCGCAAATTAATGTCTATAGCAGCAGCTTCCAGTCTAGCCTGACCATTGGACATCTGTATCAGCAAACCGACCATACACGTGGTAAAGCTAGAGGACGCGGTATTAGCATCGAAACCCAAGCAGCTAGTACTATACAAGGCAGCAGCGGTATTCATATTAGCAGTCACAATATGAATAATGCATCGAATAGCCACATGGGTCATGACAGTCATAGCAAACTGCAAACTGCTGACCAGCACCAAAAAGCTTACGCTCAGCTAGCTGACATCCATCAGCCCGTGGGATTAGAAAGCAGCAGCAATAACAAGCAAAGCAGTAGTAAAGAAGATGCGCAAACACCTTTTGCCCAATTTAGCGAAGATACCAATGACTCAAGTTTAAGCGAGTCAGGACAATGGCAACAACCTAATCTACTGATCGACTCTCAGCGTCATCTCGCGATGCTAAGCGGACAACACAGTCAGCATACCAGCACCAAGAATACACATAGCCACGCGACAGACAATACTCATCATCACAGCCAGACGCAAATGAATCAGCTGGTGGCAGGAGACATTCACTACTATTCAAACAAAGCCCAAACCCATACCGCCGCTCATGGTGATGTGACTATACAAGCGCACCAAGCGCAAATGCGACTTGATAGTGAGCAAGTCCTACGTATTCATAGTCGAGACAGTATTGAGATTATCGCGCCTGATACGCTAACCCTAAAAGCGGCGGGCAGTGGCATCGAGATATCGGGTGGTAATGTGACGTTTATCACACCAAGTCAGGTGGGCTATAAGGCCAGTAAAGTGGATTGGGGTAGTGGGGGTGGAGCAGGATCTCCTGCTGTACACTTACCGACAGCCAAACTACCTGAAAACTTAGACTATTATCTACGCTATATAGTACATGACCAAGATGATAACCCGCTTGCTTTTACCAAATGTATGCTTATTAAACCTGATGGTTCGACAGAAATTCATATTACTGACTATGAAGGTAAGTTAAAACTATTAGTTGATGAAGAATCGAAGGACTATGAGTTGCATGTGATTGTTCATGAAGTGGAGGAAGCAGTAGAGGATGATGAAGTGGATGTAGAGGGAGAAGACTAGATATGGCTAAATATTATACAAAACTTAAATTAGAAGTATCAGACATGGTCGATATTAGCTTAATTAGATATGATGTTACAGTCACTTATAAGAGTCTTTCGGCAAAACCCACAAGTAGTAAGCCACATTCATTAGGTAAAAATAGAAGGTTCAGTAACAATGGTCTATCTGAAAAACATAATCTCTCTAACCGTGGTGTCGAAGAAGTCAGATATTACATCAAAGATATAAAAGGTAAGCCTATAAAAGATATTACGGCAAATCCACTATCTAAGGAAGGGCGAGCTAGTAGATATAAGCTCAAAACAACGCCAGCATCACTCAAAAGAGACCCGAAGAATAATAAAATAGTAGGTGTAGATAATACTGAAGTTGCTTGGTATTTAGTTAAAAAACAAGAATCTATTGAAAGTTTTTTAACAAGAGCTTATAAATACACACCAACCAAATTAGAAGAGAACATCTTTCGAGCTAATAATCCACATTTAATCGGTACGCCTGTTCTTACTTTACAACCTGGTGACGTTGTGATTTTATCCAACTCATCTCATAGCAGTAATACTGAACTTCAAAAGATGAAAAAATATGCAAAAGATGCCAAAAATAAAATTGAAAAAATGAAGAGAGAGAAAGGTTTTAATCCAGAGCTTTTTGTTTATTTGTCAGATTTGACCACAAGTACTTTATCTGATGCTGATTTTGTTGGCGTATCTTCAAACCCTGTGCCAACTGAAATAACAAATGATAATAAGGATAGTGATAAAACCCTTCTTGACTATTTTGCAGATGGTTCTAGTGCTGTAATAACATTCTCAAGTCAAACTAATAAAGATACATTAAAGAATTTTGGAACACTAGTGAGTAACTATAATGAAGCACAAGGTACGAAATCTGGTAATTCAAAACATTTCTCTCAATTTAGAACGGACAACGCAAAAATATATAAAGCTTTGAACAATAAATTATCATTACGGTTTTTAAAATGGGATCAAGGGGTAAGAACTGATAAATTGAGTAAGTCGATCAAGTCCGAAATGAAAAGATCGACATCATTTAATGGAGGCTTGGATGCTTACGTAAATAATATGGAGAAAAATGGAAAAGTAACAAAGACTTTGAAACTTGGTGGTAATCTAGTTGTTGGATACAACGCATTTAAAGGTAGTAAAGAGATTCATGACGCATACAAATCTAAAAACTCAGATAAACTTCATAAAGCTGTAGCCATTGAGCCATTAAAGCTATCAGGATCTGTAATAGGCGCTGAATATGGAGCTGCACAAGGTGCGGTAGTTGGCGCTATAATTGTAGGTTTTACTGTAGGAACAGGAGGTATAGGAGGTGTCGTCATTGTAGGTCTCAGTGCAGTGATTGGGGGTTTTGGGGGTGGGTTACTTGGGGGCAGTTTAGGAGAGATAGCAGGTAATATTGTTTATGAAAATACTAGGAATTAAATTGTGAAAAAAAAATCAATCCTACACTTATTGTCATTTGTATTCTTCACATTTCTATTTGTTTACTGGTTATTTTTTATTGATAGCAAATCAGATAGTGAGATTTATGCAGTACCGGTTGTATATCTAATGTTCGCAGTAGCTCCTTTACTAAGCCTAGCTTTACAATACGAAGTTATTAAAGATAAGGAGTTTTTCAACAACTTTACAAGTAGCACTACTAAAGTTTTTAAAATGAACGATTATCTGCGCATATCTTTTCTGCTTCTCTATAATTTGGGAGCTTACGCTGGTATTCAGATGAGAAAAAAAATTTTAAAAAAAGAATATAGAAAAACAGATATAAGACACATAGAGCTAGTCAATGAAATTATAGATAGGAAAAGGATTTTACTCATTATTCTAACTATTCAATTATTGATAACTATTTTATTATTCAGTAGTTTCTTCTTTATTTGAGATGTATCGATAGAATAGTATTGAGCTTGTGGAATGGGTAATAACCCCCCTATGGCAGGATAGTTGTCACCCCTAAATATTAATCCAAATGGGGGCACAA